>NZ_JBEYJA010000004.1:0-329298 GCF_040703815.1 Streptomyces sp. NPDC006743 | reverse complement strand
GGTGACCGGTACTAATAGGCCGAGGGCTTGTCCTCAGTTGCTCGCGTCCACTGTGTTGGTTCTGAAACCACGAACAACCCCATGCCTGGTCACGGCGTGGTGCGGTTGACAGTTTCATAGTGTTTCGGTGGTCATAGCGTGAGGGAAACGCCCGGTTACATTCCGAACCCGGAAGCTAAGCCTTACAGCGCCGATGGTACTGCAGGGGGGACCCTGTGGGAGAGTAGGACACCGCCGAACAATCATTCAGAAAAGGCCCACACCGAAATGGTGTGGGCCTTTTCTTTTGTCTGCATTACCGTAGCCCTCATGAGCAGCCCCGACAGCGTCGCGAAGCACGACGAGAAGTACCTGGTCCGCGCCATACGCGCCGACGAGTGGCCGGCCGTGAAGGCGTTGCGGCTGGAGGCCCTCCAGGACCCGGTCGCCCACCTGGCCTTCCTCGAGACGTATGCGGACGCCGCCGCCCGGCCCGACTCCTTCTGGCAGGACCGGGCCGCCGGGGCCGCCGAAGGGTCCACCGAAGTACGGCAGTTCATCGCCGAGGGCCCGGACGGGGAGTGGGTCGGGACCGTCACCCTGCTCATGGAGGAAGCCGGTACGACCGACTGGGCCGGATTCCCCATCGAGCAGCGGCAGGGGCATGTCGTCGGCGTGTACGTGCGACCCGAGCACCGGGGGTGCGGGCTGACGGAGGTGCTGTTCGACGAGGCCCTGCGATGGGCTTGGGAGGCCGGCGCGGAGCGGGTGCGGCTCATCGTCCACGAGGACAACGGCCGGGCTCAGCGTTTCTACCGCCGGGTCGGCTTCCTGCCGAGCGGCCGGACCGTGCCCCTGGCCTCCGCCCCCGGGTCGGACGAACTGGAGTATGTCCTCGCACGCCCGTGACGGCGACGGTCAGGCCGGGAGGTCGTCGTGCGGCCAGCGGGCGCGGGCCTGTTCCCGGGACCGGAGCAGCGCCAGCGTCGGCAGGCCCCGGTCCGCTCCCCCGGCCAGCAGCTCGGGGAGCTGGGGCAGCGGGGCCACGGCCGCCACGTCCTCGAGGACGAGGGTGAGTGGTGGGTCGAGCCGACCGGAGGATGACCGTTCGGCCATGCGCCGGCCGCGCTCGACCACGCTTGCGGCGAGTGCCGTCAGGAGGGGCATAGCGCCCGGGTGGGTGCGGGGATCCTCGATGGATTCCCCGACCACGTAAAGCGTTCCCCCTTCATCCACGAAGGAATCCAAGGCGACCGCATCATTTCGGTGAGGAGTGCAGGCCTCCCGGATGTTCACCGTGAAGAGGGAGGCCAGCGCGCGGGCCGTCAGTTCCTGTGCGATGTCCCGGCGTTCGGGGTGCGCGGTGAGCGCGGCCTCCAGTTCGCCCGCGGAGCCCGGCGCCGCCTTGGGGTTGGTCCGCAGGGTCCGTACGGCCTCCTGGAGCTGGGTGCCCTGCGACCAGCGGTGGACGTGCCGGATCGTGCGGCCGTCGATCGCCGCGGCGTGCAGGTAGCTGCGCAGGAGCGTCTGCGCGGTGTCGTTCACCGCCTGGTCGATCTTGGCGGCGGGGCGGACGGGAGCGAGCAGGGCGGCGGCTCGTGCCACCGCCGTGTCCTTGTCCGCGCAGCCCGCGACGGGGGACCAGTGCAGCCGGGCCGGTGTGTCGCACAGGTGCCCGGGATCGTAGAGGTGGACGGGGCCCAGCTTCGACCGGGCGTCCTTGGTGTCCTGCCAGAGGGCGGGCTCGGAGGTGACGACGAGCACGGGACCGGCGGCGTCGAGGACCGCCTGGGCGGCGGTCGTGCGGCGGCTCTCCCTCGGGGCGACGACGAGCGTGGGCCGTGGGCTGCCCGCGCCCGGCAGCGGCTCCTGGGGGCCCGCCAGGGCCGTGACGGGACCTGGGGGGGCCGCCAGGGCGGCCGGGGAGTCCGCCTCGGGCACGTGCTGCGGTGCCTGGGACGGTGGCGTGGCGGCGGGCTGCTGCCACGCCGTCCCGGAGGGCGTGCGCTGGCCGGGTACCTCGTGAGAGCCCGGTACTTCCTGGGGCATGGGGACTGCCGACCCGGCCGGGGTCCCGGGGGCGGCGGGGAGCTGGGGAGAGACGGGCACGTCGTGGTGGGGCGCTGCGGGTGCGGCCTGCGGGTGCGCGGCGCGGGCCGCCGCGGCCGCCTCCCGCCGCCTGGCCCGGCCCGCGCGCCACCTCGCCGTCGTCCCCATGACGAACACGGTCAGTACGAACAGCACCATCAGCTGGCCGATGAACAGGCCCCAGAACAGCCCGTAACCGGAGAGGCCGGCCGGCTCGGTGCCGGGCCAGGCGCCCGGCATGTCGTGCGGTTCGGTGATGAGATGACGCATCGCCACGGGCGTACGGGTGAAGGTGACGCCGGACGGCCAGGAACCGTGCGCGAACAGACCGGCCAGACCGGTCGCCGTCCACACCAGCACGGTCATGCCGAGGAGGAAGGCGAGCAGGCCGATCAGCAGGCCGTCCGGGATGCCGCCCTGCCCCCGGGCCCTTCCCCGGTCGCGGTCGTCGGGTCGCACCGTGCCCGCCTCCCCTAGGCCACCGTCGACTCGGAGGAACCGCCCAGGTCCGGGACGTGCTGTTCGGCGAAGGCGGCCGCCCGCTGTTCGGCCTCGAGTTCGGCGGCGCGCAGGGCGTCGTCGGTGGCGAGGTGGTCGTGGGAGGACTCGGTCATCGCGCGGTCGGTGAAGACCAGGGGGCGTTCGGTCTCGGTGATGAGGTGTTTGACGACCTGGACGTTGCCGTTGACGTCCCACACGGCGATGCCCGGGGTGAGGGTGGGGATGATCTCCACCGCCCACCGGGGCAGGCCGAGGACACGTCCCGTCGCCCTCGCTTCGTCGGCCTTCTGGGCGTAGATCGTCCTGGTGGAGGCCATCTTCAGGATCGCGGCGGCCTCCTTCGCCGCCGCGCCGTCGACCACGTCCGACAGGTGGTGCACGACGGCGACGAAGGAGAGGCCGAGCCGGCGCCCGAACTTCAGCAGGCGCTGGAACAGCTGTGCGACGAACGGGCTGTTGATGATGTGCCAGGCCTCTTCGACCAGGAAGATGCGCTTCTTGCGGTCGGGGCGGATCCAGGTGTGCTCCAGCCACACGCCGACGATCGCCATGAGGATGGGCATGGCGATGGAGTTGCGGTCGATGTGGGACAGGTCGAAGACGATCAGGGGAGCGTCCAGGTCGATGCCCACGGTCGTCGGCCCGTCGAACATGCCGCGCAGGTCGCCGTCGACCAGGCGGTCCAGGACCAGGGCGACGTCCAGGCCCCAGGCGCGGACGTCGTCTATGGCGACGTTCATCGCCTCGGCCGACTCCGGCTCGGGGTGGCGCAGCTGTTCGACGATGTCGGACAGGACCGGCTGGCGCTGGACGATCGTCTCGTTGACGTAGGCGTGCGCGACCTTGAGCGCGAAGCCGGAGCGCTCGTCCAGGCCGTGGCCCATGGCGACCTCGATGATGGTGCGCAACAGGGCGAGCTGGCCGGTCGTCGTGATCGACGGGTCCAGGGGGTTGAGGCGGATGCCGTGGTTGAGGGCGGCCGTCGGGTCGAGGCGGATGGGAGTTATCCCCAGCTCCTCGGCGATCAGGTTCCATTCGCCGACGCCGTCCTCGCCCTGGGCGTCCAGGACGACGACCTGGCGGTCGCGGAAGCGGAGCTGGCGCAGGACGTACGTCTTCTCCAGGGCCGACTTGCCGTTGCCCGACTCGCCGAGGACCAGCCAGTGCGGGGCGGGGAGCTGCTGGCCGTACAGCTGGAAGGGGTCGTAGATGTAGCCCTTCCCGGAGTACACCTCGCGGCCGATGATGACGCCCGAGTCGCCGAGGCCGGGCGCGGCCGTGGGCAGGTAGACCGCCTGGGCCTGGCCCGTGGAGGTGCGCACCGGGAGCCGGGTCGTCTCGACCTTCCCGAACAGGAAGGACGTGAAGGCGTCCGTGAGTGCGGTCAGCGGGTCCCGCATCAGAGCATCAGCCCCTACCGTCGGATTCCGGTGGCGAACGGGAGCGTGTTCACGAAGGCGCGGTGGTGCTCGCGGTCGCACCACTCCAGTTTCAGGTACGACTTTCCGGCCGAGGCGCGGATGGTGCGCTTGTCGCGGGCCAGGGCCTCGGGGGTGCGGGAGGAGACGGTGATGTAGCCGACGAGGTTGACGCCGGCGGCGCCGCTGGCGAGGTCCTCGCCACGCTGGTCGAGGCGGTGGTGGGCCTGGACGTCGCGGGGGTCCACGGTGCGGTTCATCTTGGCGGCGCGGCTGGCCTCGGCGACGTCGTTGGTCTTCTCGGTCAGCATGCGTTCGATGGCGACCTCGGTGGGTTCGAGGTCCATGGTGACGGCGACGGTGCGGATGACGTCCGGGGTGTGGACGAGGAGCGGGGCCAGGAAGTTGACGCCGACCGGGGTCATCGGCCACTCCTTGACCCAGGCGGTGGCGTGGCACCACGGTTCGCGGGTGGCGGACTCGCGGGTCTTGGCCTGGAGGAACGTCGGCTCCATGGCGTCCAGCTCGGCCGGCCAGGCGTTGCGCTGGGTCATCGCCTGGATGTGGTCGATCGGGTGGTCCGGGTCGTACATGGAGTGGATCAGCGAGGCGAGCCGGCCCTGGCCGAGCGGCTGCCGTACGCGGATGTCGGCCTCCTGGAGTCGGGAGCAGATGTCGGTCAGCTCGCGGGCCATGACGACGGCGAGCCCGGCGTCCCGGTCGAGCTTGCGGCCGGACCGGGGGCGGGCGGCGCGGGCCATCGCGTGCGCCTCGGCGGCCAGTTCGCGGGTGAAGTGCATGCAGGCGACGAGGTAGGCGCGGTGCTGCTCGCTGCTGGTGGACACCATGGACTGGAGCTGGTCGTAGGACTGCTGGAGCCACTGCGGTGCGCGGGTGTCCCCGCGCTGGGCGACGTCCTTGGCGTGGGCGTCGGGGTCCGCGGGCAGCGTGCGGGCGAGCATCTGCAGGCGGGTGACGAAGCCGTCGCCGTTGGCCACGTGTTTGAGCAGGGTGCCGAACCGGTCGACCAGGGCCTCCTGGTCCTCGGAGTCGCGCAGGCCGACGCCGGGTCCCTCGATCTCGATGGCGGCGGTGACGGTCTTGCGGTCGGCGTGCAGCAGGACGGCGATCTCGTCCGGCCCGAACGGCGCGGCCAGCCAGGTGATCCGGCCGATGCCGGGCGGCGGGCCGATCTCGATCTCGCGGCCGTCGGCGCGGGTGCCGGCCTCCATGACGCCGGAACGGTAGACGGCGCCGCGCTTGACGGTGCGCTTGAAGCTGCGGTTGATCTCGAACCACTTGTAGAACGTCCGGTGCCGGTAGGGCACGTAGACGGCGGCCAGGGCCAGCAGCGGGAAGCCGGCCAGCAGGACGATGCGCAGGGACAGCACGGGGACGAGGAGGCCGCACATCATGCCGATGGCGGCGCCGGCGATGATCAGCGCGATCTCGCCGGTCTCGCGGTTGCGGCCGACGATGGCGTTCGGCCGGGCCCGGCCGATGAGATATGTACGGCGGGGCGTGACCGTGGGGGACACGTGGGACTCGGTCGTCAACGCCCTTCACCTCCCGTGCGGTTGGTACTGCTGTTGCGGGTGCTGCTGGCGTGGGGGGTGTTCACCGGGCTGGGTGCCCGGGGAGCGGGGGCGGCGGAGGGGACGGATCCGCCGCTGTCCGCGGCGCGCGCGCTGTGCGCGGCGACGCCGCCGGAGGCGGGGTTGGCGGGGCGGGGGGCGGAGGTGCCGCCGCCTGCCCCGCCGTTGCTGTCGGCCCGGGTGCTGTGGGTCTTGATGCCCTGGGCGACCAGGGTCGCCGGGGAGCTGATGACGGCCGCGGCCTTGCCCTCGGCGCCCTGCATGATGCGGTTGTTGCGGCCGGCGGCGATCTCGTCGCCGAAGCCGGGCACGAAGCGGTAGATCATGGCGCTGGCGAAGATCGCGAGCAGGATGATGGCGAGGCCGGAGACGACGGCGGCGAGCGCGTCGGGGCCGTCGTCCGAGGAGAGCGCGCTGGCGAGGCCGAGCACGATCACGATCACCGGCTTGACCAGGATCACGGAGATCATGATGCCCGCCCAGCGGCGGACGTGGCCCCACAGGTTCTTGTCGACCAGCCCGGAGTAGACGACGACGCCGAGCAGGGCTCCGACGTAGAGCAGGATCGCCCGGAGGAAGAGCTCCAGGTAGAGCACGCCGGCGGCGAGGATCGAGACGAGCGACACCAGGATCAGCATGATCGGGCCGCCGCCGATGTCCGTGCCCTTGTCCAGCGCGCCGGCGAACGTCCCGAAGAACGTGCCGGTCTGGTCGCCGGTGGCCTTGGCGAGGACGTCGCTGACGCTGTCGGTCGCGGAGACGACCGTGTAGAGGATCAGCGGGGTGAAGGCGGAGGCGAGCACCGTCAGCCAGAGGAAGCCGACGGCCTCCGAGAGCGCGGTGGACAGCGGCACGCCGCGCACGGCCCGCTTGGCGACCGCCAGCAGCCACAGCAGGAGGGTGAGGATCGCCGAGGCGGCGAAGACGATGGCGTACTGCTGGAGGAACTTCTGGTTGGTGAAGTCGACCGTGGCGGTCTCCTGCACCGCCTTGCTGAGCTGCTTGACGGTCCAGGAGGCGGCGTCGGCACAGCCCTTGGCGAGGGAGGAGAGGGGGTCGAGGGTGGAGGTGGGGTCGGTGGAGATCCCATTGGACTTCGATGAACCGTTGCCCTGCTCGCAGTGTTCCCTGGCAGGTCCGGCGCTGATCAGGCCGCAGACGGTGTTGCCCGATGAGGGAGATGTCGACGGCGACGCGGGTGCGCCGGGTGACGGCGGAGCGGCGAAGACGTTCGTGGCCAGCAGCACCAGGCCGGTCTGTACGGCGGTGACGGCCGCCGCCACCTTCAGGAAGCGGTGGTTAGCGCGCATACGTGAAGCCTCCGTACTCCTCGACGGCCTTGGTCATGTCGTCGGCGGTGGAGGCCCGCTGGTCGCGCCCGACCGGGACGGGGCCGTCCTTCTGCTGGAAGTCGGTGATCTTCCAGTCGTTGTCGACCCAGGTGAGCTGGTAGGTGGTGGTGTACCAGCTCTCGCTCACGGGATTGGTCGACGCCTGTCCGGACAGGCCGAAGAGCGAGGTGTACCAGACCTCGACACTCGCTCTGTCGCCGCTCAACGAGGTGATCTTGGTGCCCACCGGGACGACCCGGGAGACGAAGGTCTGGCCGGCGGGCGCGGCGCCGTTCTTGTCGAGGCCGATGCTGCTGAGGAACTTCGCGTTCGTGTATGCCTCGTCCAGGTCGGCCTGGCGGCGGGCCGCGGCGTCGGGGGCGTAGACCGTGTTCACGATCCGGTGCCGGGTCTCGGTGGTGAACATCTCCGCGGAGCCGAGGGCCACCGAGTAGTTCGCCGCCGCGCTCTGTGCCCCCTGTTGGTCGTGGGCGAAGCCGGAGGGGAGGCCCGCGGTTCTGGTGGTCACGGGCTGTTTGCCGGTCGGGGCGGTGGCCGCCGCCTTCGCTCCGCCGCTCTTGCCGGGGGAGTCCGCGGCGGAGGAACCGCCGCCGCCGCGGTTGGCGAAGGCGATGGCGGCGATCAGGAGGACGACCACGGCGACCACCGTGACCAGGCCCCGTGAGGACGAGCGGCCGCCGCGCCGGGCGCCGCCGTAGGGGTCGGGGAGCCGGGTGCGGGTCTGCCCGCCGCCGTACGCGTCGGTGCCGGAGCGCGCCGGGTCGCCGTGTCCGTGCTCGTCTCCCAGACTCATGCCCGGTACGCCCCCTCGACGTTGACCTCGGTCTCGTGGCGGAACGCGTGGAAGTACGACGGTAGCCGTGCTGGTTCCCGCGTGGGCGCGGTGTGGTGACTCGACATCAGGGAAACGCAACCTCGGCCGGTGGGCACGGTGGACGGGTGGGGGCAGCGGGGGCACCGGCCGCGCCTGTGGGGGCGGGCCGGCGGCGGGGAGGGGGCACCGTGCGCGGTGTGCGCGGGGGTGCGCCGGTCACATGGGTCGCACGGTCTACACCGCCATGCCGTACACGATGGTGAACAGCGTGCCGAGGGAGCCGATGATGAAGACTCCGGTGAGGCCGGCGATGATCAGGCCCTTGCCCTGTTCCGCGCTGAAGGTGTCGCGCAGGGCGGTCGCGCCGATCCGCTGCTTGGCCGCGCCCCACACGGCGATGCCGAGGCAGAGCAGGATGGCCACCGCCATCACGACCTCGATCATCACCTTCGCCTCGTTGCCCAGGCTGCCGAAGGGGCCCCAGTCCGGAGCGATCCCGCCGATGATGGTGTTGATGTCTCCCTTGTCGGCCGCAAAGAGCATGTAAGTCACCGCCCCTGGTGGGTAGTTCCACGACCCCCGCGGGCACGCGGAGGTCAGGCCTCATTGTCCCTGACAATGCCGCCCGCGGATGTCGACTTGGCGCCATTGGCTGGCGGGTTTCGTACGTTTGGTTACTCTGTGTATCACAGCAGGTCACGCCGGGCAATGAGGTCGGACCGGAACCTGTGGTGCGGTTCCGTCGTTGTCACTTTTCGGCCCCGGTACGGTTCCTGACGGCCAGTCGGGTGACTGGCCGGTTCGATGGTCTCACGCCGCGCGGGGATTCCTCCTCCGCGGACGCGCGCGTGCGCGGAGGGGCGGGCGATGGACCGGCGAGGGGATAAGCCGGGCGATGCGGGGCACAGTGTGCGGTGAACGGGGGTTTCACAGGAAAATCTCAGTGAAGTCGGGATCCCTTTCTCACCTTCTTGGGACACAGTGGCCTTGATGATGCGCATCCCAGGTACCCCGAGCCCCGCACGTCACGGACGCCCGCGTGCCCGCGCCCGGCACCAGGCGTTGTTCGTCGGCCTGATGCTGATCGCCGTGACCTCTGCCTCCGTGGCGGCCGCCGACGACGGCCCCGGACCACTGGGGGTGACCGCTGTCGCCTCCGTGACCCCGCTGAGCGCGCGGGTCGGCGCGCTGTTCGGCGCCGACAAGGCGGACCGGCTCAGCGGCAATCACTTCTGCTCCGCGTCGGTGGTGCACAGCGCCCGGCGCAATCTCATCCTCACCGCGGCCCACTGCCTGGCCGACGACACGGACGTCGTCTTCGTGCCGGGGTACCGGGACGGCAAGGCCCCGTACGGGACGTGGACGGTCAAGAAGCGCTTCCTGCCCGACGGATGGTCCAGGAGCGAGGACGAGGACAGCGACCTGGCCTTCGCCGTGGTCGTCCCGCGGGACGGCACGGACGGCGGCGACGGGAAGGACATCGAGGACGTCGTCGGCGGCAACCGCTTCGTGGCGGGGGCGGCGACCGGGGCGACCGCCGTGACGGTCACCGGGTACCCCGACTCCCGGGAACAGCCCATCAGCTGCACCAACAGACCCAGCCCGCACAGCCGTACCCAGCAGCGCATCGACTGCCCGGAGTTCACCAGCGGCACCAGCGGCAGCCCGTGGATCAACGGGGACCGGGAGGTCGTCGGGGTGCTCGGCGGCCACGAGATGGGCGGATCCACGCCGGACACGTCGTACAGCGTCGCCTTCCGGGCCGAGGCTGCCGAGTTGTACAAGGACGCCGCCGCGGAGCCGTGAAGGGCGCGCCGCGGCCCGTGGCCGCTGGGGCGGCCCAGGTAGCGGGCGGGGGCCGCGGCCGCGAAGAGCGGTGGTCCGACGGGGAGGCCGCGGTCCGAGAAGGATGGTCCGTGGTCTGTTTTCGGCCTGATTCCGGCGCGTGTGATCACCCCGGAGGCGCGGGGTGCGACCCTAAACTGTCCGAGGTGGACTGCCGGGCGGCGAGGGGTGGTTGACGGTGCGCAGGGCATGGGTCGTGGGGATCGCCGCCATCGGTTCCGGGCTCGCCTTCGTGCTGCTGCTCGTCGTCGGCGTGTACCTGGTCGCCGGGAACCTGGCGGGCGGCGTCGGCAGGGGCGCCGTCGGGCTCGCCAAGGGCGCCGTGCCGGCCGCCTACAGCACGCTCGTGCAGAAGTGGGGCAACCTCTGCCCGGCGATCGACCCGGCGCTGCTGGCCGCCCAGTTGTACCAGGAGAGCGGCTTCAACCCGAACGCGCGGAGCGCGGCGGCGGCCGAGGGGATAGCGCAGTTCATCCCGGGCACCTGGGCCACCCACGGCGTCGACGGCAACGGCGACGGCAAGCGGGACGTCTGGGACCCGAACGACGCGATCCCGTCGGCCGCGTCCTACGACTGCGAACTCGCCGAGTACGTCCGCAGCGTGCCCGGTGACGCCACGCACAACATGCTCGCCGCCTACAACGCGGGCGCGGACGCCGTGATCAGGTACGGGGGCGTACCGCCGTACGCCGAGACGCAGAACTACGTGAAGACGATCACGACGCTGGCGCAGAGCTTCGCCGCGCCCGTCACCCGGCTCGATCCGTCCAAGCAGGCGGCCGGGGCCATCTCCTACGCGCAGAGCAAGCTCGGCACGCCCTATCTGTGGGGTGGCGAGGGCACCGCTGAGCAGGGCGGGCGGTTCGACTGCTCGGGCCTGACGCAGGCCGCGTACCGCAGTGTGGGGATCACCCTGCCGCGCGTCGCCAACGACCAGTACAACGCCGGGCCGCACCCGCAGCGGGACGAACTGCTCCCGGGCGACCTGGTGTTCTTCTCGCACGACCCCAACGATTCGCGGGCCATCCACCACGTGGGCATCTACGTCGGCGGCGGCTACATGATCGACGCGCCGTACACCGGGGCCGTGATCCGGTTCGACCCGATCGACGGGTCGGACTACTTCGGCGCGACCCGGGTCACCGAAGATGGCGCGAAAGCGCTCCCCGCCCGGGCCTGAACTGAGCGTGAACCTGCCCCCTGAGCTGCGGTGATGAGTCTCTCTTCGGTAACGTCTGCGTGATCTTTCGGTGGAGTGTGGAACGTATGAAACGGGGCCGTGCGTTCCTGTTGACGTAGCCAAGCGGACGTCGGACGGAGCGCGCGTCGTGCACGCGTGCCGGCAGCGGAAGCGGACCTACGACCACGGGGGTGGCAGGAGCGGCGCACGCAGGGTGCGTCCGGAACGACACGACGAAGGGGCCGCAGCACGATGGCTGGACTCGCCGAATCCGGGTCGAACCCCGACGTCGACCTGCTCTACGACATCAACGGCCTGGCCAAGGACGCGCCGCACTGGTTCGACCGGCTCATGGAGTTCGTCGGTGAGTACGGGCTGCTGCTCGCCATGGTGCTGCTGGTGGTGTGGTGCTGGTGGTCCGTGCGGCGGCGCGGCGGGGAGGACGCCGCCTCGTCCGTGGCCGCGCTGGTCTGGGCGCCGCTGGCGGCCGGCGTCGCGGTCCTGGTGAACGTGCCGATCCGGGGGTTCGTGGAGCGGCGCAGGCCCTTCCTGGACCACCAGGGCCTGGACGTCCTGGTGCCCGGGAAGACCGACTTCTCCTTCGTGAGCGACCATGCGACGCTCACCATGGCGGTGGCGGCCGCGCTGTTCGTGGCCGACCGGCGGTTCGGGCTCGCGGGGATCGGGCTGGCGCTGCTGGAGGGCTTCAGCCGGGTGTACATGGGGGTGCACTACCCGACCGACGTGGTCGGCGGGTTCGCGCTGGGCACGGCGGTCGCGCTGCTGCTGTCGCCGGTGGCGACGGCGCTGCTCACGCCCGTGCTCCGGGCGGTCGAGGGGACACGCTGGGGCGGCTGGCTGGTCCGTGACCGGCGGGCCGCCGGGGTGAGCCGGGTGCTGTCGGGCGCGCGGGGCGAGGAGCGGGCCTCGGCCGAGGAGCGCGACCTGGCGGCCTGAGCGCGCCGCGGCCGCGGGACCGCCGGTCCGGGACGGGAGTCCGGGCGCCGGCGGCCGCGGGCAGGCCCGGAGCCGGAAGCCGGGCGCCGGTGTCGGAGGGCCCGGAGCCGAGGTCCGGGCGCCGGTGGTCGCCGGCAGGGGACAGAGCGGCCGGCGGGTGTCCGTGGGCTACACGCCCTGGGGGTAGGAGAAGAACCGCTCCGGGTCGTACTGCTGCTTCACCTTCGCCAGGCGGCCGGCCGCGTCGCCGTAGTAGGCCGTGCGCCAGTCCGTCAGGGTGGCGTCCGTGTAGTTCTGGTACGCCGCTCCGGACGCGTACGGGCGCAGGGCGGCGTGGGCCGTGCCGAGCCAGGACCGGGCCGCCGTGCCCGTCGTGCCGGGGGTCCAGGAGGCGATGTACTGGGCGAGCATGCGTGAGCGGCGGTGGACGAAGGCGGTCGCGGTGGGGGAGACCCGGTTGACGGCGCCGCCGAGCGCGGTGAACGCGATGCTGCCGGCGCCGCCGCGCACCGCCCGCAGCTGGGCCAGCAGCGTCTGGACGCCGTCCGGGGAGAGCGAGCGGTCGAAGAAGTCCGAGCGGGCCGCGTAGGTCTCGCGGCCGAGCGCGCCCTGCGGGGAGCGGCCCGGCGTGGCACCGGGCAGGTGGCACTGGGGTTCCGCCGGGAACGACGAGCAGCCCGCGTAGGCCTCCATCGCCCCTTCGTAGGAGTGGCGTTTGAGGGAGACACTCGACGCGCGGGCGCCGGTCCGTGCGGCCAGCCGGTCCACCGCGTTCTGCAACTCGCCGTAGGTGCCCAGGGAGAAGGCGGCCACGGAGACCCTGGGGGTGCCGCCGGGGGAGTTCTCCAGGTGCAGGGAGGACCAGATCTCGTCGGGCTGGTCCGGGCCCCACTCCTGCCAGGCGGCCACCACCGCCGCCGCCCGCGCCCACGGCCAGGTCAGGTAGGCCGAGACCGCCTGGGGCGCGGGGCGGGTGCGGAAGCGCAGCTCGGTGACGACGCCGAAGTTGCCGTTGCCGGCGCCGCGCAGCGCCCAGAACAGGTCCGCGTTCTCGGTGGCGTTCGCCGTGAGCAGGCGGCCGTCGGCGGTGACGAGGGTGGCCTGGGTCAGACTGTCGCAGGTGAGGCCGTAGGCGCGGGAGACGACGCCGTGACCGCCGCCGAGGACCAGGCCGGAGACGCCGACGGTCGGGCAGGAACCCGCGGGTATGGTCACGCCCTTCGCGGCGAGCGCGCGGTAGACGTCGATGAGTTTGGCGCCCGCGCCGACCACCGCGGAGGTGTCGCTCGCCCGGACCGCGGCGAGAGCCGACACGTCGACGATCAGGCGGCCGTCGCCGGAGGACCAGCCGGCGTAGGAGTGGCCGCCGTTGCGGACGGCCACGCGCAGGCGGTGGGCGCGGGCGTAGGAGAGGGCCGTACGGATGTCGTCGGCGTGCGCCACGTAGGCGACGGCGGCGGGCCGCAGGCCGTCGAAGCGGGTGTTGTACAGCCGGCGGGCGGTGCTCCAGTGGGCGTCGCCGGGGCGGAGCAGGGTGCCGTCGAGGGAGCGGGCGAGCGCGGTCCAGTCGGCGGGGGCGGCGCTCCGGGAGCCGGTGGCGGGCGCCGCCGTGCTCCGTCCGGTGCCGCCGGTGCCGGGCGTCCGCGTCGCCGTCCCGGGACCGCCGCCACTGCCACTGCCGCCGCCGTTGCCGCCGCAGGCCGTGGCGAGGGCCGCGACCGCGACCGCGCCGCCCGCCATGAACGCACGCCGTTCCATCTTCCGCGCCTCCTGTCGCCCCCTTGGACCGAGACGACGACGGGGCCCGGGGGGTTCCCGCCAGGAAGACGGAACGCCTTCAGGCGCCCGCCGCCCTGCCGCCTGCGCCCTGCGGGCCGCCGGGGTGCGCCGCCCTCACCGGTCTGCCGCCCCGAGGTCCCGCCGTCTGCGCGACGCCGGCGGTGAACAGGAGCGATGGTCGCGGGTGGTGAACGGCGGGCGCGGGCGGTGGTCCGGGGCGTGAAGGGGGCGGGGCGCGCGTGCCGCTCGGGCCGGGACTCCGGCGGTGACCGGGTCCGAGCGTGGCCGGAGGTCGGGCGGAGGACGGGTGCCGACGCGTGGCGGTGCCGCGGAGCGCGGGATTCCGGGATCTCGGCGTGTTCTCCCCGTGAGCATTCCGTGATCTCACCGCACCGACGGCAGGGGTTCACCCCTCGTTCACTTCCGGCCATCGGCGGCTTCACCTGTTCTGCCTAATTTCGGCCTTACCGGTGCTGACGCGTATCTCGGCGCGTCGGTGCCAGTCACTCTTCGCACGCCGCCGATCAGGACGGCGGCTCCTGGAAGGAACTCCCTCAAGTGAAGCTTCAGCGCAAGAACCGGCGGGCACTCGCTCTCGGCGTCCTCGCCGTCTCCGGCGCCCTGGCCCTCACGGCGTGCGGTTCGGACGACACCGGCGGCAAGGGCGACGCCGGCGGGGGAAGCAGCACGGCGGCCTCGAACAGCTCCGTCAAGTGTGACGGTGCCAAGGGCCAACTGCTGGCGGACGGCTCTTCCGCGCAGAAGAACGCGATCGACGCCTGGGTCAAGCAGTTCAGCCAGGCCTGCGGCACGCAGATCAACTACAAGGGCGGCGGCTCCGGCGCCGGTGTCACGGCGTTCAGCCAGGGCCAGGTCGCCTTCGCCGGTTCCGACTCCGCGCTGAAGCCCGAAGAGGTCGAGGCCTCGAAGAAGGTCTGCACCGGCGGTCAGGGCATCGACCTGCCGATGGTGGGCGGCCCGATCGCGGTCGGCTACAACGTCCCGGGCGTGGAGGACCTCGTCCTGGACGCCCCGACCCTCGCCAAGATCTTCGACAACAAGGTCAAGACCTGGGACGCCCCGGAGATCAAGAAGCTGAACCCCAAGGCGAAGCTGCCCAGCCTGAAGATCCAGGCGTTCCACCGCTCGGACGAGTCCGGCACCACCGACAACTTCACCAAGTACCTGAAGGCCGCCGCGCCCGCCGACTGGAAGTACTCAGGCGGCAAGGCCTGGCAGGCGCAGGGCGGCCAGGCCGCTCCGCAGTCCTCCGGTGTGGCCCAGCAGGTCAAGCAGACCAGCGGCGCGATCGGCTACTTCGAGCTGTCGTTCGCCAAGGACGTGCACACCGTCGCCATCGACACGGGCGCCTCCGCCCCGGTCAAGGCCAGCGTCGAGAACGCCAGCAAGGCCATCGCGGACGCCAAGGTCGTCGGCACCGGCAAGGACCTGTCGCTGCAGCTGAACTACAACACCAAGGCCGAGGGCGCCTACCCGATGGTCCTGGTCACCTACGAGATCGTCTGCGACAAGGGCAACAAGGCCGACACCCTGCCGGCCACCAAGGCGTTCCTGCGCTACATCGCCAGCGAGGACGGCCAGAACGTCCTCACCCAGAAGGACTACGCGCCTATCCCCGACGCGATCATCAGCAAGGTCCGCACCACCATCGAGGGCCTGAGCTGACCCGCGTGCGGTCCGGTCCCCGCCCCGGGACCGGGCCGCACCGTCCGGTGCACCGCCGCCACGAGCCCTCCACCGCGCAGGGCTCCGCAGACCGGAGAACCCGATGGACATATCCACACAGCAGACAGACGCAGACGCCCCGCCCCTTCCCCCCCAGCCCGTCCCGGCCGAGCACAGAAGTGCCGGCCGCGGCGCCACCCGACCCGGAGACCGGATCTTCCTCGGACTCTCCCGCGGATCGGGCATCCTGCTCCTCGCGATCATGGCCGCGATCGCGGTCTTCCTCACCTACCGCGCGTCCCTGGCCATCAGCAAGGACCACGGCAACTTCCTGACCGCCTTCGAGTGGAACACCGGCGTGCAGCCGCCGGTCTTCGGCATCGCCGTGCTGGCCTTCGGCACGGTGGTCTCCTCGGTGATCGCGATGGTCGTCGCGGTCCCGGTCGCGGTCGCCATCGCGCTCTTCCTCACGCACTACGCCCCGCGCAGGCTGAGCGGCCCCATCTCGTACGTGATCGACCTGCTCGCCGCCGTGCCGTCCATCGTCTACGGCCTGTGGGGCGCCCTGGTCCTCGTGCCGAACCTGGACGGCCTGTTCAGCTGGCTGAACGACTACCTGGGCTGGACCGGCATCTTCTCCTGGGAGGGCGGCGCCCCCCGTTCGATGCTCACCGTGGGCATCCTGCTCGCCATCATGATCCTGCCGATCGTGACCAACGTCAGCCGTGAGGTCTTCCGGCAGGCCCCCCGGATGCACGAGGAGGCCGCGCTCGCCCTGGGTGCCACCCGCTGGGAGGTCATCCGCATGGCGGTGCTGCCCTTCGGCCGCTCCGGGGTGATCTCCGCCTCGATGCTCGGCCTCGGACGCGCGCTCGGCGAGACGATCGCCGTCGCCACCGTGCTCTCGCCGACCTTCGACATCAAGGCCAGCCTGCTCGACCCGGGCGGCGGCACCTTCGCCCAGAACATCGCCAGCAAGTTCAGCGAGGCGACCGAGTTCGGCCGTGACGCGCTGATCGCCTCCGGCCTGGTCCTGTTCGTCATCACCCTGCTGGTCAACGGCGCGGCCCGGCTGATCATCGCCCGCCGCAAGGAGTACTCGGGGGCCAACGCATGAGCACCGCAGCCATCGCCGACCAGCGTTCCAGCAGCCTGCGCGGCGCCAGCCTGCCGCGGTGGGCCCCGTGGGCCGTCGCGGCCGGCTCGATCGCCGTCGCCGTCGTCATCGGTCTGGCCTGCGGCCTGCACAGCCGGGTCCAGTGGGGTCTGATCGCCGCGCTCCTCTTCGTGCTGGGCACGTACGGCGTCACCGCCCGGGTGGAGGGCCGCCGCCAGGCCAAGGACCGGGTGGTGACCAGCTTCGTCTGGGTCGCCTTCCTGCTCGCCCTGGTGCCGCTGGTCTCCCTGGTCTGGACGACCGCGCGGCGCGGTGTGAAGGTCCTGGACTTCTACTTCCTGTCCCACTCCATGGGGGTCGTCGCCGACACCGAGCCGGGCGGCGGCATCTACCACGCCATCGTCGGCAGCCTGGAGCAGGTCGGTCTCGCCACCGTGATCGGCGCGCCGATCGGTGTGCTCACCGCGATCTACCTGGTCGAGTACGGGCGCGGCAACCTCGCCCGCGCGGTGACCTTCTTCGTCGACGTGATGACCGGCATCCCCTCGATCGTCGCGGGCCTGTTCATCCTCAGCCTGATGCTGATCTTCAAGATGCAGCCGTTCGGTTTCGCCGGCTCGCTGGCGCTGGCCATCCTGATGATGCCGGTCGTGGTCCGCTCCACCGAGGAGATGCTCAAGCTCGTACCGAACGAGCTGCGGGAGGCGTCGCTCGCCCTCGGGGTGCCGAAGTGGCGCACGATCCTGAAGGTGGTCCTGCCGACCGCGGTCGGCGGCATCACCACCGGCGTCGTGCTGGCCGTCGCCCGGATCGCCGGTGAGACCGCCCCCGTGCTGCTGCTGGTGTTCGGCAACCCGTTCATCAACACCGACCCCTTCGAGGGGGCGCAGTCCTCGCTGCCGCTGTACATCTACCAGCAGTACACGAACAGCGCGGGCTCCGGCGCGGCCTACGACCGTGCGTGGGCGGCCTCGCTCACCCTGATCGCCGCGGTGATGATCCTCAACCTGGCGGCCCGCGGGATCGCCCGCTGGAAGGCCCCTCGTTGACCGGGCCCCTCGTTGCAAACTGCGGCTCCCGCCGCGTGGCCGGTCGCTGGGCGACCCCTCAGCCGACTGAGACGGAAGTGAAGAAGTAGTCATGGCCAAGCGAATCGACGTGAGCGGACTCACCGCCTACTACGGCTCCCACAAGGCGATCGAGGACATCTCGATGACGGTCGAGCCGCGTTCAGTGACGGCCTTCATCGGCCCCTCCGGCTGCGGCAAGTCGACGTTCCTGCGGACCCTGAACCGGATGCACGAGGTCACCCCCGGCGGCCGGGTCGAGGGCAAGGTGATGCTGGACACCGAGGACCTGTACGGCGCCGGGATCGACCCGGTCTCCGTCCGCCGCGAGGTGGGCATGGTCTTCCAGCGGCCCAACCCCTTCCCCACCATGTCGATCTTCGACAACGTGGCGGCGGGCCTGCGGCTGAACGGCAACCACAAGAAGAGCGAGCTGAACGACGTCGTCGAGAAGTCGCTCAAGGGCGCCAACCTCTGGAACGAGGTCAAGGACCGCCTGAACAAGCCGGGCGCGGGGCTGTCCGGCGGTCAGCAGCAGCGGCTGTGCATCGCCCGCGCCATCGCGGTGGAGCCGAAGGTGCTGCTGATGGACGAGCCCTGCTCCGCGCTGGACCCGATCTCCACCCTCGCCATCGAGGACCTGATCGGCGAGCTGAAGGAACGCTTCACGATCGTCATCGTGACGCACAACATGCAGCAGGCGGCGCGCGTCTCGGACCGTACGGCGTTCTTCAACCTGGCGGGCGTGGGCCAGCCGGGCCGGCTGATCGAGATCGACGACACCGAGCGGATCTTCTCCAACCCGTCGGTGCAGGCCACGGAGGACTACATCTCCGGCCGCTTCGGCTGATCCCTCAAGACCCCTCGCGGTGCTGCATGGCGGTGCCACCGCGAGGACGCAGAAGGGCCCGCCCCCGGGTCACGGGGGCGGGCCCTGTGCGTGCCGGAGCACGCCGGGGTTCCTACAGGAACGCGAGGTCGATCAGCCAGAACGCGACGGCCGAGACGATCGCGGCGGCCGGCATGGTGATGAACCAGCCGAGGACGATGTTCTTGGCCACGCCCCAGCGCACCGCGTTGACCCGCTTGGTCGCGCCCACGCCCATGATCGCGGAGGTGATCACGTGGGTGGTGGAGATGGGGGCCTTGAAGAGGAAGGCGGTGCCGAACATGATCGAGGCGCCGGTCGCCTCGGCGGCAAAGCCCTGCGGCGGGTCCAGCTCGATGATCTTGCGGCCCAGGGTGCGCATGATGCGCCAGCCACCCGCGTAGGTGCCCAGGGACAGCATCAGCGCGGAGACCAGCTTCACCCACACCGGGATCGGGTCGCCGTAGGTCTCGACGCCGCCGATGACCAGCGCCATGACGACGACGCCCATGGTCTTCTGCGCGTCCTGCAGACCGTGTCCCAGGGCCATGCCCGCCGCCGAGACCGTCTGCGCTATGCGGAAGCCGCGCTTGGCCTTGTGCGGGTTGGTCCGGCGGAAGATCCACATGATGGCCGTCATGACCAGGTAGCCGACGATCAGGCCGACCACCGGGGACAGGAACATCGGAGTGACGATCTTGTCCAGCACCCCGGACCAGTACACCGTCGTGCCGCCCGCGAGCGCCGCGCCGACCAGCCCGCCGAACAGGGCGTGCGAGGAGGACGAGGGCAGGCCGAAGTACCAGGTGACCAGGTTCCAGACGATGGCGCCCAGCAGCGCCGAGAAGAGGATCCCCATCCCCTTGCTGCCGGTGGGGGTGTCGATCAGTCCCTCGCTGACCGTCTTGGCGATGCCGCTGCCCAGGAAGGCGCCGGCGAGGTTCATCACCGCGGCCATCGCCAGCGCGGCGCGCGGGGTGAGCGCGCGGGTGGAGACGGAGGTGGCGATGGCGTTGGCGGAGTCGTGGAAGCCGTTGGTGTAGGCGAAGCCGAGCGCGACCAGGATGGTCAGAACCAGAGCGAAGGTGTCCATGGACGCCTCAGGACTCCTTGACCGCGATGGTCTCCACCGTGTTCGCCACGTGCTCGAAGGCGTCGGCCGCCTCCTCCAGTACGTCCACGATCTGCTTGAGCTTCAGCACCTCGATCGCGTCGTACTTGCCGTTGAACAGGTGGGCGAGCAGCTTGCGGTGGATCTGGTCCGCCTGGTTCTCCAGGCGGTTCACCTCGATCCAGTATTCGGTGAGGTTGTCCATGGTCCGCAGGTGCGGCATGGCCTCGGCGGTCAGCTCGGCGGCCCGCGCCAGGACCTCGATCTGCTGCTCGACGCCCTTGGGCAGTTCCTCGACGTTGTAGAGGACGACCAGGTCGACGGCCTCCTCCATGAAGTCCATGATGTCGTCCAGGGACGACGCGAGGGAGTAGATGTCCTCGCGGTCGAAGGGCGTGATGAACGAGGAGTTCAGCTGATGGAAGATCGCATGCGTGGCGTCGTCACCTGCGTGTTCCGCGGCCCGCATACGCTCTGCGATCTCGGCCCGGGCGGATGCGTCCGCCCCGAGCAGTTCCATCAGGAGTTTCGAGCCCGTGACGATGTTGTCCGCGGACGCGGCGAACATGTCGTAGAAGCTCGTCTCCCTGGGGGTCAGACGAAAGCGCACAAGGGGTCCTCGGGGTGCATCGGTTTCGGACAGGGTGATGCTAAGCGCATCATCCGGCCACGGCTAAGGGGCCGTCCCCCAGTGTCGCCCATCAGGAACAGTGGTCGGCACGGGGGCGGTCCCGGGCGGTCCAAGGGCCCTTGTACCCGGGGAAATTCGGTAGGATATACCCGGCAGGGGTATGTCTCCTGGGTTTCCGTTTGTTTTCCGTTCCGAGCGGGAGGACGCGATGACGACCACCGAGGCCGGCGCGACGGCGCCCTCCACGAGCGCCGGGGCGCAGGACACCGCACCGCCCGGGAACGCCGGTGACGGGCACGCCACCTACGGCTACCACCACCAGAAGGACGAGCACCTCAAGCGGCTGCGCCGCATCGAGGGGCAGATCCGCGGGCTGCAGCGCATGGTCGACGAGGACACGTACTGCATCGACATACTCACCCAGGTGTCCGCCTCCACCAAGGCGCTGCAGTCCTTCGCCCTGCAACTGCTGGAGGAGCACCTGCGGCACTGCGTCGCCGACGCCGCCGTCAAGGGCGGCGCGGAGATCGACGCGAAGGTCGAGGAGGCCACCAAGGCCATCGGGCGGCTGCTGCGCACGTGAGACGGCGCGCCGGGGATGTGACGGGGATCACCTGCTCGGGGTGGTCCGTCGCTCCTCGGTCACCCTCAGCACCTCGTCGATGTACTCCAGGCTGAGCCGCTCCCGGGCGGCCGAGGCGGCGATGATCAGCTCGCCGCACAGTTCGATCTCGGCGAGGGCCACGTGGTCCTGAACCGCCGTACCGCCGACCCGAGCCACGTGCATCACCTCGTCTCTGCGTCACCGGCTTCGGCGACAACAGACCTAGAGTAGGGAGCCGCCCACGGCCCGCGCATGGCACGGAAGGGCTAGTTCCCCGGTCATTTCGGGCCCCCGCTCCGTCCGTGCCACCGGGTCACCTCTCGGCCACCCGGCCCGTGTAGATGTCCCGCGCGCGCGGGAGGGTCACGGTCACCGGCGTCCCGAAGGCGTACAGCAGCGTGGTGGAGAACACCTCCACCGTGCCCTTCTGCCGGGCGTTGACGAAGGCGAAGCTCTGCCGGAGCTTGCGGATGCGGCCCTGGTCGTCGAGGTAGGCGTCGAACGGGACGGCGGGCGTGGCGAACCCTTTCGCCGCCGCCCGCAGCGCGCCCCCGCCGGCCGCCGACGCCCCGCCGGCCGCCACGGCGAGGTCGGCGGTGCCCCGGTAGTGCCGCACCGCCACGCCCGCCACCTGCGTACGGCCCACGTACGTCGCCGTCCGTGTCCCGCGCAGCACCTCGGCGGCGGCGAACGGGTCGGTGGCCCCGCCGGTGACCAGGTTCCCGTCGGACAGCGTCGCCGTCTCCACCCGCACCCACTTGTCGGCGGGTACGCCCGCGCCCCGGTTCTTCATGAACAGCGCGCCCGGCGCGAGGAGTTCCACGATCGGCGGGTGCCCGAAGTTCCCGGCCGGGTCCTGCGGCAGGATCACGGTCAGCTGTCCGCGCTGCGCCCGGAAGTCGTAGGCGCCCTCGCCGCGGATGGTCACCCGGGTCCCGCCGGCGGCCATCTCCATCGACGTGCGGGTCTGGGAGGTGCCGGCCCGCAGCAGGGCGTCGGGGGCCTGCCGCAGGGTGCGCACCGGGTCGTCGGCGGCGCGCGCGTCCTCGGCGGCCACCCCCCTGGCGGAGCACCCCGTGGCGCCCGCGCAGAGCAGGAGCCCCACCGCGAGCACCGCCGCCCCGCCCGTCTGCCGCCGCTTGGTCATCGCCTGCCTACCCCCAGCTGCCGCGTCCGTACCGGGCCCCTGTCGTCCGGTTAACGACGGGTAGGGGACCCCGTCACGCGCCGGGCCGCCCGGTGGCAAGGCGCCACCGGCCGTTCACCCGGGATGGGTAGCGTGGGCGCCGTGGCGCAGGACGAACCCGGGCAGCGGGAACATCGCACGACGACCGTCGAACAGGGCCGCTTCTGTCTGGCCCGCTGCACCTGCGGGTGGCGCGGTCCGGCCCGCAGGGCACGCAGTCTGGCCCGTACGGACGCGGAGGCGCACGCGCGGGACGCGTGAACGGTGCGCGGGTCCTCCTGCCGCCCTCCTGCCGCGGCGCTGGAAGCAGTCCGCCGGCGGACCGCCGCGGCGCGCGGCGGTCCGCAGGCCGGTCCGTGCCCGGCCTCCTCCGCGACGGCGCGCGGCGCGGCGGTGAGCGGGGCCGCCGCGCGGGCCTGGCCGCGGGTCAGGGGCGGCCGCCGTGGCCCGGCCGGCGGGTCGGGCGGGGACCGGACGGGCCGTCGTGCGGCGGGCGGCTCCGCCGGGCGCGGCCGTCCGTCCGGGCGGCGGTGCCCGCGGCGGAGGTCACCGCGCTCCACCCCCGCTCGCGCCCGCCGCCGGTCTCGCCGTCCTCGCCGCTCTCGTCCTTCGCCGGTGTCCGTCCGGTCCTTGTCACCCTTCCCGGCCGGCGCCCACGGTCTGCTTCAGCCAGGTCTGCTGGAAGGCGAACCTGGCCGCCTCCACCTCGTGCCGCTGGTCGGCGTGGAGCACACCGAGCGCGTACGCCGTCGCCGGGGCGATGCGGGGGGTGCGGGCCGCCGAGGACGCGGCCGCCGCCGCCTCCGAGGCGTCGCGGTGCCGGTCCAGGGCCCGCCCGGCCGCCGGCAGCCGGCCGTCGGCGGCCGTCCGCGCGGCCTCCGGTGCGCCGTGCAGGGCCTCCTGGGCGTAGCGGTGCAAGCGCAGCAGCAGGCGGACCTGGTGCCAGGGGGCGTCCTGCGGGTGCGGGGCCGGGTCCGCGGACAGGCCGTGGATGAGGGCCTCCGCGTTGTAGGGGCTGCCCGCGGTGACGAGCGGCAGGGCGGCGACCGCGTCCGCGAGGCGTTCCTCGGCCGCGGCGGCGAGGGCGCGCAGGTCCGTGGCGTGCGCGGCGGGGGTGAGCGGGACGTCGCTGGCGAGGACGGCGACCTTGTCGGCGACGGCGTGGAAGCGGCTCGACCCCAGGGCCTGCAGGGCGGTGGAGTGGGCGCGGGTGCGGGCCAGGGTGAGCTGGCGGTCCAGCAGGGCGCCCGCCTTGGCGGCGCCCACGGTGAGGTTGCCGCGGTCGGTCGCGGGCGGCCGCGGCAGGTGGCCCGCGGCCCGGCCGCCCGCGACCGCGTGCGCCGGAGCGGGAGAGGCCGCGGGAGCGGTCGCGGGCGCGGGGAGGCCGGCCGTTCCCGAGAGTCTGTTCAGGGCCGCGAGGAGCCGGTCCAGCCGGGCCTGGCAGGCGTGTTCGCGGGCCAGGGTGCCCGAGAGCCAGGCGAGTTCGGGCCGCAGTTCCTCGGCCCAGGCCTCGTCGAGGACGCCCCGGAAGGTGTGCAGGCTGCCGCTGATGCGGCGGGCCGAGCGGCGCAGGGCGCGCGCCGCGTCGGCGGCCTCCTCGCCGGCGCCCGCCGCGGGGCCGGTCTCGCGGTGCAGGCGCAGCGCCCGGAGGAACTCCGTGGCCTGCGCCCGCAGATAGGCCGCGAGGCCGTCCGCGGTGGGCGTGCCGCCCGGTGGGCGGGGCGCGGCGGGCGGCCCGGCGGTGGTGCGGTTCTGCGTCGGGTCAAGGTGTTGCTGTGCCACGCCGGCGCCTCCGGGCGTCTATGAGCGTCTCCTGGATGTTGCGCAGCGGCTGGCCGTCCGCGTCGGTCGCGTGCCGGGTCCACTCGCCGTCCGGGCCGAGGTGCCAGGAGGCGGTGGTGTCGGCCATGCCGGTTTCGAGCAGCCGGTTGAGGGCGGCCCGGTGGGCGGTGTCGGTGACCCGGACCAGGGCCTCGATACGGCGGTCGAGGTTGCGGTGCATCATGTCGGCGCTGCCGATCCACACCTCGGGCTCGCCGCCCCCGCCGAAGGCGAAGACGCGCGAGTGCTCCAGGAAGCGGCCGAGGACGGAGCGGACGCGGATGTTCTCCGACAGGCCCGGTACTCCGGGGCGCAGGGCGCAGATGCCGCGCACCCAGACGTCGACGGGGACGCCCGCCTGGGAGGCGCTGTACAGCGCGTCGACGACGGCCTCGTCCACCATGGAGTTGACCTTGATCCGGATGAACGCGGGCCGTCCGGCGCGGTGGTGCTGGATCTCCTTGCGGATGCGGGAGACCAGGCCGTCGCGCAGGGACTTGGGCGCGACGAGCAGCCGCCGGTAGGTCTCGCGGCGGGAGTAGCCGGAGAGCCGGTTGAACAGGTCGGAGAGGTCCGCGCCGACCTGCGGGTCGGCGGTGAGCAGTCCGAGGTCCTCGTACAGCCGGGCGGTCTTGGGGTGGTAGTTGCCGGTGCCGACGTGGCTGTAGCGGCGCAGGGTGTCGTCGCCCTCCTGACGGACCACCAGCGACAGCTTGCAGTGGGTCTTCAGGCCGACGAGCC
The DNA here is from genome assembly GCF_040703815.1 of Streptomyces sp. NPDC006743. Lineage (NCBI taxonomy): Bacteria > Bacillati > Actinomycetota > Actinomycetes > Kitasatosporales > Streptomycetaceae > Streptomyces > Streptomyces sp. NPDC006743. Next base: position 304,958 of record NZ_JBEYJA010000004.1, on the reverse strand, counting down.
CGTAGACGACGTGGCAGCCGGCCTCTTCGAGCTTGCGGGCCCACTTGATGTTGGCGTGCTCGTCGAAGCGGGCCTTGATCTCGACCAGGACGAGGACCTGTTTGCCGGACTCGGCGGCGTCGATGAGGGCGTCGACTATGGGGGAGTCGCCCGAGGTCCGGTACAGGGTCTGCTTGATGGCGAGGACGTCGGGGTCGGCGGCGGCCTGCTCCAGGAAGGCCTGCACGGAGGTGGAGAACGAGTCGTAGGGGTGGTGCAGGAGCACGTCCCGGCTGCGCAGCGCGGCGAAGATGTCCGGCGGGGAGGCCGACTCGACCTCGGCGAGGTCGCGGTGGGTGCCGGCGACGAACTTGGGGTACTTCAGCTCGGGCCGGTCCAGGCTGTGGATGCGGAAGAGGCCGGTGAGGTCGAGCGGGCCGGGCAGCGGGTAGACCTCGGCCTCGCTGATCTTCAGCTCGCGCACCAGCAGGTCGAGCACCTCGCGGTCGATGGACTCCTCGACCTCCAGGCGCACCGGCGGCCCGAAGCGGCGCCGCATCAGTTCCTTCTCCAGGGCCTGGAGGAGGTTCTCGGTGTCGTCCTCCTCGACCTCCAGGTCCTCGTTGCGGGTGAGCCGGAAGGCGTGGTGCTCCAGGACCTCCATGCCCGGGAACAGCTCCTCCAGGTGGGCGGCGATGACGTCCTCCAGGGGGACGTAGCGGCCCGGGGAGCTCTCCAGGAAGCGGTTGAGCAGCGGCGGCACCTTGACGCGGGCGAAGTGGCGGTGGCCGGTGACCGGGTTGCGCACGACGACGGCCAGGTTGAGGGAGAGGCCGGAGATGTACGGGAAGGGGTGCGCGGGGTCGACGGCCAGCGGGGTCAGCACGGGGAAGATGCGCTGCCGGAAGAGGGTGAACAGGCGGGCCTGCTCCTTCTCGGTCAGCTCGCTCCAGCGGACCAGTTCGATGCCCTCCTCCGCGAGGGCGGGAGCGATGTCCTCCTGGTAGCAGGCGGCGTGCCGGGCCATGAGTTCGCGCGAGCGGGCCCAGATCATCTCCAGCACCTCGCGGGGCTGGAGGCCGGAGGCGGAGCGGGTGGCGACGCCGGTGGCGATGCGGCGCTTGAGCCCGGCGACGCGGACCATGAAGAACTCGTCCAGGTTGCTGGCGAAGATCGCGAGGAAGTTGGCGCGCTCCAGCAGGGGCGTGTCCGGGTCCTCGGCCAGTTCCAGGACGCGTTCGTTGAAGGCGAGCCAGCTGCGTTCGCGGTCGAGGAAGCGGCCCTGCGGCAGCTGGTCCTCGCCGTCCCTCGCCTCCTCGTACCCGTCGAGGTCGGCGTCGAGGTCGGGGTCCAGATCGGAGACGGGCGCGGCCACGGTGTGCGGGCGGTGGGCCGCGAGGGAGCCCACGGAGGGCTGGTGGTGCGGGACCTGCTGCGCTGCTGCCTGGGTGTCTGGCTGGCTCATGAATCCATTCTTCCGCGCGGCGGGGAAGGCAGGCGCGTCGGAAGGCGCGAGCGGGAGCGCGGCTGCGGACCCCTCGGGGGGCGGCGAAGGCTCGGGCACGGCGGGTCTCATTGAGCGAGCGTCGCAAGCCTGTCTGAATCACCGGTTACGGAGACATGACGTGCGGGATAGCGGGGGGCGGCTCGCGGGGGGTGCGGGGCGCTCCGCGGCGGGCCCGGGCGGCCGGGGCGGGCGGGGGTCCGCCCCCGCCCGCCCCGCCGTGGTGTTCAGGCCGTGCGGCGGCGCAGGACCGTGAACGCGGTGACGGTGACCGCGGTGGTGACGGCGAGGACGATGCCGGTCTCCAGCAGGTGCAGCGGCCAGAAGTGGGAGCGCGGGTGGTACGTCGCGACGTACCGTTCGCCGTTCCCGCCCTCCCGCAGCAGGTAGGCGTCGCGCGGCAGCACGACCGGGTCCGCCGAGGTCCGGGTGACGGCGGGCCACAGGTGCGGCCGGAGGGCCTCCAGGAGGAAGTGGAGCAGCCACATCGCGGCGAAGGAGAGGCCGAGCGCGGGCAGGGTGCGGCCGACGAGCAGCGCGGTGAGCGCGCCGACGGCCAGGGCGCACAGGGCGTAGGCCACGGTGGCGGGACCGCGGGCCACGAAGACGTCGGCGTAGGACCAGTTGTCGTGCATCAGGTCGCGGTGGGCCGCCCAGCCCCAGCGGTAGGCCAGGACGAGGGCGCCGGCGCCGAGGGTGAGGGCCGCGGCGGGCACGGCGAGCTTGGCCGTCAGCCAGCGGGCGGGGCTCACGCCCTGGGTCCAGGCGAGGCGGGCGGTGCCCGACTCCAGTTCACGGCCGACGAGGGAGGCGCCCGCGAACGCGGCCACCGCGAGGAAGCTGTAGCAGACGAACGTGGCGATCCAGCCGGTCGGATCGCTGTAGTCGAGGGCGGCGAACGGCGAGGCGGAGGCGTGCGCCCGCTCGGCGGTGACCTCGTTCAGCCACACCAGCCAGCCGATCGTGCCGGCCACGAACGCCCCCCACACCAGCAGCGCGGCGCGGTGCACGGTGAGGACCGCGCGGGGCAGTCCCCGGACGAGTGCGGTGCTCACGCGCCCGCCCCCTTGCGGACGGGCGCCCCCAGGCGCGTGCCGCGCCGCAGCACGGTGAACGCGGCCCAGGCGAGCAGGCCGGCGAGGACCAGGACGAGGGCGCTGGTGGTGAGGTGCAGCGGCCAGAAGTGGGAGAACGGCTGGCTCTGCGTGTAGAAGCCGGTGGCGTGCAGCTTCGCGTACGCCGAGGCGCACGCGCCCGGGTCCGGGGAGGCGCAGCCGGGGTCGGGGACGTGCGCGCCGGTGGCGGTGACCAGGCCGTGGCCGAGCTGGATCCCGCCGCCGGCGTAGCCCTGCTCCAGGGTGGTGACGCGGGTGACGGCGGGCCACATGTGGGGCAGGGCCAGGCCGGCGACGCCGCGCAGGGCGGCGGCCGCGCACAGGCCGGTGACCAGCGCGGGCAGGGTGCGCCGCCACAGCAGGGCGGCCAGCGCGCCCGCGGCGAGGGCGGCCAGGGCGACGGCGACGGTGGTGGGCCCGTTGGCGTGCAGGGTCCAGGTGTCGGTCCAGCTCTTGGCGGTGTCGACCCGGCCGCGCGCCGCCGACCAGGCCCGGTTGTGCAGCAGCACCAGCAGGCCGGTGCCCACGGCGACCAGCGCGGCCGGGACCGCCAGGCGGGTCGCCAGCCAGCGGGCGGGGGTGACGCCCTGGGCCCAGGCGAGCCGCGCGGTGCCGCTCTCCAGCTCCCGCCCGAACAGCGAGCCGCCGGCCCAGGCGCCGACCAGGAGCGGAAGGGCGTTGAGGGCGAGGGTGGTGTAGTTGTAGACGTCCTTGTAACGCAGGATCGCGTCCTGGTCGTACGAGCAGCGCGGGGACATGCCACAGGCGCCGTACTGCCGCCAGGCGCTCGCCGAGGCGTCGGTGAGCGGGCCCCACAGCCACAGCAGTCCGGCCGCGAGGACGAGGACGAGCCCGGTCCACACGTACAGCGCGGGGCGGTGCAGGCGCAGCAGCCAGCGCACCAGGTGCGGCCGGCCGGCGCGGGGCGCGGCGGCGGGGGCCGGGCCGGCCGGGGTGGTCAGGGCGGTCATGCGCGGTTCTCCTGGATCGTGCGGTTCTCCTGGGGCGCGTGGCTCTCGCCGGACCCGTCCAGGGCGGGGGCCGAGGGGTTGCGCAGGTGGGCGAGGACGAGTTCCTCCAGGCTGGGCGCGGCGGTGCGCCAGTCCTCGGGGAGGGCGCCCGAGGGCCGGATCAGCGCGGTGACCTGGCGGCCGGTGGTGCGGGACTCGACGACGGTGTGCCGGGTCAGTGCGGCGGTGCCGGCGGGCGCGGTCACGCGGGTGTGGGCGGCGAGCAGGTCGTCGATCTCGCCGGCCAGCCGGATCCGGCCGGCGCCGACGAGCAGCAGGTGGTCGCAGGAGTCCTCCAGTTCGGCCACCACGTGCGAGGACAGCATGATCGTCGTGCCGTGCTGGGCGGCCTCGCCCATCAGGACGCCCATGAGGTCGTGCCGGGCCAGCGGGTCCAGGTCGGCCATCGGCTCGTCGAGCAGCAGTAGTCCGGGCCGCTTGCCCAGGGCGAGGGCGAGCGCGACCCGGGTGCGCTGGCCGCCGGACAGGGCGCGGACGCGGGCCTTCGGGTCGAGGTCGCCGGCGGCCACGATCCGTTCGGCGCCGGCCGCGTCCCAGCGCCCCGGGTTGAGGTCGGCGCCCATGCGCAGCGTTTCGGCGACGGTGAGCTGCGGGTAGAGGGGCTTGTCCTGGGCGACGTAGCCGACACGGGTGCGGGCGCTCGCCGGGTCGGTGCCGAGGACGGTGACCCGGCCCTCGGTGGGGGCGACCAGACCGGCGGCGAGGGTGAGCAGGGTGGATTTGCCCGCCCCGTTGGGGCCGACCAGGGCGCAGACGCGGCCGGCGGGCAGCCGGAAGGTGCACTCGCGCAGCGCCCAGCCCTTGGCGCGCCGGGCGTACCGCTTGCCCAGCGCGGCCGCCTCGAGTGCCGTGCCGGTGTCGGTCATGAGGGATCTCCCTGGAGGTGCTCTTCGCGCGGGGCGAAGTGTCGGTCGAGTACGGCGGTGAAGAGTGCGGCCACGTCGTCGCGGTCCAGGCCGGCCGCGCGAGCCCGCGCGGCCCAGCCGTCCAGCTCCGCGCGCAGCGGGGAGTCGTCGGCGGGCGCGGTGCCCAGGGAGCGGCGTACGAAGGTGCCGAGGCCGCGGCGGGCCTCCACCAGTCCTTCGCGTTCCAGCTCGCGGTAGGCCTTGAGCACGGTGTTGGGATTGATGGCGGTGGCCTCCACGACCTCGCGGGCCGTGGGCAGCCGGTCGCCGGGCCGCAGGGCGCCCAGGCGCAGGGCCTGCTTGGTCTGCTGGACGATCTGCATGTAGGTGGCCACCCCGCTGTGCCGGTCGATGCGGTATTCGAGCACCCCCGCGCACCACCCTTTCACTAATTGAGTAGTGAAAGGGTGGTGCAAGATGGCCGGGAAAGTCAAACGCCCCGGCCCGCGGCCCGGCCCGCCCGTGCCGGAGTCCCGTGAGCCGGGCGTGAACCGGACCGCGGGGTCCGTGCGAAGAGGAGACGTGAGCGGAACGAGAAGCGACGGGGAGCTGCTGCGGGCGATCGCGGCGGACCGGGACCGGCGCGCCTTCGAAGAGCTGTACCGGCGGTACGCGCCGTGGCTGACCGCGCGGCTGCGCGGCCGCTGCGCCGACCCCGCCACGGTCGACGACGTCGTCCAGGAGACCTTCCTCGCCGTCTGGCACGGCAAGGCCCGCTACCGCGAGGAGGCGGCCGCCCAGGACGCGGCCGGATGGCTGTGGCGGATCGGCTCGCGCCGCCTGATCGACGCCCTGCGCGGCGACGGCGCGCGCGGCCGGCTGCGCCAGGCCCTGGCCCGGCTGCGCCACCGCGACGAGGCGTCCGCCGAGGAACGCGTGCTCGCGGGGGTCGAGCACGGGGACCTCGCCGGCGCCCTCACCCGGCTCTCACCGGAACTGCGGGCCGTCCTGCAGGCCACCGTCGTCGACGGACTCACCACCCGGGAGGCGGCCGTCCTGCTCGGCATCCCGCCCGGCACGGTCAAGACGCGGGCCCTGCGCGCCCGCAAGCAACTGCGGGAGGCGCTGGCATGAGCGGCGGAACGACACCCCGGAAGACCTGGCACGTCACCGACGAACACCTGCGCGCCTACGACCGCGGCGAACTCGCCCCGCCGCTGCTGTGGTCCGCCGACACCCACCTCGCCAGCTGCGCCCGGTGCCGGGCCCGGCTCGCCGCGCTCGCCGACCCGCTGGCGCTGGAGGAGGGCTGGGCCCGGCTGGACGCCGAACTGGACGCGCCCCGCCCCGGACCGCTGGAGGCGCTGCTGCTGCGCTGCGGCGTTGCCGACCACACCGCGCGGCTGCTGGCCGCCACTCCGGTGCTGCGCCGCTCGTGGCTGATCGCGGTCGCCGCGGTGCTGGTGATGACCGCGGCGCTGTCCGACACGGTGCGCGCACCCGACTCGCCGACCCTGTTCCTCGCGCTCGCGCCGCTGCTGCCGCTCGCGGGCGTGGCGCTCGCCTACGGACCCGCGCTCGACCCGGCGTACGAGACGGCCGTGGTGGCCCCGCTGCACGGGTTCCGGCTGGTGATGGTGCGCACCGTCGCCGTCCTGGCCACCGGCCTCGTCGTCAACGGCCTCGCCACCCTCGCCCTGCCCGGTTACGGGCTGCGCGCCCTGGGCTGGCTGCTGCCCGCGCTCGCCCTCACCTCGACCGGCCTCGCCCTCACCCCCCGGCTCGGTCCGGTCCTCGCCCCCGCCCTGACCGGCGGCGTCTGGACCGCCCTTGTGCTGGTGGCGCAGGCGACCCGGCACGGGGAGGCGCCCCTGCCGCCGTTCACGGCGGCCGGACAGGGCACGGCCGCCGCGGTCGCCGTCCTCGCCGCCGTCCTCCTCTACCGCCTGCGGGACCGCTTCGACCTGTCCCCGGCACGCGCCCCGCACGGCGGCCTGCCGTACGGGGACCCGTCGTGACCTCCGGTCGGGGTCCCGTCGTGACCTCCGGTCGGGGTCCCGTCGTGACCTCCGTACGGGAGGCCGGCGCCGCCCCCGCCGTGTCCGGCCGGCCCGCCCACGTGAACCGCACCGATCCTTCGCACGGGAGTGCTTCGTGACCGTCACCGTCTCCGCCTCCGGGCTCACCCTCCGCTACGGCGGCACCGCCGTCCTCGACGACGTGTCGCTGCGCCTGGAGGAGGGCATCACCGGGCTGCTCGGCCCCAACGGGGCCGGGAAGACCACGCTGCTGCGGGTGCTCGCCACCGCCGCGACCGCCGACCGGGGCGCCTTCACCGTGCTCGGCCACGACCCCGGCACCACCGACGGCCGCCTCGCGGTGCGCCGCCTGCTCGGCTACCTGCCGCAGGACCCCGGCTTCCATCCGGACTTCACCGCGTTCGCGTTCGTCGACTACGTCGCGATCCTGAAGGAGATCACCGACCGCGGCGCCCGCCACCAGGAGGTGCGGCGCGTCCTGGAGGAGGCCGGCCTCGGTGACGTCCGCGGACGGCGCATCAAGAAGCTCTCCGGCGGCATGCGACAGCGCGTCGCCCTCGCCGCCGCGCTCGTCGGCGGCCCCCGCTTCCTCGTCCTGGACGAACCCACCGTCGGCCTCGACCCCGAGCAGCGGATGCGCTTCAGGGACCTGGTCACCCGCACCGCCGAGGGCCGCACCGTGCTGCTGTCCACCCACCAGACCGAGGACGTCGGGATGCTCTGCAACCGGGTGATCGTCCTGGCCGGCGGCCGGATCCGCTTCGAGGGCACCCCCGCCGAACTGACCGCACGGGCCGCGGGCCGGGTGTGGAGCAGCACCGAACGCGATCCGGCCGCCCGCGCCGGATGGCGCACCGGCACCGGCGACTTCCGCAACGTCGGCGACCCGCCCGAGGGAGCCCGCCTGCTCGAACCCACCCTGGAGGACGGCTACTTGCTCACCCTCGACGACTCCGGCACGAAGGCGGCGGCCCGATGACCACCACCACGGCACCCCCACCCGCCGCCTCCGTGGCCGCCGCCGGCGGGGCACCCGGGGCCTCGCGCGCCCGTGCCGTCCTCGCCCTGGCCCGCGCCGAGACGCGCCTGCTGGCCCGCCGGCCCTTCGTGCTGCTCTTCTTCGCGGTGTACGCCGCCGCCACCGCCTGGCAGACGTACTCCGGCCACGCCGGCTGGCACGAGCTGACCGGCCGCGAGGGCATGGCCGACCACCCCGCCCTCCAGGACGCCGACCGGGCCACCCAGAGCGGTGCCCTGCTGCTGGGGCTCGCCCTGTTCGTCTGCGCCGACCGGGCCGTGCTGCGCTCACGGCACCGGGGCACGGACGAGCACTTCACCACCCTGGTCATGGAACCGTGGCGGCGCACCCTCGCCCACGCCCTGTCCGTCGTCCCGTTCGCGCTGTTCACCGGCCTCGTCGTCGCCGTCCGCTTCACCTGCGACGCGCTCGCGCCGGGCGCGGTCGGCCACGGCTCGGCCGCCGAACTCGCCGTGGCCCCGCTGGTCGTGCTGCTCGCCGGTGTCGCGGGCGTGCTCCTGGCCCGGCTGGTCCCCTCCCCGCTCGCCGCACCGCTCGTCGCCGTCGGCGGCTTCCTGGTCGCCACCCTTTTCACCACGGGCGCGGACGGAACCCACTGGCGGCGCTGGCTGTTCCCGGTCGTCACCGAGGAGGGCGCCGACCCGTTCCCGTCCGCCCTGGTGGGCCGCCCGGCCGCCTGGCACGCCCTCTACCTGGCCGGTCTGGCCGGCCTCCTGCTGGGTGCCGCGCTGCTGCGCTCGGGCGGCCGCTCGCCGCGCGTCAAGGCGTTCGCCGTCCTCGCGCTCGCGGCCACCGCCGCCGGGATCGCCGGACAGTCGCCGGGCCCGTCCGCCGCGCTCCTGGCGGCCCGCGCCCAGGTGACCGAGCACCCGGAGACGGCGGAGACCTGTGTGACGCACGGGGCGACGACGTACTGTGCGCTGCCCGAGTGGGCCGGCCGCACCGGCGACTGGGCGAAGGCCGTCGACCGCGTCCGCTCCCTCGCCGGCCCCGGCGCCGCGACCCGGCCGCTGACGGTGCGCCAGCGCGTCGAGGCACGCTACGGCCTGGAGGGCAGCAGCGCCTACGACCCGCTCACCGCACCCGGCACGGCCACGGTCCGCACCCGCTGGGGCGGCAACCGCGTCCCGGAGTTCTCCGTGGGCCTGGCCTCCGTCCTGGTCGCCGGTGACGAACGGGCGGGCGCCGAGGTGTGCGACGGCCGCGTCGTCACCGTCATGTGGCTCGCGCTGGGCGCCTCCACCGACCCCCTCGAAGCCCTGCGCGACGTCCGGCTCGACGACAGCACCGAGGGCAGCGCCTCCGTGCTGACGCCCACGGGCGGCCTGCGGATGAGCGCCGCCCAGACCACGGTCGTACGGACCTTGCTGGAGCGCCCGCGCGCGAAGGCCGCCTCGGCCGTGAAGGCGCACTGGGCCGAACTGACCGCGCCCGGCACGTCGACGGCCCGCGTCGCCGGCCTGCTGGGCGTGCCCGGCGTGGGCCGCGGGAAGGGAGCGGGGAACTCGTGCGAGGAATGAGGCACGGCGGCGGCACGCCCCGGCCGGCCGGCGCCCCGCCGGCCCCCGGCGGCACCATCTCGGTGGCCGGCGCCCTGCTGGGGCCGGTGTGGCGGTCCCTGCCCCGGCGGGTGCTCGCCGCGGCGGCCGCGCTGGGACTGCTGAGCGCCGGGAGCCTTCGGCTGCCGTCCGGCGCGGGACAGGGGCCGTCCGAGGGGACGGCGGTGCTGCGCCTGGTCGCCCTGGTCGGCGGACTCGGGCTGGCGTTCCTGCTCGACGACCCCGCCCGGGACACCACCTCGGCGGTCCCGGTACGGCGGCCCGTACGCACCGGACTGCGCCTGGCGCTCATCGCCCCGCTCGCCGCGCTGTGGTGGGGCGCCGCACTGCTCCTCGTGCCGGGCCCCGTGCGCCCGCCGGCCGGCGCCCTCACCCTGGAGGCGGCGGCCGTCGCGGCGGCGGCGCTCGCTCTCGCGGCGCTCTCGGTGCGCTGGTGCGCGGAGCCGGGACCGGGGGCCACGACCGCGCTCGCCCTGCTCGTCCTCGCGGTCGCCGCGCTGCTGGCACCGCACCGGTGGAGCCTGCTGCCCGACCCGGCCGACCCCAACTGGGCGGTGGCGCACCACTGGTGGGCGGGTGTCCTGGGCGCGGCGGCGGCGACCTGGGCGGCGTGCCAGCCGGAACCCCTGGCGCGCCGCCGCCGGCGCCGTGACCGGCCAGGTCCACCGGCCCCCGGCGCCCGGCACGGCGTCCTCAGATCTCCGTCCGGTACATGAGGTCCGTCTCGTACGTGGTGAAGCCCAGCCGCTCGTAGACCGCGACCGCCGCCTTGTTGTCGGCGTCGACGTACAGCATGGCGGTCGGCAGGCCCGACGCGGCCAGGTGGCGCAGGCCGGTCACGGTGAGCGCCTTGCCGAGGCCGCCGCCCTGCGCGCCGGGCCGCACGCCGAGGACGTACACCTCGCCCAGCCCCTCCTCGGCGTGCACCTTGGTCCAGTGGAAACCGACCAGCCGGCCCGCCCGCTCCGCCAGGAAGAACCCGCTCGGGTCGAACCACGGTTCGGCCTTGCGGGCGTCCAGGTCCCGCTGGGTGAGGGAACCCTGCTCGGGGTGGTGGGCGAACGCCTCCGCGTTCACGGCGAGCCACGCGGCGTCGTCCTGGCCGGGGACGAACGCCCGCACGGTGACGCCCTCCGGGAGCACCGGCTCGGGCAGCTCGAAATGGGCGAGCGGCCTGCGCATCTGCCGCAGTTCGCGGAAGAGGGTCAGCCCGAGGACCTGCGCCAGGTGCCGGGCGGCGGAGTGCCCGCCGTGCGCCCACACCCGCAGCCGCTTGCCGGAGGCGGCGAGCAGCGCCGAGCCGAGCGCCCGGCCGTGCCCGTGCCCGCGGTGCGCCGGGTGCACGACCAGCTCGGCCGCGGGCGCCTCCACCGGGTCGGTGTCCTCCAGCTGGGCGTAGCCGACCAGGTCGCCGTCGACCCGCAGCAGCAGGTGCGACACGCCCTCGCGGGCACCGCCGCGCAGGTGCAGCCTCCCCTGTTCGGACACCGCCTGCTGACCGTCGTCGTGGGCCGCCGCGGCCAGCAGGGCGAGCACGGCGTCGGCCTGGTCCGGGGCGAGGGCGGAGAGCGTCTCCAGTGAGCGGGCGATCGGTGCGGTCTCGTCGCTGGTCATGCCTTCGAGAGTACAGAGCGGGCGCCCGGACACGGCGGTGTCGCCCCGGTCCGCTCCCCGTGATCAGACACGTCCTCGAACGGGCCGGCCGTCGGGAGCGGCCGGGCTGCCGGAGGCCGCGAGCCGGACGCCGCGGCCGTCAGGGCAGTTCGGGGGGCGGGGTGGGCGCACCCGGGAGGCGGACCGTCACCAAGGTGCCGCCGTTCTCGGCCCGGGTGAGGGTCACCTCGCCGCCGGACTGGCGGACCGTGCGGGCGACGATGGACAGGCCGAGACCCGAGCCGGGCAGGGCGCGGGCGCTCGGGGAGCGCCAGAAGCGGTCGAAGACGTGCGGGAGTTCGTCGGCGGGGATGCCGGGGCCGTGGTCGCGGACCGTGAGGACGCCGTCGGTGAGCCGCACCTCCACGGTGCCGCCCTCGGGGCTGAACTTCACCGCGTTGTCCAGGATGTTGACGATCGCGCGTTCCATGGCGGCCGGTTCGGCCCGGACGAACCAGGGCTCGAGATCCGCGGTGAGGGACAGCTCCGGGCCGCGCAGCCGGGCGCGGCGCAGCGCCGCCTCCACGGTGTCCTGGAGCGCGATCACCTGGATCCGCTCGCCGCGCTGCCCCTCCGAACGGGACAGCTCCTGGAGGTCGCCGATCAGCGCGGCCAACTCCGTCACCTGCGCCTTCACGGACGCCAGCAGCGCCTTGCGGTCCGCCTCGGGCAGCGGGCGGCCGGTCTCCTCGCTGCGGGTGAGCAGTTCGATGTTGGTGCGCAGGGAGGTGAGGGGCGTGCGCAGTTCGTGGCCCGCGTCGGCGATCAGCTGCTGCTGCAGGTCGTGGGAGGACGCCAGGGACGCGGTCATCGAGTTGAAGGAGCGTGAGAGCCGCGCGACCTCGTCCTCGCTGTCGTCCTCGACGGGGATGCGGATGGTCAGGTCCTCGGTGCGGGCCACGTGCTCGACGGCCTCGGTGAGCTTGTCGACCGGCCGCAGACCGGCGCGGGCCACCGCGAGCCCGGCGGCGCCCGCGCCGACGACTCCTATCCCGGAGACGAGCAGGAGCAGCAGCGCCAGGTCGTTGAGGGTCTTGTCGGTGTCCTTCAGCGGCGTGGCGATCAGCAGCGCGTGCCCGGGGTACAGCTGGGGGCCCGCGGGGGAGGCGATGAGCAGCGGGGAGGTCAGCACGCGTACGGGATTGCCGTCGGTGTCCGTGCCGTCGTGCAGCCGCTCGATGCCCTGCCCGGCGTTCCGGGCGATCCCGGCGTCCGCGCCGGTGACCCGGACGGTGCCGACGGAGTTGGTGAAGACGCAGGTCCCGCCGGTCGCGCTGATCACCTGGACGTAGTAGTCGGCGGAGCCGGGGCCGCGGTCGTCCGAGGGGCGGGGCGTGGTGGTGCAGTCGGCCAGCAGGTTCGCCACGCTCTGCGAGCTGACCGGCCTGCTGGTCGCCTTCAGGTCCTCGTCGATCTGCTGGATCAGCTTCCCCTGGACGATGAACCAGCACGTCACCGACACCGCGGCCACGCCGAACGCCACCGCCGCCGCCACCAGCAGGGCGAGCCGGGAGCGGATCGGCAGCGAACGGAACCGGCGCACCGCCTTGTTCACTCCGCGCCGCCCTGCCGCAGCACGTACCCGACCCCGCGCACGGTGTGCACCAGGCGCGGCTCGCCGCCCGCCTCGGTCTTGCGCCGCAGGTACATCACGTAGACGTCGAGGGAGTTCGACGACGGTTCGAAGTCGAAGCCCCACACCGCCTTGAGGATCTGCTCCCGGGTGAGCACCTGGCGCGGGTGCGCCATGAACATCTCCAGGAGCGTGAACTCGGTCCGGGTCAGCTCCACCTGGCGTCCGGCGCGCGTCACCTCACGGGTCGCGAGGTCCATGCGCAGGTCGGCGAAGGCCAGTACGTCCCCCTCGTCGACCGCGTCGTCCACGGCCGCCGCGTACGAGCTGCGGCGCAGCAGCGCGCGGATCCGGGCGAACAGCTCGTCCAGCTCGAACGGCTTGACGAGGTAGTCGTCCGCCCCGGCGTCCAGGCCGGTCACCCGGTCACCGACGGTGTCCCGCGCGGTCAGCATGAGGATCGGGGTGGTGTCGCCGGCGCCGCGGATCCGGCGGGCGGCGGTCAGGCCGTCCATGCGGGGCATCTGGATGTCGAGGACGACCAGGTCGGGCCGGTAGGCGCCCGCCTTCTCCAGGGCGTCCGCGCCGTCCACGGCGACCTCGGTGTCGTACCCCTCGAAGGCGAGGCTGCGCTGCAGGGCCTCGCGCACGGCGGGCTCGTCGTCGACGATCAGGATGCGCTGGGCGGCACGGTCGCGGTCGTCGCGGTCGCGGTCGCCGTCGGCGGGGCTCATCGGTCGTGGTTCCTCGGGTTCCTCGGGGCCGGCCGGGCCTGGCGGGACGACCGGTGGGTCGCTTGCCAGGCCCGTGAGGGGACGCTCCCAGACTCGCATGTCCGACACCCGCCGTGCGGCGCGCGGCCGCTCAGGCCGCCACGGCCGTCAGCCGTCCCAGGGGCACCTTGTGACGGTGCGGGCGCGTGGCGGGCATCCGCAGGCCCATCAGGTGGGGGACGGCCGCCGCGGCGGGGGCGGGGGCGGTCCGGGGGGCGCGGCTCACGGGGATGTCCGCGCGGGCGCTGTCGTCGGGGGTGCCGGTCGTCTGGTGCGTGAGCTGCTGGATCATGACGTGCTCCTTGTCGTGGGGGGTGCGCGTTCTCGTCCTGCGGGTCCTCTTTCGTCCTGCCGGTTGTCGGTTGTCAGTTGTCGGTTGCCGTTTGCCCGTTGTCGGTCGCCGGACGCCTCCGGGGTGCGGGGCCGGCCGGAACGGGGCGGGTCAGTTCTGTGCGCCGGAGCGCAGCTTGGCCAGGTCGGCCTTGACGGTGTTGACCGGGATGGCGAAGCCGAGGCCGACGCTGCCCGCGCTGGACGAGTCCGACGCGGCCGCCGCCGAGTACATCGCCGAGTTGATGCCGATGATGTTGCCGTTGGCGTCGATCAGCGCACCGCCGGAGTTGCCCGGGTTCAGGGACGCGTCCGTCTGGATCGCCTTGTAGGTGGTGGTCGAGGAGCCGGTGTCGCCGTTGAAGTGCCGGCCGCCGAACTCGAACGGCCACTGGCCGTCGCCCTGCTGCTGGCTCTGTCCCTCCTCGGTGGACACGGTCACGTCCCGGTTGAGCGAGGAGACGATCCCGCTGGTGACGGTCCCGGTCAGGCCCTCGGGGGACCCGATGGCGACGACCTGGTCGCCGACCGCCACCCCGTCGGAGTTGCCGAGGGCCGCGGGCTTCAGGCCGGAGGCGCCCTCCAGCTTGATCAGCGCGAGGTCCTTGGAGCTGTCGGTGCCGACCACCCGCGCGGTGTACGTGTCACCGTCGCTGGTCCGCGCCTTGACCGTCGAGGCACCCGCTATCACGTGGTTGTTGGTGACGACCTCGCCGCCGCTGCTGATGACCACACCGGAACCGGTGGAGGTGCCGTTGTCCAGCGTGGCCGTGATCTCGACGACGCTCGGACTGACCGCCTTGGCGATCGCCGCGATGCTGCCGCGCTGGCTGGAGGGCACCACGTTGGTGCTGGTGCTGCTGGAGGCGACGGTGTCCTTGCCGGTCAGCTGCTGGAAGGCGTAGGCGGTGCCGCCGCCGACGGCCGCCGCCGCGATGGCCACGGCGGCGAGCAGCGCGAGCGGTCCCCGGGCGCGCTTCCTGGGCCCGGGGGCGGAGCCGGCCGCGGCGGCGGGCAGGAGAGCGGTGCCGCCGTCGTTCCCACCACCGTGCGCGCCGTACGCGCCGTGCGTGCCGGGCGCACCGTGAGTTACGTACGCGTCGTACGCGCCATGCGCGCCGGGAGTGCCGTACGCGCCCGGACCGGCGGTGGGGGACTGCGCGGGAGCGTGCGCCGGGGGGTAGGCCGGCGGGGGCGGCCACTCCGGGTTCACGGGCGAGGCGGAGCCGGTCGGGGCCTGTCCGTCACCCTGGGGGTACTCGTACTCGCCGCTGCGGCGGATGCTCTCGGTCATGTCATTGAGAGTGACCCGCGTTCATGAGAGCTTCCTGAGTCCACGCTGAAAAGCCCGACAGAACCTCGTATGCCCGATATAAAGATGCGGGCCGTGAGGGGCGGGCAGCACCGGGTGGCGGCGGCGCGCGACGCGGCCGACGCGGGGCACGGCAGCATGGCGCGGGGCACGGCACCGCAGCGGGGCACGGCGGCGTGGCCCGCGGCCGGAGGTCAGCCGCAGCCGCAGGAACCGCGGACCACCAGCCGCGACGGGAAGACCTTCAGCCGCTCCCGCCGTGACCCGGCGACCCGCAGCCCGTCGTCCAGCACCAGGTCCACGGCCGCGCGGGCCATGGCGGACCGGTCGGAGGCGACCGTGGTGAGCGGCGGGTCCGCGAGCGGGGCCTCCTTGATGTCGTCGAACCCGGCCACCGCCAGCTCGCCCGGCACGTCGATGCGCAGCTCCCGCGCGGCCCGCAGCAGGCCGATCGCCTGGTCGTCGGTGGAGCAGAAGATCGCCGGCGGACGGTCGGGACCGGCGAGGATCTCCAGACCGACCCGGTAGGCGTCGTAGCGGTTGTAGGGCGCCTCGAACAGCCGTCCCTCGGTGGTGAGCCCGGCCTCCGCCATCGCGCGCCGCCAGCCCTCGACGTGGTCGGAGACGGGGTCGCCCACGGCGGGCGTGTCCGCGGTGCCGCCCATGCAGGCGACGTAGTCGTGACCGTGCTCCAGGAGGTGGCGCACGGCGAGCTGGGCGCCGCCCAGGTCGTCGGTGACCACGGCGACGTCGTCGATCGCCTCGGGCCGTTCGTGCAGCAGCACCACGCGGGCGTCCCAGGCGTCGATCTCGGCGGCGGCCAGGTCGTTCAGCGCGTGGGAGACGAGGATGAGGCCCGACACGCGCATCCCGAGGAAGGCGCGCAGGTAGTGGACCTCGCGCTCGGCGACGTAGTCGGAGTTGCCGACGAGGACCATTTTGCCGCGCTCGGCCGCCGCCCACTCGACCGCGTGCGCCATCTCCCCGAAGAAGGGCTGGCGGGCGTCCGGGACGATCAGGCCTATCAGGTCGGTGCGCCGCGAGGCCATGGCCTGGGCGACCCGGTCGGGGCGGTACCCCAGTTCCTTGATCGCGGCGAGGACGCGCTCGCGCGTGGCCGGGGCGACCGGCCGGGGTCCGTTGTTGATGACATAACTGACCACGGCGGTGGAAGTCCCCGCCAGTCTCGCCACGTCGTCCCGAGTCACCTTGGCCACGCGCGGAGTCTACGCGGATGGACACCCCCCGGGCA
This sequence comes from Streptomyces sp. NPDC006743, assembly GCF_040703815.1. NCBI lineage: Bacteria > Bacillati > Actinomycetota > Actinomycetes > Kitasatosporales > Streptomycetaceae > Streptomyces > Streptomyces sp. NPDC006743. The sequence continues at coordinate 288,954 of NZ_JBEYJA010000004.1, read as the reverse complement.
GGGAGTATCAGTGCGTGGATGTGCGACCCCGGCGCGAGGCCCGCACGGTGCGCCCGCCGGCCCCGTGACCTCCGGGGCCGCCGACACCTCCGGGCGCACCTCTCCCAGGCCTCGCCCGCACCCCGCAACGCCTCGCGCGCGAGCCCGCTGCGCTCACGCCTCCGCGCGGCTCTGCGACGCCCGCTCACGCATGCGACGCCCGCTCACGCCTCCGCACGCCCCACGCGCCCGCTCACGCCTCGCGCCCTCACGCCCGGCGCGCGAGCCTGCCGTGCCCGCGCACGCCTCCACTCACGCCTCCGCGCGGGCCGGGGCGTCGGTGGCGGCGCTGCCGCCGGCCTCGCCGGTCCCGCGCCCGGTGCGGCCGGCCGTCCTCGTCCCGCCCTTGTTCTCGTCCGCGGCGCGGTCCGCCTTCTCGGGCTTCTCCGGGGTGACGAACCGGTACCCCACGTTGCGCACGGTGCCGATCAGGGACTCGTGCTCGGGGCCGAGCTTGGCCCGCAGCCGCCGTACGTGCACGTCGACGGTCCGCGTGCCCCCGAAGTAGTCGTAGCCCCAGACCTCCTGGAGCAGCTGGGCACGGGTGAAGACGCGGCCCGGGTGCTGCGCGAGGTACTTGAGCAGCTCGAACTCCTTGAAGGTGAGGTCCAGCACCCGGCCCTTCAGCTTGGCGCTGTAGGTGGCCTCGTCCACGGACAGGTCGCCGTTGCGGATCTCCATGGGCGAGTCGTCGTCGACGAGCTGCCGGCGGCCCATCGCCAGCCGGATCCGGGCCTCCACCTCGGCGGGGCCCGCCGTGTCGAGCAGCACGTCGTCGACGCCCCAGTCCGCGGTGACGGCCGCCAGGCCGCCCTCGGTGACGACGAGGAGCAGCGGACAGCCCGGCCCGGTGGAGCGCAGCAGCTGGCACAGGCTGCGCACCTGCGGCAGGTCGCGCCGCCCGTCGATCAGGATGACGTCGGCGCCCGGGGTGTCGACGAGCGCGGGCCCCTCGGCCGGGGCCACCCGCACGTTGTGCAGCAGCAGGCCGAGGGCGGGGAGCACCTCCGCCGACGGCTGGAGTGCGTTGGTCAGGAGCAGCAGAGAACTCATCGCGACCCCCCTGTCCGGGTCGTCGTATGGTCGTGCACGGTTCGCTCGTCCATGGCGTCTGGTTCCTCCTCGGGTCCACTGCGAGGACGTGTGCGGCACTGTTCGTCGCTTCGTCTGTGGTGCGGATCCCGCGCCCTGGGACCCGCCGCGGATCCCGGGCCTTGCACGAACCCAAGAGCCACTGTGCCCCGAAGGCCCCGTACACCTGCGGTTTCCCGCGTCGTATACAAAGCCCGCCGAAAGCACAAAAGGACCCGGGGGCTTCACTGCCCGAGTCCTCTTCGCAGCACAATAGCCGACATGAGCTCGGATTCGGCAGGTCATGTGGCGCGTTCGACGATCGTCCCGGAGTCCGAGACGGCACCGTCCGCCCGGGTCAGGAGGTTTCTGCGCACGGCGGACGGGGTGGCGGTCGACGCGCTGTACGAGCCGGGGACGGTGACGGGGACGGCATCCGGGACACCGTCCGTCGTGTTCGTGATCGCGCACGGATTCACTGGCGACCTGGACCGGCCGCACGTGCGCCGGGTGGCGGAGGCGTTCGCGCGCCATGGCGCCGTGGTCACGTTCTCCTTCCGCGGCCACGGCGCCTCCACCGGGCGGTCGACGGTCGGTGACCGGGAGGTGCTCGACCTCGCGGTGGCGGTGGGGTGGGCGCGGAGCCTCGGGCACGCGCGCGTGGTGACCGTCGGCTTCTCCATGGGCGGCTCGGTGGTGCTGCGGCACGCGGCGCTGTACCGGCCGGAGACCGGCACCGGAGCCCGGACCGGTACCGCACCCCGCACCGGCATCGCAGCGCACACGGGCGCAGGTGCAGGTGCAGGTGCAGGCGCAGGCGCCGAGGGGCGCACGGCGGCGCGCGAGGTGGCGCATCCGGAGCGCTCCGAGCACTCTGAGCACTCCGAGCACCCGGACGCCGTGGTGTCCGTGAGCGCCCCGGCGCGCTGGTACTACCGGGGCACCGCCCCCATGCGCCGATTGCACTGGATGGTCATGCGCCCCGAGGGCCGCCTGGTCGGCCGGTACGCGTTCCGCACCCGGATCCACCACCGCGACTGGGACCCCGTCCCGCTCTCCCCGGTGGAGGCGGCGGCCCGCATCGCGCCCGCCCCGCTGCTGATCGTGAACGGCGACCGGGACGCCTACTTCCCCCTCGACCACCCCCGGATGCTGGCCGCGGCCGCCGGTGACCAGGGCGAACTCTGGCTGGAGACGGGCATGGGCCACGCCGAGAACGCCGCCCCCGAGGCCCTCCTGCACCGCATCGCACGCTGGGCCATCTCCCGGGAGGGCCTAACCTGACCATGTCCATTACCGAGTGACTCGAGGAACGGCATGGCAAAGGTCACGGTGCGCTACTGGGCGGCGGCGAAGTCCGCGGCCCAGGTCGCCGAGGAGCCGTACGAGGCGGAGACGCTCGCCGGAGCGCTCGCCGCGGTGCGCGAGCGGCACCCCGGCGAACTCGTCCGCGTCCTGCGGCGCTGCTCGTTCCTCATCGACGGTGACCCCGTGGGAACGCGCGATCACGAGACGGTACGGCTGACCGAGGGCGGCACGGTCGAGGTGCTCCCCCCGTTCGCAGGAGGGTGAGCATGACCGACCAGCCGTACGAGGGCTCCGGGTACGACGGCTCGGGGCAGGGCGCGTACGAGGGCTACGACCCCTACGCCGCCCAGCACCAGCAGCATCAGCAGCATCACCAGCACCACCCCGGGCAGCACCAGCAGCCCCACCAGCAGCAGTACGGGCAGCAGCCCGCCCACCCGCAGGCGCACGCCCAGCCGCAGCAGTACTCGTACGGCCAGCCCCAGCCCCAGCCCCAGCCCCAGGCGTGGCCCGGCCGGCAGCAGGAGGCGTACGACGATCCGTACGCCGGTCCCGCCCAGCAGTGGCAGGGCCAGACCTGGGACACCCAGACCCATGGCCAGCCGGTCGTCGCCACCCCGGAACCCGCGGCGCAGACGGCCTACCTGCCCCAGCTGGACCACCCCCAGCCGCAGCCGCAGGCCCACCCCGAGCCGCACGCCCGCCCGCAGCCGCACCCGGCGGCGGCCTACGCGGACGGCCCCGCCCCCACCGGCCCCGCCCCGGCGGCCCCCGCGGCCTCCACCGCCCCCGCGGCCCCTTCCGCCCCGCAGGACCCGGCCGCCGGCGAGCCCGCCTACGGTCCCGCCACCATCGGCGGCAACACCCGGGTCACCGACGCCCAGCGGGCCCGCGCCGAGGGCCGCTCGCCGATCATCGACCCGGGCATGCAGCCCGCCGCGCTGACGGCGCTGCTCGGGCTGCTGCTGGCCGGTGCGGCCGAGGCCGGCACGTACGCGCTGCTCGTACCGCTGGTGGTGCTCCAGGCGGTGACGGCGGCCGGCTGGTTCCGGCTCAACGGCATGTGGCCCGCCCGGCAGGGCATCGCCCTCGGTTTCGCGGGCGCGCTCGTCTGTGACGTGGCGGTGCTCGGCGCGGGCCGCGAGCACGCGCCCGCGGCGATCCTCGGCACGCTCGGCGTCTGGGTGCTGCTCTCCCTCGTCCTCCAGCTGCGCTCCCACGCCGACCCGGACGAGCGGATGTACGGCCTTATGGCGACCGTCGCCTCGGCGGCGCTGGCGGTCCTGGCGACCGGCTATCTGGCGGGCGGCGCGGACGCGGTCGCGGTGGGCGCGGCGGCGGTCGCCGTGGCCGTCCTGGCGCGTGCGCTGCCGCTGCCCGCCGCGGCCTCGGTGGTCGTCGCGCTGCTCGCGGCGGCGGGCGCGGGCATCGCCGTCGGCGGCATGACGGGCCTGGGCGCCAAGGGCGCGCTGCTCGGGGCGTGCGCCGCGGTGTGTGCCCTGATCGGGCACCGTGTGGCCGCCTACGACTACCCCTCCCGCTTCGTGCACTTCACGGCCGGGGTCGCCCTGCCGCTGTCGGCGGCGGCGCCGGTGGTGTGGGTGCTGGGGCGCGCGCTGGGCTGAGCCGTCCGGTGCTGTCACAGGTGATCGACAATCCCGCGGCCCCGCATCCGGGCGGGGTTACGCTCGCGAGGGACGGCTGCCCGGTCGTCGCGGACGGACGAGGTGGGGGAACACCCGATGCGCGCCCTGCGAGTACTGCTGATCGTCGTCGTGGTCCTGGGCGTGCTGTTCGTGGTGGTCGACCGCGTCGCGGTGCACTTCGCCGAGGGCCAGGTCGCCGACCGGCTGCGCAGCACGGAGCACCTGGCGAGCACTCCCGACGTGTCCATCGACGGCTTCCCGTTCCTCACCCAGCTGGCGGGCGGTGAGCTGGACGACGTCGAGGTCGGCATCAAGGACTACGAGGCGGCCACCGGCGAGGGCGACAAGATCCGTATCGACGACCTGAAGGCCGACATGAGGGGCGTGGAGTTCTCCGGCGACTACCGCTCGGCCACCGCCGCCCGCGCCACCGGCACCGCGACCATCGCCTACGACGAGCTGCTGAAGGCCGCCAAGTCGACGCCGACCGACATCGGCTTCGGCCTCAAGGCACAGGTGGTGGGTCTCTCGGACGGGGGTGACGGCAAGATCAGGCTGGCCGTGCGGATCGCGTCGTTCCCGGTGGTCCACGTGCTGGGTTCGATCGAGGTCAAGGGCGACAGGATGCGCGTCACGGCCGACGGGATGCCCAAGCTGGCCGGCCTCGCGTTCGCCGAGAGCCGGATGCGGGCCATCACCGACTTCCAGCAGGCACTCGACCAGCTGCCGGGAGGCATCAGGCTCGACTCGGTGCGGGCGGGGAAGGACGGAGTCCAGATCACGGTGAAGGGGTCGCACGTCAAGCTCACGCAGTGACGTCCGTGAGCTCACGCGACGATGTCCGTGAGCTCACGTATGGACGTCCGTTGGCTCACGCGATGACGTCCGAGGAGCGAGACACCCCGTCCGCGCCACAGCCGCGCCGCCGCGAACGGACGGTCCCCGACGGCCCCGGACTTACCCCGTTTCCTCCCGCGTCCCACATCACGGACGATCCCGTCTCATGATGCGACACGCCGGTGACATGGCCGCCTGTCCCTCCCTACGATCGACGGCATGAGGCGACAGGCGGATCTCACGAAGCGGCGGGCAGTGGACCTGTGCCGCGTTGCCGCCATGCTCTGTCGCCCCTTCTGAGCGGAAGCCCTCCCGAGGCTCCGCGTCTCCCAGCCGCCCTGCTCGAAGGGCATCCGTGCGCCGCTCGCACCCCGAGCGCGCAGCCACGCACCCACACGCCCCGCCGTAACTGCCCCGGAGGAGATTGAGCATGAGCCGCAGTGACGTCCTGGTCGACGCCGACTGGGTCCAGGAGCACCTGGACGACCCGAGCATCGCCATCGTCGAGGTGGACGAGGACACGTCCGCGTACGACAAGAACCACATCAAGAACGCCATCCGGATCGACTGGACCGACGACCTCCAGGACCCGGTCCGCCGTGACTTCGTCGACCAGGCCGGCTTCGAGAAGCTGCTGTCGGAGAAGGGCATCTCGAACGACCACACGGTGATCCTCTACGGCGGCAACAACAACTGGTTCGCCTCCTACGCCTACTGGTACTTCAAGCTCTACGGCCACGACAACGTCAAGCTCCTCGACGGCGGCCGCAAGAAGTGGGAGCTGGACGCCCGCGAGCTGGTCGACGGCACCGACGTGCCCGAGCGCCCGAGGACCGACTACAAGGCCAAGCCGCAGGACACCTCCATCCGCGCCTTCCGCGACGACGTGGTGAAGGCCATCGGCGCGCAGAACCTGGTCGACGTGCGCTCGCCCGACGAGTTCTCCGGCAAGCTGCTCGCCCCGGCCCACCTGCCGCAGGAGCAGTCGCAGCGTCCGGGCCACGTCCCCTCCGCGAAGAACATCCCGTGGTCGAAGAACGCCAACGACGACGGCACCTTCAAGTCGGACGAGGAGCTGAAGGCCCTCTACGCCGACGAGGACGTGGACCTCGCCAAGGACACCATCGCCTACTGCCGCATCGGTGAGCGCTCCGCCCTGACCTGGTTCGTCCTGCACGAGCTGCTGGGCGTGGAGAACGTCAAGAACTACGACGGCTCCTGGACCGAGTACGGCTCCCTGGTGGGCGTGCCGATCGAGCTGGGCTCCGGCAAGTAAGACGGACCCGACCGTACCGACCTCTCAAGACCTCTCTTCAGGAGTACGCCATGTGTGGAGCGAAGGCCGGCGGCCCCGACGCCTCGACGATCAAGCCCGGTGAGACGACGATCCAGGGGCAGGTGACGCGTGACGGCGAGCCGGTGACGGGCTACGTCCGCCTGCTGGACTCGACCGGCGAGTTCACCGCGGAGGTCCCGACCTCCGCCACCGGCCAGTTCCGCTTCTACGCCGCGGAGGGCACCTGGACCGTGCGCGCGCTGGTCCCCGGCGCCAGCGCGGACCGTACGGTGGTCGCCCGGCAGGGCGGGCTCGCGGAGGTCGCGATCGCGGTCTGAGACCGCCGAGCACGCGGAGGGCCGTACCCCGGGGTTGGACGCCGGGGGTGCGGCCCTCCGGCCTGTCCGCGCATCCGCCGCCCAGGGGGGCGCGGAACTACCCTGGAGGTATGTACGCACGGCGCCGCCACGCCTACTTCGCCATGATGGGCACCTGCATCACGCTGTTCGTCCTGGCGTGGGGGGTCGTGCGCATCTGGTCGGTGCCGGCCGCCGTCGGCATGTGCCTGTTCGCCATGGTCATCCCGCCGGTCGCCGCCATGGTGGCCAACCGGCGCGGCCCGGACGACCGCTGGTGGGACGACCCGTCCGGCGACCCGAAGTCCGACGAGTGGTGGGACGAGCTGGACGGCAAGAAGCGCCATTGACCGGGGCCCCCGCTGAGCGGCGCCGCCCTCGCCGCCCGCCCACCCGGCCGTCTCAGTAGACGAGCGCCTGCGTCTCCTCGCCCAGCGCCTCCTGCACGAAGACCTGCGCGCCCGCGATGCGCACGCCCTCGATCACGTCCTTCTCCGTGATGTCCCGGCGGGCCGCGCACTGCGTGCACAGGGTGACGCGGCCGGCCGCGAGGACGGAATCGAGCAGGTCGGGCAGCGGGGCGGCGTGCGGAAGCTCGAACCCGGCCGCCCGGCCGGGCAGCGCGAACCAGGACGACTCCCCGGTCAGCCACAGGGACACGTCCACCCCGCTGGCCACGGCCACCGCCGCGACCGTGAACGCCTGCGAGCACCGCTCGGGGGAGTCCGCACCGGCCGTCACCTTGATCACGAGCTTCTTCGCCATGCCCGAATCGTAATCAACTCCTTTACAACCGCGGGTGCCGCCAGGGGGTCTCCTGTGCAGCGCGCATACGGAAGGCGCGCTTCATGTTCTGTGGGGGCACGTCTTGGAAGTACCGGAAAGACCGATTTCCGCGCCCGAGGGGGGTACGGAGGTTCCGGGGGTCACGCCGCAGGCACCACCGCGCCGGTTCAGGCGTACCGCGCTGCTCGTCGCCGCCGCGGCCGTGCTCGGCGTGGTCGCCGGCACCTGCACGGGTTACGTCGTCCAGGCGGGCCGCGAGCCCACCCCGCTCCCGCCGCTCTCCCAGCCGGTGGTCGAGCAGGCCAAGGGCGAGGTGGAACCGCTGTCCGCCGCGCAGGACCGCCGGGTGAAGACCGACGGCGACCTGCGCAAGCTGCTGGTCGACCGGCCGAAGGGGGCCCGGGACGATCCGTACGGCGTGAACGGCGACGGCTGGATGAGCCTCACGGAGTACGCGCACGAGTTCACCAAGCCGGACAAGGCGTTCGGCAACGACCTCTCGGACGATTTCCGGCGGGCGGTCGGCACCAGGTGGGAGACGGGCGACACCCATGAGGTCGAGATCCGTCTCGCGCAGTACCGCCAGGAAGAGGAACTGACCGCCGCGGGCCAGGCCGTCGGCGCGATGTACTGGGCGCAGCGGGAGATCCACGGCCACCACTGGCCGATCCCGGGCACCGGCTCCGGCATGGCGTACACGGCCACCGAGCCCCACCGGAAGCCGGGATACCTGCCGATGTACGAGGCCGAGGCCCACGCCTGGCGCGGCGACATCGTGATGGAGATCTACGTCTACGACACCAAGCCGATCACCAAGAAGGAGATCATGAGTCTGGCTCAGCGGCAGATGGGACGGCTGTGAACGAGAACCAGCCGAACCAGTCGGACCAGCCGGACCAGTCGTCCGTGCCGGCCCCCGCTCCCGCCTCCGGCCCCGCACCCGTGCCCGCACCGCGCCGCCGCCGCGCGGGCGTCATCACCGGGTGCGTCGTGCTGCTCGTCGCGCTCGTCGGCGGCACCGGTTACACCGTCACCACCGTGCGCGCCGCCGACCGCGACCCCGGCGCTCCGGTCTGGCGCCTGCCGAAGTCCGCCGCCGAGCAGCGTCCGGCCCCGGCCACCGGTCTGAAGGCGATGCTGCTGCCCTACGGGACCCAGGAATTCGTACGCGGTCCCGACATGGGTGAGTTCGGGAACGACGCCGAGCTGAGCGGCGCGCAGGCCACCCAGCTGCGCAAGGACGCGCTGCGCAACCTGCCCCGCTCCCAGCGGCGGCAGCTGGCGAAGGAGATCGACAAGCAGCACGTCAAGGGCATGGTGATGCGCAGCTACATCAACGACGGTGCCGCGGTCGGCGTCAGCTCCTACGCGGAAAAGGCCTACACCGTCCAGATCGTGCTCTCCCGGATGGGCAGCAGCAGGACCGTGCGTTCCATCGCCGGCTACCAGCAGCAGTTCTTCGAGACGCTGAGGATCTTCCGCGCCGGTCCGAAGATCGAGGGGCACAAGAACGCCCGGTGCTTCCTGCCGCCCGCGGACTCCGAGGAGAAGCTCGACGCCATGATCTGCTCAGGGTACGAGGACGACGTCCTGGTCAGCGCGACCATGCAGGCGGTCAAACCGCTGGACACCGAGGACGCGGCCCGGATGTTCCGCAAGCAGCTCGACCGCATCAAGGGATCGGGGCAGGCGGTATGACCGAGCAGACCACCGAAGCGACGGCCGGGCAGAGCGTGAAGGGCACTCCTCCCGAACCACCGGCCGCGCCCCCGCCGCCGGCCACGGACCCCGCGCCCGCGCTCACCGCACCGCCCCCGCCCGCCCGCAGGGACCGACCCCGGCTCCGGGCCCTGCTGCGGTGGACCGCCGCCGTCGTCGTGTTCGCGGTGGCCGGCGCCGGGACCGCGTACGGCATCACCCGCGCGGACCGTACGGACCTCCCCGGTCTCGCCACCGCGTCCGACGGCCGCTGGGACTACCCGCCGGTCGTCAAGCCGCCGCTGCCGTCCGGCAGCCTCGCCCGGGACGCCTCGAACAACACCGCCGGCGCGCACTACGCCGACCTGCGCGCCCTGGTGCTGCCCGCGCCGCACGGCGCCCGCGAGGACACGGCGCTGCGGGGCTCCGACGGCTGGCTGGCGACGAAGGACTTCCTCGCCGTGTACGCGCGCTCGCAGGACCGCGAGAAGTTCGGGCAGCAGCTGACCGACCACGGTCTGCGGCACGTCGCCGCCCGCGGCTGGACCACGCCGGACGGCACGCGTACGCGGATCTACCTGCTGCAGTTCGACACCGCGGCCGTCGTGCAGCACCTGTACGACAGCGGGCTCTCCCAGTCCGGCGGCCCCGGGTACGAGCTGGCGGGCGTCGAGCGGTCCGTCTTCGACAACCGTTTCCCGACCGCTTCCCGGGTGGACGGCGTCGACCGCGTCGCCTACGTGGAGGCCAAGCCCTACGGCGCCGAGCAGGTCCGCCAGGCCTACCTCCGCGCGGGGGACGTCCTCGCCCTGGTCGTCCAGTCCCGCAAGGGCTCCGCGGCCGCCGTGCCGTTCCAGCAGACGGTGACGCTGCAGAGCGAACTGCTCGGCTGAGCGGGTGAGGGAGCACCTCACCAAGAGGGCCGGGCCCGGGCCGACTAAGCTGGGGCCCGGCCCTGTGTACGTACGTACCGCACCGCGCTCGACAAGGAGCACCCCGTGGAGATGTTCTTCGAAACCCTGCTGGTCCTGGTCTGCGTCGGCGTCCTCGCCTTCGCCTACCTGACCGTGAAGAAGCTGTACCAGGGCCAGCGCTGACGACGTCCGGGAGCCACCGCTCATGATCGAGATCCCGTCCGACCTCCACAAGGACCTGGTCCCCCTCGCCTTCCTGCTCGGCGACTGGGCCGGTGCCGGTGTGCACGACTTCCCCGGGGCGCAGAAGTGCAACTTCGGCCAAGAGGTCAGCTTCACCCACGACGGCCGGGACTTCCTGGAGTACCACTCGCACACCTGGGTGCTGGACAACGACGGCAACAAGGTACGGCCGCTGGAGTCCGAGTCCGGCTTCTGGCGGATCGACGACAGCCGCAAGGTCGAGGTCACGATGGTCCGCGACGACGGCGTCATCGAGGTCTGGTACGGCGAGCTGGCCGACAAGAAGCCGCAGATCGACCTGGCCACGGACACCGTGGCCCGCACCGCCGCCTCCGCCCCCTACTCCGGCGGCAAGCGGCTGTACGGCTACGTCAAGAGCGACCTGATGTGGGTCGGCGAGAAGCAGACCCCCGAGGTCGAGCTGCGCCCCTACATGTCGGCCCACCTGAAGAAGGTCGTCACCCCGGAGGAGGTCGAGCGCTGGGCCAAGGCCCTCCCGGACGACCTGCCCGACGACGGCATCGCCTTCTTCAAGTAGTCCGGGGCGCCCCTGGGCGGCCCAGGGCCTCTCGTCCGGGCCGCGTGCCGGGCTCGCGGGGTCCGGGGGCCGCACCTGGCGGCGTCGTCGGTTGCCGCGCCTCCGCGATGCCGCCCTGCCCCGCCTCGCGGCGTACGGTCCCGGATCCCGCTCCCTGATCCGGCCTGATCCGAACGAAAGACCCTAGACTCTGCGGTGTGGTGAGCACCGACTGGAAGAGCGATCTCAGGCAGCGCGGCTACCGGCTGACGCCGCAGCGTCAGCTCGTGCTCGAAGCCGTGGACACCCTGGAGCACGCGACCCCCGACGACATCCTCGGCGAGGTGAGGAAGACGGCGTCGGGGATCAACATCTCCACCGTCTACCGGACGCTGGAGCTGCTGGAGGAACTGGGCCTGGTCAGCCATGCCCACCTCGGCCACGGCGCCCCCACCTACCACCTGGCCGACCGCCACCACCACCTCCACCTCGTCTGCCGCGACTGCGACAACGTCATCGAGGCCGACGTCGAGGTGGCGGCCGAGTTCACGGCCAAGCTGCGCCGGCAGTTCGGGTTCGACACCGACATGAAGCACTTCGCCATCTTCGGCCGGTGCAAGGACTGTTCCGGCCGGGACCGCTCCCCGGGGGGCACGCCGGGCACGTCGTAGGCTTGCCCGTATGAAGAGCCCCCTGCTGTCGCTGCCCGGTGCCGTCCCCGGCGAGGGCGTGGACGAAGGCGTCGCCGCACACTACGGCGACCTGTTCCGCGAGCAGCGCGCGCTCGCGGACGGCACCGGTTTCGTCGACCTGTCGCACCGCGGTGTCGTCACCGTCTCCGGCGAGGACCGGCTGAGCTGGCTGCACCTGCTGCTCACCCAGCACGTCAGCGACCTGCCGGCCGGCCGGGCCACCGAGGCGCTGATCCTCTCCGCGAACGGTCACATCGAACACGCGCTCTACCTGGTCGACGACGGTGAGACGGTCTGGGCCCATGTGGAGCCCGGCACCCAGGAGGCGCTGATCGCCTACCTGGAGTCGATGAAGTTCTTCTACCGGGTCGAGGTCGCCGACCGCACCGCCGACGTCGCCGTGGTGCACCTGCCGGCCGGCTCGATCGCCGAGGTACCCGAGGGCACCGTCGTCCGCGAGACCGCCTACGGCCGCGATCTGTTCCTGCCCCGCGCCGAGCTGGAGCCGTACGCGGCGCGCAGCGGCCCGCCCGCCGGGCTCCTCGCCCACGAGGCGCTGCGCGTCGAGCAGCACCGGCCGCGGCTCGGCTTCGAGACCGACCACCGCACCATCCCGCACGAGCTGGGCTGGATCGGCACCGCCGTCCACCTGCAGAAGGGCTGCTACCGCGGTCAGGAGACCGTGGCCCGGGTGCAGAACCTGGGCAAGCCGCCGCGGCGTCTGGTCTTCCTGCACCTCGACGGCAGCGAGGTGCACCTGCCGGCGCACGGCACGGAGATCCGCCTCGCCGACGAGGGCCCCGACGGCCGCCGGATCGGCGTGATCACCACGTCCGCCCGCCACCACGAACTGGGCCCGGTCGCCCTGGCCCTGGTCAAGCGGAACGTCCCCGTGGACGCCCGGCTCATGGCCGGGGACACGGCGGCGGCGCAGGAAGTGGTCGTGGAGCCGTAGCCGGGCGGCCGCACCCGCGGCTCAGATCTCCAGCAGGACGGTGAACGGGCCGTCGTTCGTCAGCGACACCCGCATCCGCGCGCCGAAACGGCCCGTCTCCACCGTCGCGCCCAGCGAGCGGAGCTGGGCGACCACCTCGTCCACCAGCGGTTCGGCGACCTCGCCGGGCGCGGCGGCGTTCCAGGTGGGGCGGCGGCCCTTGCGGGCGTCGCCGTAGAGCGTGAACTGGCTGATCACCAGCAGCGGGGCGCCCGTGTCGCTGCACGACCTCTCGTCCTGCAGCATGCGGAGCGTCCACAGCTTGCGGGCGAGCTGCGCCGCCTTCTCCTTGGTGTCCTCGTGGGTGACCCCGACGAGGACGCACAGCCCCTCGCCCTCGATGGCCCCCACCGTCCGGTCCTCCACGACGACGCTCGCGCCATCCACTCTCTGCACCACTGCACGCATGCCGACCATCATGCCGGGCGCCGCCGCGGCCTTTGGCCCGACGTCCATATCGTGCTTCTTTATGCTTCGTAACCCCCCATCCGGGGCTGATCGGGGGCACTCGGTCACATACCGGCCACTCCGGGTGGCACGATGCTTCCGTACGCGCCGGTCGAGGGGACGGTTGAGGCGCATGAGCACATCGAGTACCGAGCCGCAACCGCAGCCCGGGGCGGTCCCGCCCCTCGGCACGGCGGTCGCGGAGACCATCGCCCACCGGCCGCCGGTGCAGCGCACCGACAGCCCGCCGCTGCCGTCGGATCCGCCGCCCGCCGCGGACCGGCCCGCGAGCACCGAGGGGCTACCGGAGGCACCCGTGGTGGACCCACTGCTGGCCATGGAGCCGGCCGAGCCCGACCTGACGGTGCTGAGCCTGCCCGAACTGCGCGCCCTGCGCCGCAGGGCCCAACGGGACGAGGCGGACCTGAGTTACGTACGGCGGCTGCTCCAGGGGCGGATCGACATCCTGCGCGCGGAGCTGGCCCGGCGGGGCGGCGGGGCGCGGACGGCGCCCGGCGGGGACGGCGCCGGACCCGCGCCCGCCGTGGAGGACGGCGGGGCGTCCGTCGTCGAACGGCTCGCGGAGATCCTCCGGGACGCGCCCGCCCGCCAGCGTTCCTCGGCCCGGCACCTGACGCTGGGCACCCCGCAGGGGGAGGAGTACCGGCGGCTGTCCGCACAGATGCTCGCCGAGGTCGAGCTGTCGGACCTCGACGCCCGCACCGACCTCGAACTGGGCGCGGCGATGGGCCGGCTCGTCCGGTACGAGCAGCAGGTCTCCCGCCGCCGCCACCAGCTCCAGCACACGGCCGACGGCTGCAGCGCGGAGATCGCCCGCCGCTACCGCGAGGGCGAGGCCCAGGTGGACGACCTGCTCATCTGAGAGGGCCGCCGGCCGGCCCGGCGGCCCCGCCCGCCGGGGTGTCCTGCACGCCGACGACGCGGAGCGCCGATCTTTCGCTGCCCGCCGGGGTGCCGGCGCCGCTGTGGCCGGGTGACGAGCCGGCGGTCCGGCTCGCGGCGCCGGGCCGCGTCCGGGAAGAACGAGCGGGCGCCGCCGAGATGGCCGACGCCCTGCTGCGTACGTCCGGGCGGCCGTGGTGCCCGGACCTGTTCCGAACGCTCCTTCCTGCCGGTGACCGTGACGGGGGTGACGATCCGTAGTGTGATGTTCAGTTGTGGCTGTGCCATGGGGACGGTCTTCAGTTGTGGCGGTGCTCGAGACGCTCTTCGGTTGTGGCTGTGCGGTGTCGCCGACCGGGCTCCCGGCTCCCCTCCGGAGGGGAGCGCGGTCCGACGTACCCCCTGTGTCACCGTGGGACCAACCGGCCAAAGGTTCGACCATGTGCGGCAAGTTGGCCACCAACTTCTCTCTACTTATCTCCGCTTGGAAGCGGCTCATAACCACCTTTCCCTGAACTGCCCAAAGATGGCGAGAAGTTGTACCGTTCAGTGGTGGACCCGGAACACGCCTTGGCCAGTGGGCGGAAGAGGACACAGCGGCCCCAGAGGTCACACCGCGAGGTGGCCGACGAACTGCGGCAGCGGATCAGGACCGGTCTGCTGCGTCCGGGTGAGCGCATGCCCACGCAGGCCGTGCTGGCTGCCGAGTTCGGCGTCGAGCGCGGGACCGTCCGGCAGGCCCTGCGCATCCTCCAGTCGGAGCACCTGCTCACCCATGTGACCAAAGGGAGCCCGGCGACCGTCGCGGCCCTCCCGGAACGGGTCCTCACCGGCCCCGCCGCCCCGCCGCTGCCCACCACGGCGGCGCTCGCGCCCTGTGTCGCCGCCGCCTTCACCGCCCCCCACGTGGAGATCGACGCGCTGTGCCTGACCGCCGTCTCGCTGACCCTGGCCATGGGCGAGCCGCTGCGGCAGATCCACGCGGGGCGGCTGAAACCGGCCAAGGTCGACGTGCGGGTGCTGCTGCCCAGCCGGGACATCGAACTGGCCTTCCCCGCGCCGGTCGACCCCTGCGCGCCGGATCACCGGCTGCGCACGCGCTGGCTGGCCGTGCGCAACGCGCAGGGCCAGGTGCTGCGGCACAACCTGATGTCGCTGCGCGCCACCCACGGCATCGACGTGCGGGTCACCTTCCGCGCGCTGCCCTTCACCCCGCCGGTCAAGCTCTACCTGCTCAACGGCGCGGAGGCGCTGTTCGCGTACTACACGGTGGGGCGCCGTGAGGAGGAGATCGACCACGAGCCCTTCCAGTTCTACGACGCGCAGGGCACCCGGTCGATGCTCTTCTCCTTCACGGAGGGCGCCGGGCCGCGCGACACGGCGTTCGTCCAGCAGTCGCACGTCTGGTTCGACGCGCTGTGGGAGACGATCAGCTCGGAGCTGGTGCTCACGAGCTGAGGTGCTCCCCGGCGGGGCCGCTCACAGGGCCGGCCCCGCGACCAGCATCGCCAGGACGACCGCGCCGGCGGAGCTGAGGGCGGGGCTCTTGGCCTTGGTGCCGACGGTGAGCAGCAGCAGGCCCACGAGGCCCGTCGCGCCGTACTTCCACTGGACGATCTGCTCGAAACCGACGACGAAGAGGGCGGACAGGAGGGCGAGGACAGGCACGGCGATTCCCCCTTCTATCGCCAACTCGCTCAAGTTGGCAGCCAACTTACCTTCAGTTGTCCCCACTTGGTGAGTGTTCGAAACAGATCTAGAACAACTCCCGCCAAGTGAATCGAAGTTGTAGCGTTTGGTTGTGACCCAAGAGAACCTGGCCGTGGACGGCAGCCGGAGGAACTCTCCGCAGGAGATCGCCGACGCCCTGCGCGAGCGGATCCGCGCGGGCGAGCTGAAACCCGGCGACCGCCTGCCCACCCAGGCGGAACTCGCCGAGGAGTTCGGGGTGGAGCGCGGCACCGTGCGCCAGGCGCTGCGGGCCCTGCAGGGCGACGGGCTGCTCAGCAACGTCAGCAAGGGCAGCCCGCCCAGGATCGCCGACGCCGCCCCCGCGCGGGAGGAACCGCAGCCGACCATGGTCGCGCTCGCCCCCCGGCTGACGGAGGCGTTCACGAACCGCCGGGTGCGCATAGACGTCGTCTCCCACACCGCGGAGACGCTGATGCTGGCCATGGGCGAGCCGCTCCGGCTGATCCACGAGGGCCGCATACGCCCCGAGGCCGTCGACGTCCGCGTCCTGGTGCCGTCCAGGAACATCGCGCTGGCCTTCCCGGTGCCCGTGGCGGGCCGCGGCGAGGACGACGTGGTCCACCAGCGCTGGCTCGCCATGCGCAACGCGCAGGGCCAGGTGCTGCGGCACAACCTGATGTCGCTGCGCGCCACCCACGGCATCGACGTGCGGGTCACCTTCCGCGCGCTGCCCTTCACCCCGCCGGTCAAGCTCTACCTGCTGGGCGACGAGGAAGCCCTCCTGGGCTACTACACGCTCACCCGGCGCGAGGAGGACTGGGGCGACGAGACCCTGGACATGTACGACGTCCTCGGCTCCCAGTCGCTGCTCTTCTCCTTCCTCAAACGGGCCGGACAGCGCGACGCCGCGTTCGTCACCGAATCCCAGAAGTGGTTCGACGCCCTCTGGGAAACCATCACCACGGACCTGACACTCTCCTAGTGACTTCTGACACGACGCAGCCGGGGATGCGGGCGCTGCGGGAGCTGGTCTCCCGCACGCAGGTGGTCCTCTGGGACTTCGACGGCCCGATCTGCCGCCTCTTCGCGGGCCACTCAGCCCAGCGGGTGGCGCACGGCCTGCTCGACTGGCTCGGACAGCAGGGCCTGCACGGGCTGCTGAGCGACGAGGACCGGGAGCCGCTGGACCCGCACGCCCTGCTGCGCGCGGTGGACCGCCGGCGCCCGCGCAGCGACCTGGTGACGGAGCTGGAGGAGCGCCTCACCCAGGAGGAGCTGAAGGCGGCGGTCACGGCCATGCCGACCCCGTACGCCGACCCGCTGATCCGCACCTGGACCGCGGTCGGCGCCCGGCCGGCCGTCACCAGCAACAACTCACCGGTGGTGGTGCGCGCCTACCTCCAGGGGCGCGGCCTGCTGCCCTGCTTCCAGCCGCACCTGTACGGCCGGACCGGCGAGCTGCGGCACCTCAAGCCCGACCCGCACTGCCTGCACCGCGCGCTCAGCGCCATGGGGGCGGCCCCCTCCACCGCCCTGATGATCGGGGACACCCCCACCGACCTGGAGGCCGCCCGGCGGGCGGGCGTGCACTTCCTCGGCTACGCCCGCAACGAGCACAAGGCGCGCCTGCTGGAGGAGGCCGGCGCGAGGACGGTCGTACGGACCCTGAGCGACCTGCTGGCGGCCGTGCGCCCCGCCTGAGACCCCGGCGCACCGCCCGGGCCCGGTCCCGCGCCGGTGCGACGCGGGGTGAGGCCCGGGAGGTTCGGGTCACCCTCCGTGGCGAGGTCGGAGTAGCGTGTTCCCACTTCGGCACCCCCCGCGGGGCCCGCCCCGCGGCCGGGTGCGACCCTCCCGGGGGGCTCAAGGCGAAAGAAACGGGCAATGCCGCTCGAACTTGCTTCACTCGGACTGGAGGCGCCCGAGCCCGGTCCGTCCGCATCCGGTCCGTCCGCATCAGGCCCGGCCGGGACCGGTTCACCCCCACCGGGTCCGCCCGTGCCCGGCTCCCCCGGACCGGCTTCCCGCGCCCGGCTGCACGCCGTCGAGGCGAGCGGTGACCCGAGCCGGGTCGAAGGGCCGCTGCAGGGGTACCACCACGAGACGTACGCCTTCCCGCTGACGGGCGAGCTGGGGGCGTTGCGTCCGGGGCGGTGGAAGTGCCGGGAGCCGCGCAGCGACCTGCTCTGGTTCGACCGGCGCTGCTTCGCCTCCGAGGAGCAGCTGCTGGCGGCCCTGCAGGGCCGGATCGGCCGGATCCCGGAGCTTCTCGAAGCCGGCGGCATCGGCCTGCAGCGGTTCATCGAGGGCCGCACCCTCGGCGCGCTGTGCCCGTCCGGGAACGCCGTGCCGGGCGGGCTGTTCGGCCAGATCGTCGGACTGTTCGGCCAGCTGATCGCGGTGACGCCCGGCACGCTCGCCGTCGAGCGCCGCTGCGAGGCCGCCGACCGGCCGGCCGACGGGGACACCGCCGCGTTCCTCGAACGGCTCGTGCGCTTCGCCGAGGAGCGCGTCTACGCCCGCAACCTCGCCGGCTTCGGGCAACTCTTCGCGGACCTGCGGATCGACGGAGAGGCGTTCGAACGGCTGCGCAAGCACCTGAAGGGGCTGCGCGAGCGCCCTTTCTGCCTGCTGCACGCCGATCTGCACCGGGAGAACTTCATCGTCGACGCGGAACACCGGCTGTGGACGATCGACTGGGAACTGGCCATGCTCGGCGATCCGCTCTACGACCTCGCCACCCACCTCTACCTGATGCGGTACCCGCGGTGGCAGGCACGCCGGATGACGCAGGCCTGGTGCCGGACCGCGGAGGCCGTCCGCCCCGGCAGCTCCCGCGGCTGGGAGCACGACCTGGAACTGCTCGTCGGCTTCAAGAAGGTCCAGTCGGTCTTCACCGACGTCATCCGGACGGCGCTGGCCCTGGGCACGGGACCCTTGCCCGACCGGCGCACCCTCACGGCGCTGGGCGGGAAGCTGCACCGCGTCCTGGCGGCCGCAGCGCACCCGCTGGCCCTGGAGTCCGTGCCCGCCCCGGCCGCCGTCGTGGCCGCCCTCACCCGCTGGCACCGCACCCACGGCGCCCGGCGGGGCGATCCGGCGGGGCGGGGCGACCCGGTCCCCTGACCCGCCCGTGACCGGACAGGGGGCCGGACGGCGTCCCCGGGGTGGGACGGGTCAGGTGGTGCGGGTGGCGGCGTCGAGGAGCGGCACCAACTGCTCCTCCTCGCGGTCCAGGTGGGCCTCCAGCTCCTCCGTCAGACGGACCGCCTCGGCGCGGGCGCCCTCCGCCGTCCCGTCGGCGGAGACCGCCCGCCGCAGCCGTTCCACCAGGACGGCGATCCGCTCGTGCTCCTCGCGCAGCCGGTCCAGCACCGGGGCCGACCGAGGGTGCCGCCCGGCCAGGAACGGGAAGAGGGCCGTGTCCTCCCCGGCGTGGTGGTGATGCAGTCCCTGGCAGAAGGTGAGGCAGTTGACGCGCAACTGCGCCCCCAGGGTGCCACCCTTGCCGGAAGCCAATTCCTGCCGGATCAGGGCCAGTTCGCGGCGGAACGCGTCATGGACCACCTTGATCGCCTCGCCGGGCGAGGAGGCGTTGACGTGCGGCGGGCCCGGGCGCTCGACCTCGTACAGGGCGACCACGGGAATGATCCGCTCGGTCTTCGCCTGGTAGGCGGCCCAGCCGGGGTCGCCCTCCACCGCCCGTGCGAAGGCGCGGTCGCGTTCCTCGCCGGTCAGGACGACCGCCCGTGCCTCGTAGGTGAACGCGCCGGCCTCCACGGTGGCGCGTGGCCGGGCGAGCAGGTTGCGGAACCAGTCCGGGTGCCGGGGGGAGCCGCCCGCCGAGGCGATGACCAGCACACGGTCACCGCCGTCGGGGAGATAGGCGACGGGGGTGGTGTGCGGGTCGCCGCTGCGCGCCCCGGTGGTGGTCAGGAGGAGCAGGCGGGCGTTCTCGAAGGGGCCGGAAAGGCGGCCCCGGCGGGCGCGGAACTCGTCGATGACACGACGGTTGAAGTCGTTGGGCATGCTCGGCGGTGTCTGCTTTCTCTGGCGGGCTTCTGGCACGGGGCGCCGTGGGGCGCCGCGGTGCGTGTGCTGTGCGGAAGACGCGGAGAAAACGGCGGGCTCCTCGCCCGCGCGGACCTCACCCGGAGGCCGGGCACCCAACTCGCTCACGGCCCAAGGCCGACCCGGCAGTCATACGGGAGAACGTAGCCGCGCCTTCGCCCCTGGGGCAACAGCCTTTCGGCGCACTAGGGTCGTACGCATGGCCGATTCAGAGACTTCCGCCGCGGGTTTCCGGGAGATCCCCACCACCACGCTCGCCGACCTGCTGGGCGGCGAGCACGTCATGGACATCGGGATCCGCCCGCTGTGGCAGCCGGTGCCGCGCGTGGCCGGGCCGGCCTTCACGGTGCGCTGTCCGCCCGGCGACAACCTCATGCTGCACGCCGCCGTCCACCGCGCCGCGCCCGGATCGGTGATCGTCGTGGAGTCCGGCGACCTGGACCACGCCCTCGCCGGCGGCAACGTGTGCGCCGTCGCGCAGCGCCGCGGTATCGCCGCGTTCGTCGCCGACGGCCTGATCCGTGACCTCGCGGAGGTGCGGGCGCTGGGCTTCCCCGTCTTCGCCCGCGGCGTCGTCCCGGTCCCCGGTGGCAAGTCCGCCGTGCGGCCCCTGAACGAGCGGGTGCGCTGCGGCGGCGTCCACGTCGCGGCGCGGGACGTGGTCGTCGCCGACGAGGAGGGCGTGGTGACCGTCCCGGCCGCCCGTGCCGCAAAGATCCTGCCGGCCGCCCGCGCGAAGCTCGCCGCGGAGGCCGCCCAGTCCCTGGACGACTGGGAAGCGGCCCACCGCTCCCGCATCGACGCGATCCTGGAGGAGCAGGGCTACGAGGAGGCGGGCCCGGTCCGCTGAGGGGCGACACGGGAGCGCACTCTTGCAAGCAGTGTGCTTGCAATTGTTAGCGAGGGTGGTGCATGGTGGAGACATGGCCTCGCTCAACGTCGGCAATCTCGGTGAGTACCTGCGCGAGCAGCGGCGCAACGCGCAGTTGTCGCTCAGGCAGCTCGCCGATGCCGCCGGGGTGTCCAACCCGTACCTGAGCCAGATCGAGCGCGGGCTGCGCAAGCCGAGCGCGGAGGTGCTGCAGCAGGTCGCCAAGGCGCTGCGGATCTCCGCCGAGACGCTGTACGTGCGGGCCGGCATCCTCGACGCCGAGCGGGACCGCGACGAAGTCGAGACACGCGCCGTCATCCTGGCCGACCCCACGCTCGACGAGCGGCAGAAGCAGGTGCTGCTCCAGATCTACGAGTCCTTCCGCAAGGAGAACGGGTTCGGGCCCGGCAGGACGGGCAGCAGGGACGAGACCGGCCGCACGGACGGCGCCGGGGACACCGGCGGGGCCGGGGAACCAGGCGGTGCCGACGGCCCCGGTGACGGTCACGGCGGCAACGGCGCCGGCCACGGCACCATACGGTCCGCCGCCGCTCCCGCGCGGGACGGCGGCCGCCCCGGTGCCGCCGGGCGCCCCAGCGCCGCGTCCGGCGGCAGCGACACCGATCCGCGGGAGGCGGCCGGCTGATCCCGGAGCCCGCAAGGGCCCGGCGGCCGGTGCACCGCGGCACACCACAACCCTCAGCCGAAAGCGATCCGGGAGGATCATCACCATGGCCATCGCCGACGACCTGCGCAAGACCCTCAGCGACCCCACCCCCCTCTACTTCGCCGCCGGCACCGCGGACCTGGCCCTGCGTCAGGCCAGGAAGGTGCCCGCCCTGGTGGAGCAGCTCGCCGCCGAGGCCCCGGCCCGCATCGACGCCGTGCGCAACACCGACCCGAAGGCCGTCCAGGAGCGGGCCGCCGCCCGCGCCAAGGAGGCCGGCGCCCGCGTCAAGGAGACGCAGGCGACCGTCCAGTCCCGGGTCGGCGAGTTCCTGAACTCGCTCGACTCCGACCTGAAGAAGCTCAGCACGAACTTCGACGCCGACCTGAAGAAGCTCGGTGAGAGCGCCCAGGACCTCGCCCTGCGCGGGGTCGGCGTCGCCGCCGAGTACGCCGTGAAGGCCCGCGAGACCTACGAGAAGGTCGCCGAGCACGGCGAGCACGCGGTACGGACCTGGCGCGGCCAGGCCGCCGAGGGCATCGAGGACATCGCCGAGGACGTCGAGGAACTCGCCGTCGCGGTCGAGCCCAAGGCCGCCCCCCGCAAGGCCCGGCCCAGGACCGAGCCGGTCGTGGTGAGCGAGGAGAAGTCCGCCGGGGCCAAGGCCGCGCCGGCGGCGAAGAAGGCGCCCGCCAGGAAGACCCCGGCCACGCGCCGGACCACGCCCACCGCCCCCGCGGCCAAGAAGACCACGCCGCCCGCGAAGTGAGGACCGCACGCCGGACGGGCCGGGCAACCCTTGGGGTGCCCGGCCCGTTCTCCGGGTACGGTGGCGGCGTAGGCGTCGGAGAGAAGGGGCGGTGGACGGCATGCTGATGTTGGGCTTCGCGGGGTTCCTGGGGATCCTCAAGATCCTGCTCATGGTCCTGGCCGCGTTCGGGCTGTGCGACGCCGCGATCCGGCGCGAGGACGCGTTCCGCGCCGCCGACAAGCAGAACAAGGTGTTCTGGCTGATCATCCTCGGCCTGGCGCTCGTGGTGAGCTACCTGTTCTCGATCCTGTCGTTCCTGCCGATCATCGGCGTGATCGCGAGCATCGTCTACATCGTGGACGTGCGGCCCGCGCTCAAGCAGGTCTCCGGCGGTGGCGGCGGCTGG
The DNA here is from genome assembly GCF_040703815.1 of Streptomyces sp. NPDC006743. NCBI lineage: Bacteria > Bacillati > Actinomycetota > Actinomycetes > Kitasatosporales > Streptomycetaceae > Streptomyces > Streptomyces sp. NPDC006743. Next base: position 266,769 of record NZ_JBEYJA010000004.1, on the reverse strand, counting down.
GGCCGTCGGCGCGGCGGCAGCAGCAGCGACGGTCCGTACGGGCCGTACAACGGCGGCCGGTAGCACCCGCCTTCGGGCGCGGCGCGCGTACGGCGCCTGCGAGCGCGGCGCGCGCGAAGCGGGGGTCCGGGGGCCCGCGCCCGCGACTGCCTCCGGCGTACGACGCCCACGCCTGCTCCGCACGACCGCTCGGGCGGCCCGCACCCACGACCGCTTCGGCGCCTACGACGCTCAAGGCCTCCCCGGTGCCGCGCCTACGGCTCCCCGGCCGGCCGCCGCCTCTGCCGCTCCCGGGTGAGCCCGCCCGCGCGCCCCGGCCGAGGCCCCCGCCTCGGACAGCGGCCCCCACGCCGTACCGCTGTCACGGCTCCCGGTCGAGTGTCACGGCTCCCGGTCGAGCAGGACGACCGCCACGTCGTCCGTGAGTTCACCGCCGTTGAGGGCGCGGACCTCGTTGACCGCCTCCCGCAGCAGGTCCTCGCCGCGCAGGCCCTGGCCGAGCTGGCGGCGGACCAGTTCCAGCATGCCGTCCTGGCCGAGCCGTTCGCCGTCCTGGCCCGTCCGGCCCTCGATCAGGCCGTCGGTGTAGAGCATCAGGCTCCACTCGGCGCCCAGCTCCACCTGGGTGCGGGGCCAGCGGGCGCCGGGCAGCAGACCGAGCGCGGGGCCGTTGTTGTCGTACGGCAGCAGCCTGGCCGGCAGGCCCGGCGTGATGACCAGCGGCGAGGGGTGGCCCGCCAGGCACAGGCCCGCGCGGCGCCCGTCCGGCGCGATGTCCACCGTGCACAGCGTCGCGAAGATCTCGTCGTCGGCCCGCTCGTGCTCCAGCACCTGCTGGAGCGTGTTCAGCAGCTCGTCACCGCACAGCCCGGCGAGCGTCAGGGCCCGCCAGGCGATGCGCAGCTCCACGCCGAGCGCCGCCTCGTCCGGGCCGTGCCCGCAGACGTCGCCGATCATGGCGTGCACGGTGCCGTCGGGGGTGCGGACGGCGTCGTAGAAGTCGCCGCCGAGCAGGGCGCGCGAGCGTCCGGGACGGTAGCGGGCGGCGAACCGCAGCGTCGAACCGTCCAGCAGGGGCGTCGGCAGCAGGCCGCGCTCCAGACGGCGGTTCTCCTGCGCGCGCAGCCGGCCCTCGGCGAGCCGGCGCTCGGCCGTGTCGGAGCGCTTGCGCTCGACCGCGTACCGGATGGCCCGGCTCAGCAGCGGCCCGTCCAGCTCGTCGCGGAGCAGGTAGTCCTGGGCGCCGACGCGCACCGCCTGGGCGCCGCGCTCGGCGTCTCCGGACGCGGTGAGCGCGAGCACGGCGTGCCGGGGCGCGAGCTCCAGCACGTGCTTGAGGACGGCCAGCTCGTCGTCGTCACCGGCCGCTCCGGCACCGGTTCCGGCGCCGGACCGGCCGGGGGCCGGGAGCGCGAGGTCCAGCAGGATGCAGTGGACGTCGTCGGTGAGCAGCCGCGAGGCCTCGGTGAGGTTGCGGGCCGTGCGGACGCGGATCGGCTTGCCGGCCGCGTCGAGCAGTTCGGGCACGATCGGGGAGCCGCCGGGATCGTCCTCGATCAGCAGCAGCGTGAGGTTCGTGCCGTGGGCGGGGTGGCCCGCGGTGCGGTCGTCCTTCTCGGCCGTGGTGTCCTTCGCGGTCTCCTCCGGGGCTTTCGTGGGTTCCGTGGCTCGGGTGGCTTCCCCGTGCGGGGCCTGTGCTGCGGAGGGGCCGCCGCCGTGGAGCACGGTCTGCGCCGGACCGCTCTCCGCGGCCGGTGTCTCTCGCTGCCGCGGTACGGGCACGGGCATCGTTTCGGGTTCCTTCCCTCCCCCCGAGGGCATGGCGGCACGAGGGACCTCGTTCCACCGACGGGGACCATAGCGGTAGTCGGCGCCGCGGGGGAATGGTGTGAGGCGCGTCGCTCGCGCTTCGGCCACTGTCATATGCCGCGATCCACACCGGAGTTGGGCACCGTGCCGCGCGCTCCGGAATGACGAAGGTCACGTCAGGGCAGGTTTGGCGCCGACCGGGCGTGCGATGGGTCACATGGCCCAGGTCACCGGGCGGTCGGAGAGGCCCTCCGCGCGGCGCACAGGAGGGGGAAAGTCCTCCGTGCGACGCCCGGGGGCGGGAGGAGACGCACGCTCCCCCTCCGTCACCGGTCCGTGTCCGGGCGCGGAAGGGCCGCCCCCTCAGTCCGCGTCCGGCCGTACGACGCCCAGGATGGGCATCGTGCCCGCGCCCGCCAGCGTGACCGTGCGGCCGGGGCGCGGGGCGTGGACGATCCTGCCCTCGCCGACGTACATCGCGACGTGGCTGGCGTCACCGAAATAGATGATCAGATCGCCGGGGCGCATGTCCTTCACGGACACGTGCTTGAGCTGCTTCCACTGCTCCTGCGAGGTGCGGGGCACGGGGTGCCCGGCCGCCGCCCAGGCCTGCGAGGTCAGACCGGAGCAGTCGTACGTCCTGGGGCCCTCCGCGCCCCATTCGTACGGCTTGCCGATCTGGGCCGTGGCGTACGCCACCGCCTTCTTGTCCGCCTCGGTCGCGCCGCCGCTGATCTCCTTGAGGATGCCGGTGTCCAGCCATGCCGCCTGAGCCTGCTGGGCGGCCTGCCGCTCCAGTTGCGCCAGCCGCTCCCGCTGCCGCTGCTCCAGCGTGGCCTGGAGCTGCTCCGCCTCCTTGATCCGCTGCTGGATCCGCTTCTGCGCCGTGGCCTTGGCCTTCCGGTTGTCCTCCAGCTTGCGCAGGCGGTCGGCGGCGTCGGAGGCGTACTGCTCCAGGTCCTGCTGGGTGTGGGTCATGTCCTGGAGCAGCCCGCTGGTCGCCCGTTCGCCCTCCAGGAGCCGTCCGGCCCCGTCGAGGAACTGCTGCGGGTCGTTGCTGAGCAGCAGCTGGGCCTGGGGCGGCAGCCCGCCCGTGCGGTACTGGGAGCGGGCGGCGGCGCCGGCGCGGTCCTTCAGTTCGTCCAGCTTCCGCTGCTGCTCGACGATCTTCCGGGAGAGGTCGGTGACCTGGGCGGACTGCTGCTCGGCCCGTTCCTCGGCGGCGTTGTACGCGTCGGTGGCGACGGCCGCGTCGTGGTAGAGCTGGTCCAGCTTGGTGCGGACCGCCTCCAGGTCCTTGTCCGGCGGGACCGTGACGGAGGGCGGGGGCGTGGAGGAGGAGGACGGGGAGGGGGAGGCGGGAGGCTTCGTCCCGGGGGACGTCGGTTCCCGGTCGGGTCCCGCGCTCGCGAACGCCGTGCCGGACGCCCCCAGCAGGGTGACCGCGCAGACCACGGTCACGGCCGCCGCGAGCACACTGCGCCTGCCCCGTCCCATAACCCCGCCCCCAAGCTGATTTACCGTCAGTAACATGTGCCGTCCGGGGGATACTGCCACGACTGCGCCCGAAACGACAGGGCCCGGCCCCCGGTGCTCCGCCCGCACCGGCCCCCGTCTGTGGGACGTGCGGCCGGCGAAGATCGTTCCCCGTCGGTCCCTCCCGTCAGCCGCGCGGCGCCAACGCCCCCCAGGTCACCGTGACTTCGCCCTGCCGCCAGCGCGCGGGCCCGTCCGTCACCGGCCAGTCGGCCGCCAGGTCGCGCACCGCGCGGATCCAGCGCTGCCGGGCCCCGTAGGAGGCGTAGGGCGCGGCGGCCGCCCAGGCGCGGTCGAAGTCGCGCAGGAACGCGTGCACCGGCTCGCCCGGGACGTTGCGGTGGATGAGCGCCTTCGGGAGGCGTTCGGCGAGGTCCGAGGGGCGGTGCAGGGAGCCGAGGCGGGTGGCGAAGGTGACCGTCCGGGGTCCTTCCGGTCCCAGGGCGACCCAGACGTGCCGGCGGCCGATCTCGTCGCAGGTGCCCTCCACCAGCAGGCCCCCGCGCGTGTGCCCGTCCGCCGGGGCGAGCCGCGCGCACAGCCGCTCCCAGACGCCGGCGACCTCGCACTCGTCGTACTGCCGCAGCACGTTCGCCGCGCGGATGAGCTGCGGGCGCTGCGGCAGGGGCACCTCGAAGCCGCCGTGCCGGAAGACCAGGCCCTCGCGCTCGTAGGGGAGCGCGGCGGCGACCCGGGCCGGTTCGATCTCGACGCCGACCACGCGCGCCCGGGGAGCGGCGGTGCGCAGCCGCTGGAGCAGTTCGACGGCCGTCCAGGGCGCGGCGCCGTAACCGAGGTCGACGGCCACGGGATCGGCGGCGCGGCGCAGCTCGGCGCCGTGCACGGCCGCGATCCAGCGGTCCATGCGGCGCAGCCGGTTGGGATTGGTCGTCCCGCGCGTCACCGTGCCCACCACGGCGCTCCCGCCGCTCGGGCGGAGCCGGGAGGGCGGGCGGGTCGCTGCGCGGGATGTCATGGATACGAGGGTATGGGGGCACCCGGGCCCGGACGCACGCCGCATCATCCCGGGGTTCGACGCAGGCTCCCCCGGATAACCGGGCGATTCCCCCGGGATCCGGGCCACCGCCGGGCGGGGGCGTGGCGAGCGCCCGCACGGTACGCACCCCGCCATCGAACGGTTGAGCGAGAATCGGTAATGATTGTGCAAAGAGCCCGGCGGTGGAAATGGCGAGGCCGCTCACGGCGTTGCCCCCTGAAGGGCGCACCGCGTCCCGGGTCCGGCATGCCCGCAGCAAGGAGGAACGCCACGTGAGCCAGTACGTCGGCAGGCTCGGGCGCCGCTCTTCACCGGCTCCGGCGCGGCTGCGGCTGTCCCGCAGGCCCCGGCGCGTCGCGATGCTCTCCGTGCACACCTCGCCGCTCCACCAGCCCGGCACGGGCGACGCGGGCGGCATGAACGTCTACATCGTCGAGCTGGCCCAGCGCCTGGCCGACCAGGGCGTCGAGGTGGAGATCTTCACCCGGGCCACCGCCGGCGGCCTGCCGCCCCGCGTCGACCTCGCGCCGGGCGTCCTCGTCCGCCATGTCGACGCGGGCCCCTACGAGGGCCTGGCCAAGGAGGACCTCCCGGCCCAGCTGTGCGCCTTCACCCACGGCGTGATGCAGGCCTGGGCCGGCCACCGCCCCGGCTACTACGACCTGGTGCACTCGCACTACTGGCTCTCCGGGCACGTCGGCTGGCTCGCCGCCCAGCGCTGGGGCGTGCCCCTGGTGCACGCCATGCACACCATGGCCAAGGTCAAGAACGCCAGCCTGGCCGAGGGCGACACGCCCGAGCCCGCCGCCCGGGTCATCGGCGAGACCCAGATCGTCGCGGCCTCCGACCGGCTGATCGCCAACACCGACGACGAGGCCGAGGAACTGGTCCGGCACTACACGGCCGACCCGGCCAAGGTCGCCGTGGTCCACCCCGGGGTGAACCTCGACCGTTTCCGCCCCTTCCCCAAGGGCTCCGGCACGTTCCGTCCAGGGGACGCCCCGACCGCCCGCGCCGCCGCCCGCGCCCGCCTCGGCCTCCCGCAGGACGCCCTGATCCCGCTCTTCGCCGGCCGCATCCAGCCCCTCAAGGCCCCCGACGTGCTGCTCAGGGCCGTGGGCGTGCTCCTCGGCGAGCGCCCCGACCTCCGCTCGCGCATCGTCGTCCCGATAGTGGGCGGCCCGAGCGGCAGCGGCCTCGCCAAGCCCGAGGGCCTGCAGAAGCTGGCGGCCCGCCTGGGTATCGCCGACGTCGTACGGTTCCGCCCGCCCGTGGGGCAGGAGCAGCTCGCCGACTGGTTCCGGGCCGCGTCCGTGCTGGTCATGCCCTCCTACAGCGAATCCTTCGGGCTCGTCGCGATAGAGGCGCAGGCGGCCGGCACACCGGTGCTCGCGGCGGCGGTCGGCGGCCTGCCGGTGGCCGTCCGCGACGGCGAGACCGGCTTCCTCGTCCAGGGCCACGACCCCGCGGCCTACGCGCGGATCCTGGGCGACTTCGCCGACCACCCGCACCTCGCGGACCGGATGGGCGCCGCCGCGGCCCGACACGCGCGGTCCTTCGGCTGGGACGCCTCGGCGGCGGCCACCGTCGACGTGTACACGGCAGCGCTGCAGTCCCACCGCCGTCGCGTACGCTCCCACCATGGCTGACACGGACGAGGCAGGTCAGGCCCGGCAGGTTCTCGAAGCCGTCTTCGCGGACACCGGGCTGGAGTGGGAGTCCCCCGAGCCCGGCAGTTACGTCGTCAAGCTCCCCGGCACCCGCAAACTCTCCACGACCGTCTCCTTCCTGGTCGGCCGTCACTCCCTCTCCCTCAACGCCTTCGTCGTCCGCCACCCCGACGAGAACGAGGCGGGCGTCCACCGCTGGCTCCTGGAGCGCAACCTGCGCATGTACGGGGTGAGTTACGCCGTCGACCGGCTCGGCGACGTCTACGTCACCGCCCGCCTCTCCCTCGCCTCCGTCACCGCCGACGAGATCGACCGGCTGCTCGGGCAGGTCCTGGAGGCGGCCGACGGCGCCTTCAACACCCTGCTGGAGATGGGCTTCGCCTCCGCGATCCGCAAGGAGTACGCGTGGCGGGTCTCGCGCGGCGAGTCGACGCGGAACCTGGAGGCCTTCACTCACCTGATCCAGCGCCCGGCCGACTGAGGACCGGACCGGCCGGCCTTCACGGGGCTCGGCGCGCGCCGAGCCCCCGGTAGCGCCCGGGGGTGACCCCGACCAGCTTCTTGAAGTGCCGGGTGAGGTGCGCCTGGTCGTAGAACCCGGTCACCGACGCCACCTCGCCGGGCGGCAGCCCGTCCAGCAGCAGCCGGCGCGCCCGCCCCACCCGGCGGGACATCAGGTACTGGTGCGGGGCGATGCCGTACGCGCCGCTGAACGCCCGTACCAGGTGCGCGGGATGGGCGTGCAGCAGCCGCGCGGCCTCCTGCAGCGGGACGCCGTCCACCACCCGCGCGTCGAGCAGTTCCCGCAGCCGCCGGGCGAGCGCGGGGTCCGGCCGCTGCCGCCGCTCCGGGTCCGCCGCCCGGCGCCGCAGGTGGTCCCGCAGCCGCTCCCCGACCAGCGCGAGCCTGCTCTGCGCCTCCAGTTCGTCGCCGCGGCGGCCGAGCGCGGAGTGCAGCCGCCCGACGCGCCGCCGCAGTACCGGGTCGCGCAGGTCCGGCCCGTCCACGGCCGCCCCGATCAGCTCCTCGCCCAGGTGGCTGCTGTCGAGGTACACCACCCGCTTGCGGAAGCCGCCGGGGACCGCCGGCGAGCCGTTGTGCGGCACGTGCGGCGGCAGCAGCGAGACCGTGTCGTGCGGGGTGCCGTGCTCGTGCCGGTCCAGGTCGTAGCGGACCGCGCCGTCGTCGACGATCAGCAGCGTCCACGCGTCATGCACGTGCATCGGGTACGAGTACGCGGGGAAGTGGGCGTGGAGGACCTCCACGACGCCCGGGACCCGGGGTCGCCAGGCGGAGACTTCGGCCTGTCCGGCCCGTTCGGCGGCCACGCAAAGAACGTACAAGACCCGGTGCCGCGGTGCCCGGCAGTCTCACCCCATGAACTCCGAGCCGAACCCCCGGCCGAACCCTGAGCCCACCTCTCAGCCCGCCTCCGGGCCGACGTCTCGGCCGGCCGCCGGGCCGGGACCGGACGCGCCGGTCCGCTTCGACACCAAGATCGCCGTCCTGCTGCGCGAGGACCTGGAGACGTGGCAGCGCCTGAACGTGACCGCCTTCCTGGTCAGCGGCCTCGGCACCACGGTCCCGGAGGTGATCGGGCAGCCGTACCAGGACGCCGACGACGTCTCCTACCAGCCGATGTTCCGCCAGCCCGTGCTCGTCTTCGAGGGCACCAAGGAGACGCTGACGGCGGCCCACGCCAGGACCCTGTCCCGGGCCCTGCCGCGCGCGGTGTTCACCTCGGACCTCTTCGCCACCGGCAACGACCGCGACAACCGCGCGGCGGTACGGGCGGTGCGGACCGCCGACCTGGACCTGGTGGGACTGGCGGTGCACGGCCCGCGCAACGCCGTCGACAGGGTGCTCAAGGGGGCGCGGATGCACCCGTGAGGCGGGCCGGACGCAGCGGGCGGCCGCCCCCGGGCCCCCGGCTCCTCACGCCGCACTGACCTCGGAGGACCGCTCCCCGGCAGCCGCGCCGGCCCCCGCGGCCCCCTCCGTGAACCCGACGGGTTCCTCCTTCGGCAGGCGCCGCATCAGCGCCCCGTAGCCGACGGCGGCGGCCATGCCCACGGCCGCGCACATCCCCCACAGCCACCGCGCGCCCAGCCGGTCGATGACCGCGCCGGACATCAGCGGGGCCACGAGGGCGGCGAGCGACCAGGACAGGGAGTAGACGCCCTGGTAGCGGCCGCGCCCGTGCACGGGGGAGAGGCGGACGACGAGTCCCGTCTGCGTGGGGGCGTTGATCATCTCGCCCAGCGTCCAGACGCACACCGTCAGGGCGAACACGCCGACCGACCCGGCGAAGGCGGTCAGCCCGAACCCGTACCCGGCCAGCAGGGACGAGACGACGAGCAGCCGCTTGGCGTCCCGGTGCTCGATGAACCGGGTGACCGGGATCTGGAGGGCGACGATGAGGATGCCGTTGACGGCGATGGCCACCCCGTAGTCGGCGGGCGTGAACCCGGCCCGGCCCATGGCCACCGGCAGACCGACCGACCCCTGCTGGAAGACCAGCGCGACCAGGAAGGACAGCCCGACCACCCCCATGAAGCGCCGGTCGCGCAGCACCGCGGTCAGCCCGACGGACGCCTCGGCGCCGTCCTCGCCGCCCTGCGCGTCACCGGCGGGCCGGGACTCGGGCAGCTTCAGGAACACGACGACCGCGCAGGCCATGGTCATCCCGGCCTCGATGAGGAACCCGGCGAGATAGCTGAACTCGGCGATGAAGCCGGCGGCCATGGAGGAGACGGCGAAACCGAGGTTGATCGCCCAGTAGTTCAGCGAGAACGCCCGGACCCGGTCCTCGGGCCGCACGATGTCCGCCATCATCGCCTGCACGGCGGGCCGCGAGGCGTTGGAGGCCATTCCGACGAGGAAGGCGACAGCGGCGATGGCGACCGGATCGTGCACGAAGCCGAGCAGGGCGACGAAGACGGCCGTCGAGGCCTGCGCGACGAGCAGGGTGGGCCGCCGCCCCAGCCGGTCGGCCATCACGCCGCCGCCGAGGGAGGAGACGACCCCGCCGAGCCCGTGCAGCGAGGCGACGAGACCGGCGTAGGAGGCGGAGTACCCGCGGTCGAGCGTGAGGTACAGCGCCATGAACGTGGCGACGAAGGCACCGAGCCGGTTGACCAGGGTGCTCGTCCACAGCCACCAGAACTCGCGGGGCAGCCCGGAGACCGTCCCGCGGGCGGCGCGTCTGAGACTGGCGACGGACATGGACGACCCCCGATGTAAGTGGCTGGTGCGGAAAGCGCGACTTACGCGCTGCCGTACGCACAACTTACGAGCACGGCCGGACGGCCAACCAGTCAATTAACAGAAGCAGTCAACTGTCGGCGCGGCGAAGGCCGCTCCCCGCCGCTCCCTCCGTTCGTCTGTCCGCCTGCCGGGCGCGCGGGCGGCGCGCCGAATGCGTGGATTAGGCTCGGATGCATGGCCGACGCACCGTACAAGCTGATCCTCCTCCGCCACGGCGAGAGCGAGTGGAACGCGAAGAACCTGTTCACCGGCTGGGTGGACGTCAACCTCAACGAGAAGGGCGAGAAGGAGGCGGTCCGCGGCGGTGAGCTGCTCAAGGACGCCGGCCTGCTGCCCGACGTGGTCCACACGTCCGTCCAGAAGCGCGCGATCCGCACGGCCCAGCTCGCCCTGGAGGCCGCCGACCGCCACTGGATCCCGGTCCACCGCTCCTGGCGCCTGAACGAGCGCCACTACGGCGCCCTGCAGGGCAAGGACAAGGCCCAGACGCTGGAGGAGTTCGGCGAGGAGCAGTTCATGCTCTGGCGCCGCTCCTACGACACCCCGCCGCCCCCGCTGGCCCCTGACGCGGAGTTCTCCCAGTTCTCCGACCCGCGCTACGCGACCCTCCCGCCGGAGCTGCGCCCCCGGACGGAGTGCCTGAAGGACGTCGTCGTCCGCATGCTGCCGTACTGGTTCGACAGCATCGTCCCCGACCTCCTCACCGGCCGCACGGTCCTGGTCGCCGCCCACGGCAACAGCCTGCGCGCCCTGGTCAAGCACCTCGACCAGATCTCCGACGCCGACATCGCCGGCCTCAACATCCCCACGGGCATCCCCCTCTCCTACGAACTCGACGCGGACTTCCGCCCCGTCACCCCGGGCGGCACCTACCTCGACCCGGACGCGGCAGCGGCGGCGATCGAGGCCGTGAAGAACCAGGGCAAGAAGAAGTAAGCAGTCCTGAGAAGGCCCCCCACCTGCGGCTATGCCGTCAGTGGGGGGCTTCTTCATACCCGTGGGCCGTGCCTGGTCCCTCGTGCTCAGATGCGGCGGATCCTCACCTGAACTGCCACGAGGAAGGCCAAGGGGAGGACGGCGAGCGGCTGGGCGTGTACCCAGAGGGCGAGTGCTGCGCCGCCGATGCCGACAACAGCGGTGTGGGGCTCACGGGGGATGAGGTCGAGACGCAGACCGTGACGTGGCACGATGGGCTTCTCCGTAGGACGCATGACTTCTCCTATAGAGCAGGGAAAAAGTGCACCGACGGGCCGAGGGGCCGCTCATGCCAGTGAGCGGCCCCTCCTGCTTTCTCGCCGGCGTTGAGGACTTTAGCGGCATAATGCAGCGTGATCCAAACCTGCAGCTAAATAGGTTGATCAAGCCTGTAGGTGCAGGGTCGAGCACCTACGGAAAATCCGCTAACGCCTATCAGTGAGCCTGTGCGCCCCGGTTGCGCGGAGCCGCCGTTAGGCCGGCCTCGCTGGCTGACGGCGGCTGAGCAGGGACGTGAGGTCCGTGAGTCGTTTCGCGGACCTTCGTTCGCGTGATGCTGTCATTTGGTGCTGGTCCGTGAATCATTCACGTTTGGTGATCCCAGTTTGATGCTGTCATTTGGTGCTGGTCCGTGAATCATTCACGTTTGGTGATCCCAGTTTGATGCTGCCATTTGGCGTCGATCCGTGAGGCATTTATGTTTGGTGATTCGTCTGCAGATTGGCCTTCTGCGATGTCCCGCTGAGGCGAAGACGGCCGCGACCGCCTTACGGGTCCGCTCCTGGCTGGACGGCATGAGGTGCGCGTAGACGCGGAGCGTCAGGCCCGGGTCCGAGTGTCGGGGATGTACGGGTTCGCGGAACGACCTTCGCGGCCCACCGCCGCTCACGTCGTCACGTGGCGGGGAGCTGGTACGACAGGACGTAGGCATCGGCTGCCATGACGGTGTCGCACACCTCCACGGCCCGTCCCTCGGAGTCGAAGGCGGTCCGGATCAGATGGAAGACCGGCACGCCCGAGGCCAGCCGCAGCGTGCGTACCTCGTCCGGGGAGGGCATCCGGGCACGGATCTCCTCCTCGAAGTGGTCGAGGTGGTGGCCCAGTTCCTCGAGGCGGGCGTAGATGCCGCCGGGCCCGGGGTTCGGCTCGGCGATCTGCGTGCCCCGCGCGATGTCGAGGGGCAGGTAGGAGGTGGCGAACTCCACGGGCCGCCCGTCGAGCAGGTACCGGCGCCGGCGGGCGAGCACGCGCCGCACCGACCCGAGCCGCGCGGAGACGTCCGGACTGGCCTTCTCTTCCTTCACCTCCAGACTGTCGACCTGGGGGTGACTGCCGGCCGCGTCGGCTTCCGCGATGAACGCGGACTTGCCCTGCTCGCGGTGGCGCCGGGCGAAGCGGTCGGAGGCGAGCCGTCGCACGGGTGGTCGCGGGCGGACGAACACGCCTTTGCCGTGCTCGGCGTGCACGAGTCCTTCTCCTTGCAGGATGGAGAAGGAGTTGCGGACGGTCATGCGGGAGACGCCGTAGTGCTCGACGAGTTCGGCCTCGGAGGGGAGCTTTTCGCCCTCGCTGAACCGCCCGCGGGAGATGGCTTCGCGCAGTTGGTCGGCGATCTGCCGGTAGACCGCGCGATCACTTGTCGGGTCGAGGTCGCCGAGACTCCCGGAAGGAAGAGCACTCACAGTGCCTGTACTCCTTTAGATATCTAGACAAGTGGGCGGCGGTCGTTGCTACGGTGGTGAGCCTAGTCAGCCGAGAGGGCCGAGGAACGTGAGCACTGACCGTCCGCACTCCGTGAGCGTCGCCGGGGTCGTCGTCGACGACCAGGGCCGTGCCCTCTTGATACAGCGCCGCGACAACGGTCACTGGGAACCGCCGGGCGGTGTCCTCGAACGCGAGGAAACCATCCCCGAGGCACTTCAGCGTGAAGTCCTCGAAGAGACCGGCATCAAGATCGCCCTCCCGGCCACCCTGACCGGCGTCTACAAGAACATGAAGGGCTTGATCGTCTCGCTGGTCTTCCGCTGCGAGGCCGCCGACGGCACGCCCACCACCGGCGACGAGACCCGCGCACTGCGCTGGGTCACCCGTGAAGAAGTCTCCGAGCTTGCCGACGAGGCGTACGCGATCCGTGTCCTTGACGCACTCGACGCGGCGTCCCCGCCGGCCGTCCGCGCCCATGACGGCGTGAAACTCGTCTAGCCCGATCCCGCTGCACATGGCGGCCTATCAGTATGAAGGAACTTGTATGCACGAGTATACGAGTAAGGCTCGGGTCTGGGGGCTCAGTTGCCCAGGATTTCCGGAAGAGGTCAGCAGAGCCCGCCGCTGGACGCGAGACATCCTTCGCGACTCTCCCTTGGCGGGGGACGCTGAACTGATCGTGAGCGAGCTGGGCGCGAACGCGATCCTCCACACGGCCACCGGCCGCCAGTCGGGCAGCTTCCACCTGGCCCTCGCGGTCTCGGCTCAGGTCATCGCACTGTCCGTCACGGACGATGGCGGCACGAGCACGGCCCCCAAGACCGAGCACCAGGACCAGGACGCCGAACACGGCAGGGGCCTGGCCCTGGTCAACGCCCTCGCACACCGGGTCGTCGTCCACCGCAACCAGGCCGGGCACACCATCACCGCGGAACTGTTCGCCGGCCCAGGAACGGCGGGAGGACACCCGTGCTGACACACGCGTTCCTCGATGCACCGGACGTGAACAGCCAGCCCTCCCCCTACCAGTGCCGGGCCGCCGCCTACCCCTGGGATGAAGTGCGCTCGATCCCGCTGGGGTTACACAACACAACGAGCGCGCGCCTGGCCCTGCGCTGGTTACAAGAGCGCACCCGTCACATCACCGAACAGCTCGACGCCGCGTGCGCGCGGCCGGGGGTGCACTGGCTGACGGACGAGGCGGAGCACGAACGCGCGCTCGCCTACTTGGCCAGAGGCACGGGCTACCAACTCACCCTCTACGACGACAGCACCCGCTACGTGCTCGCGGTCTACCCGTGGGGAGCGTCCTTATGAAGACGCCCACCCGCGGCTACTGGTGCGAGTGCTGGACCGAGGACCTGGCCTCTGCGGAGGGGCCGGCCCTCCGAGCTTCCTTCGACGCCTACTCGGCACCACAGGCAGACCGATGGGTCGTCGTCGCCCTCCGCACTATCTCACCGGCCCTGGACGCAGACGCCTCCGACGAGGCATGGACCTGGCTCTATGACGACCGCATCGAGACGCGCCGTGCCCTGCTGCGCTGTGAACCCTGCATGGTGACCATCACGCACGCCAACACACGCATCACCTGGGCGATCCGCCCCGTGCTCTTCCTGCCACTGGCACACCGGCAGGGCGCTGAACTCCCAGCGTGCGCATACGCCTTCAAGCCCCACACCACGGACTGAGTTACAACTTTCTCTACTGGTTTCAAGGCGGCTCGCTCCGCTCACCGCGCGCGGCCCGGCCCCCGGCCGGGCCTGCGCTCCTGTCTCCGCCCCGCTCCAGCCCGGCCGGCGCCCGTGCCGCGCGCACAGCAATCAGCCGCCTGATGCCAGGGAAGGGGTACGTCGTGGCTGGGGCGGTCGGCTCCACGGCGTTAGGCAGCCACTTTGGCGCGAGCCTCGCAGATCATGGCCCCACCGTCGTGCTTTACCGGGCAGGTCCACAGACTGCCCGACGCGCCGGAAGCTTATGGGGCCATGATCACTCGCGCCAAAGCAGCGCCAGCCCAAAGCCGCTCCACCGACCTGGCGCTTTACCGTGCGGGCTGCGTATCGGTAGATTCGTTCCCCTCAGGGAGGGGAACGATGACCGACGCCTTGGAAGCTGCCCTCGCACAGCGCGATGACCTCAATCAGTACGGCTCTGCAAAGCGCATGTTGTTCGCGCTGCAATTGACGCTCGACCTGGAAGACATTCACAGCGTCGCCGCAACAGCACTAACGGACGGTCCTGACGATAAATCCTGCGACATGGTTTACATCGACCGCGACTCGCGCTCGATGATCCTCGCCCAAGGTTACGAAGCGGGGAATGCAAGCCAGACTCAAGCACCCCTCGGAAAAGCAACCTCACTACATCAAGCCGTCAACTGGCTATTTGGCTCACACTTTGAGACCGACGTACCGCAGAGGCTGCGTAGTGCTTGGAGAGAGCTGCATGAGGCGCTAGCCGAAGACGCCATTGATACTGTTGACGTCTGGTTCGTTCACAACCTTCCGGAAAATCATCAGATTGCCGAAGAGCTGAACGCAATCGCCAAGGCTACTTATGGCCTCATTTCATCTCGCTATAACGTTGAGGACGTATCCGTTACGGCTACTGAAGTCGGGCGGGAAACGCTGGTCGATCGCTACGAGGGGTCGCGCACTCCGATTCTCGTCGGGAGTGAGTTCTCGATCCCCGTAAGTGGCGCCTTCACTGAAACCGGAGAAAATTGGTCGGCGCTATGCGCCAGCATTCCCGCATCGTGGCTTCGGGCTCAATTCTCCGTACACAGGGAACGTCTCTTCTCGGCAAATATTCGAGGCTACCTAGGGAGTACCCGATCTCAGAGTAACATCAATAATGGGATCCAGGCTACCGCACGCGAAAAGCCGGGACGCTTTTGGGCATATAACAACGGCATCACTGCCCTTGTTCATTCATTTGACTACAGCGGTGGCGACTCTGTGAAGATAACAGGCATCGCCATCGTGAACGGCGCACAGACGACGGGCGCCCTGGGTTCGACCGACAGCGAAAGTGCGGACGACATTAAACTCCTCGCCCGCTTCATCAAGTGCGATGATGCAGGCACGGTTCAAGACATCATTCGCTACAACAATCGACAGAACCCGACTCAAGCATCAGACTTTCGCAGTAACGATCGAGTGCAGTCGCGCTTGGTCCGTGAGTTCGAAAGCCTTGGCGTCGTTGGGTATAACGGTGGACGTAGAGGCGGAGCGGAAGACGTTATCCGGCGACCGGGCGAGAATCAGCTTGCCGCAACCGTCGCTGCGCAGGCACTGGCCTCATTTCATGGCCGCCCAGACGTCGCATATCACGAAAAGGGGCAGATCTGGGAACAGGATGCTATCTACAGTTCTGTTTTCCCCGACCGCATTAGCGCGAGGCACATTCTTTTCGTGTACAGCCTCCTTCGGGCACTCGAACAGAGCAAGACGAGCCTCAGTTCCCGCGGCGGAACGCCGCAAACACAGCGGGATCAAGACCTGGCGAAGTGGTTCGGCATGCGTGGATCAACATTTCTCGCCGTTGCGGCTATCGGCACTTCTATTGAAAGCGTACTTGACATCCCAACACCCGACCGGCATAACCTTGAGTTCTCAAAGAACCTAACCATCCCGAAGGCTATTGAAGCCTGGATCCCGGTTACCACGGCACTCTTGGCGCTGGCTCCTAATCAACTCTCAGCCCCGCTATCCAGCACCGGTGGACTCCGCAACCGAACGGCCGTCGAATCAGCCGTCAACACTTTCCGGGCCGTCGTCTCTGCGACCAGTCAGGTAAATGAGCCTATCTACTCGGCCTTCGCGAAGTTGGTGAAAGTATAGTTATACAGGGGATGTCCGCGAGTAATGGACCTGCACAGCGCGGATTGTGACTGTAGCCCTTACAGCTCACCCGCCTCGCGGACCGTTGGTACTCGCACAGGATGCGGCGTCAGTCGCCGCATCCTGTGGTACGGCAGGCAGCGAAGTACAACAACCGCCGGAGTCGTAGATCCGCTCCGCGACCGGTTTGCCTTCACCGACCGATCCCCATGGAGTTACGGAACAAGATTCCGTCGGCCGTGGCGCGCACTACGGCTGAGCCTCGGGCGCACCAGAGCGAGCGGGGAAGAGGAGGGAGGCAACTACCATGGTCGTCTCTATCACCTCCTCCAGTCAGTCTGTTCTCCTTGGCCGCGGCCGTTGCTGGACAACCAGCGAGATCGATGGCACGTCCGGCGGGAGCGCCCATTCGGTGACGTGCAGGCCCGCCAGCTCGATCAGTTCCTCCGGGACTCCCAGCATGTGGAGCGGGGTTCGGTTGTGACGAGTCAGCCAGGCCCGGCGCCGTTGCTGTTCCCCCGGGTCAAGCTGCGCCCACACATCGACCATCACGCCCGCCGGCGCACTCGGCACAGGGCGGGTGCGGCGCCGCACGTAGGGCAGGTTGTCCACGTCATCGGCGAGCGCGACCAGGCACCAGGCAGCTTCGTAGGCCAGAGTGGGTCCGTGGGCGGCCCGTAGCCGGCGGGTGCGCCATTGCCAGCGTGGGGCAAGCAACCAGCGGACCGTCGTCAGCGGTAGGGTCCGCTCCCGGAAACGGTCGGAGCCTTCTTGACCGCCGCTCATTGCGCTGAGCGCTCGTCGTGCGAGGTGCTCTGCTCCAACTGGATCTCGCGTTTACGCTGTTCTTCTTTGATCTTTTCGACCGTCCCGGCGTAGAGAATAAGCCGACGGGTCTCCTCCAACCCTTCATAGTCACCGAGCTGGAACCCGCTGGCGTTGTAGTTCTTTTCGATGTCGTCTGCTGTCGACTGCGAGGTGGTGCCACGCTCTCGAAACTTGAAGTATCCGGTGACTCCAGCGGAGATGCCGACCAGCGCGCTTAAAGATGAGGTGGCGATTGATAGGGCCGCATTGGACCCCTCATTCATCGCCGTGAGGGTGGATACCACGATCGACCCGGTGATAATGAGCAGCTGGAATGAATTATGCACACGCCTGTTGCGACTCGCCTGTGCCCGGTAGGAGGCGATGACATCGAGCGAGGCCTCTCGATAGACACGCAGGCCCGAGGTCGTCTCGAGAGGAAGCTCAGCAGCCGCCGTCTGCCGTTCCTGTAATGCTTCACGGAAAGCAGTCGTCTTTTCGGTCAGGGCTTTATGGTTTTTATATAGCCAGCATGCGCACGCAATCCATAAGATGTTGAAGATGATTAGGGTAAGCCATCGGGTGACCCCACCGTCTGCCTTCCACAGGCCGACGATGACGGTGTATCCGAGTATTCCCGTCAGGGTTAGCGAACCTAACAGGATCAGCCAACCGATCCTCTGAAGCGCCTTAGCCGCCCTTAGGTCCGCTTCTTTCAGGCTGAATGTAGCGAACTTTTCTCTGTACACCTCATGTGGATCAGACGTCAAGAGCCCCCCCCCGGGTGATCGAGACTCAGAAGGTAGTGGTCGTGGTGAAGGGGTCGCAATAGCGCCTTGTGATTGGCGCGGTCTATGGGGCCTCAGTTACGTGAAGAAACGCATGAGGTTCATGAGTTTCAAGAGGGTGAAGATCGACGGAGGTCGCCTGCGGCGTTAGCAGCCAACTCCTGGTCGGCGACGCGTAGCCGATCTGTACGCGGCGAACGGACTGCGAGCCCGAGGCCGGTGGCGGGAGCACGCCTGTTCGCTGTTTGCGCTCACAGGCGCTATTGCACCCCTGGTGTGATGGCGCAGAGGCGCTTCCCAGCGCCTGACGGCAGAGGCGCCCGCCTACGGCCATGGTCGACTCACTCGGGACAGCCTGGACCGCGCGCTGGAGGGGGCGTTCACCCGCCGCATGCCGCAGAACGCCCAGGCGCTCGGGATCTCCCAGCGCACCTTGGAGCGGTACGTCTCGGGCAAGCTCAAGCGGCCCCACCAGGACCTGCGCGGGCGCCTGGAGCCCGAGGTCAAGAAGCGGTGGCAACCGCAAATCCGCGCGAAGGCGAGGAAGAAGGCGGCGACCAAGGACGGCTTGGTCGTGTCCACTTGCGCCTGCTTCGGATTCGAAGCCGACGGCGGCATGACCGACGATGCCCGGATCCGCGACATTACCCAGGCCCTGCCGCCGCGATGGGCCGACCGCCTGTTCGAGGCCCGCGACGCTGGCGCCAACGAGCAAGCTGTGGCGGAGGCTCCAAAAGCGCCTCGTCTCCCGCATTGAAGCTGCCGGGGACGAGGTGTTGAGCATCCTACGAGGCTGCTGGCCCGCACTGCCTGAGGCGGCGGAGAGGCTCGTGGTGGAGGCTGCGGTATCTCTGCGTGAGCTGGTTCGAAGTGCTGTGCAGCGCTATCGGTCGGCGCCGGCGACGTTAGAGACCGGGGCGGTGCTTCGGCGGCTGGGCCGTCCCTGGGCCGTCCGAGGTCGCTCGACAGTGGCCAATGACGACCAACGACGACCACCAGGCGCAGGTGCCCACCGCCTCTGACCAGCGAAAACCCAGCTCCCCAAGATCCCCGACAAGACCCAGGGCAAGAAGGAGTAACCGACCACGAACAAGCCCCCTGCCTGCGGGGTCTCCGCTGGGAGGGGGCTTTTCGCTGCCGGTGTGACCTGCGTCCGCGCTCAGGCTGCGTCTTCGTCGGGCTCCTCGTCCTCGTCCTGGCCCCCGTCCCCGTCCTGGCCCTCGTCTTCCGAGGAGCCGCCCCGCTCGTAACCCGACACAGGAATCTCACGGCCGTCAGCGAGCCTCCTCGTGTAGCCGGACACCGAGTGCCTGACGGGAGGTTTCCGTCGCTCGTCCTCCTCCACGGACTCGGCGGCCGACCTGGTGTCCTCGGTGGCGGCGGTGTCCTCGGTGGCGTTCTGCTTCATGGCCTGCCTGGCGACCACGACTGCAACGACCGCGGCCACGCCGGCGACTGCGCCACACGCGGCGCGGATCGTCGTCCTGCGCTTCCCGTACCAGTTCTTCGTCTTCTCGACGAACGACGTGGGCTCGCCTTCCTCGGAGGTCAGCTCGCTGGGCGTGGAGTCGTTCACGCGCACACATCTACCCGACCTGTCCCTCACCTGTCAGGCGATCGTCCGACATCGCCCGATCAAGTTCAGTGGCGACGACGCTCGCGATACGCAGGTCCCGTCGTCTCGGGAGGCGGGCTTGTGCGGCGATCGCCCGGCGTGTGGGATCGCGGCCTGGACCCGGCCGCCGATGCCCTAGGATGGCGCCCCTTGTTGGGCATGCGGTGAGCGATAAGGAGGCGTGGTGGACGCGGAGTTGATGGCTCTCGCCTCGACTGCGGGGACCGCGGTGGTGTCGGCTCTGACCACCGATCTGTGGCAGCGGGCACAGGACTCGGTCGGCTCCCTGTGGCGGCGTGCGTACCCGGAGCGTGCGGGCACGGTGGAGGCGGACCTCACCGAGACACGCACACTGCTCCTGGCCGCTCCGGAAGGTGATGTCGCCGAGGACTCGGCCGAGGAATGGCGCCTGCGCTTCCGGCGGTTGCTAGCCACCCGCCCCGACCTCGCTGAAGAACTGCGCCGTGTGTTGACCGAGGACCTCGCCGACGCCCTGCCCGCTCACCCGCAGGGAACCTCCACGGTCTTCAACGCCACCGCGTCCGGACACGGACGCGTCTACCAGTCCGCCGGGAACCAGACGATCAACGAGCGATGACCGGACAGCCCGCCTCTCCCGCCGAGCCTTCCGGTGGTCAGTCGTTCACGGCGAAGCCGAGCGACCAAGCGCGCACCTACCAGGCCAGTCGGGACCAGACGATCAACGAGCACCACCACTACGCGCCACGGCGTTCGGTGAAGATGCGTATCGCCTGGTCACTGGCAGGTGTGACGGTCCTGGCGCTCGGCGGGCTCGTGGGCATCGACCTCTGGGAACGGCACAGCGCGGCCGAAGCGGCGCCCGTGGGTGACGTCGAAGCACCCGCCGTCACGGTCTCCGCCTCTCCCTCCGCGTCGCCTACGCCGAGTCCCACCCCGAAGCCGTCCGGCAAAGCAACCGCCGATACGCCGGGCATGCCGGTCAGTGGAGCACCGGCGCAGCGTGCGGAGCAGGAGCCGGCACCGAGTCCCAAAGCGTCCGAGTCCGCCTCCGCCCTGCTGCCCGACCCGGCGACGCGGTGCACCGGGTGGCGCGATTCCGGGGCCGACCGTGTGCAGGTCAAGGCATGCGGCCGGGTCGACGGCGACCACCTGTACATGAGTGCCGAGTGGCGCACGACGTCCGGACACGCTCTGGTCGACGTGTACGTCTGGCTCGCGGACCACACCGGCAGGACGGTCGTCTATCCGGGCGCGTCCGCGCCCAACGGCATGGCGGCTTACGGGATGCAGGCCTGGCCGATGCCGAAGGACGGCCCGCAGTGGAAGGAGTACGAGGTGCGCAAGCCCCTGGTACCCGGCGAGAAGTACGAGGTGTCCGTGTCCGTGCGGGAAGCGGGCGGTCCCGCACCCAAGATCTTCAACCCCACCGTGCAGGGCTACCAGTTCGGGATCGTCTACGGGTGATCCGCGCTCTGCGCCCACTGCCGGATGAGTAGGGCCCGGCCAGTCCCGGAGGCCGCCGACCGCCCCCCCGGATTCCGGTTTTCGGGGCCGGTCATGGCGCACCCCACGGGTTGCAGACCACGGGTCAGAGCGCTGCCGGCACCCTCCCGTCCGGCGCTGTCACCCCCTGAGCAGGGGGTTCTCCCCACCGTGGATCGGGCAGGCCGCCGGGTGGTCCGGAGGAGGGCGGCGGCGGAGGGTGGAGGGGTTCACAGCCTCCGGGGAAAGGATCCTTCGTGTTCAGCTTGAAGTGGGCGGCGCGCCGTCGTACCGCGCGGGCCGCCGCTGTCGTCGCTCTCGCCGCCGCCGCGTGTGCCACCACCATGAACGGCAGTGCCCAGGCGATCGTCAACGGGACGGATTCCACCGAGCGTTACCCGTTCATGGCGACGATTCCGGAGACCGCCCCGTCGGCGGGGCTGGACGACGGCACCTGCGGGGCGTCGCTGATCGACCGGCAGTGGGTGCTGACGGCGGCCCACTGCGTGGCCGAGCCGGAGATCAAGCTGGAGGGGATCGTCCGGATCGGCAGTGCGCACCGCCTGTCCGGGGGCACCGTGCGGAGGATCGGGAAGATCGTGGTGCACCCCGGGTACGTGAACGGCCAGGGCACGGGCCCGAACAAGGACGATGTCGCGTTGATCCGGCTCGACCGGCCGGTCGGTGAGAAACCCGTCCGGATCGCGGGGCGGGCCGGGGAGCCCGGCACCCCGACCCGGCTCCTGGGCTTCGGCACCGTCAAGGACATCACCCGGCTGCCGGACGCGGTCTTCCCGGACCGGTTGCAGGAACTGGAGACCAGGCTGGGAACCGCGGCCGAGTGCGCCCCCGGGTACGCGAACGGCACGCGGCTGTGCACCATCAGCCGGGTACCCCACGCCATGGCCTGCTTCGGGGACTCCGGCGGGCCGCTGCTCCAGCGTGGCCGGAGCGGGCGCTGGGAACTCGTGGGCGTGACATCGGGTCCCGGCGTCCCGGGCGCCGCCTGCTCCGACGGACCCGGGCTCTACACCAGCGCTCCCGCCTACGCGGAGTGGGTGCGGAAGGCCGTCAAGGGCCGGGCCTGACCGGGGAAGCGGCCTCGCCGGCCCGACCGGGGAAGCGGCCCCGCCGGCTCCGCTCAGGCACCCACGTACTGCGCCAGATGCTCCCCCGTCACAGTGGAGCGCGCGCTGACCAGGTCCGCCGGTGTGCCCTCGAAGACGATCCGGCCGCCGTCGTGGCCCGCGCCCGGGCCGAGGTCGATGAGCCAGTCGGCGTGGGCCATGACCGCCTGGTGGTGTTCGACGACGATCACCGACTTGCCGGCGTCGACGAGGCGGTCGAGCAGGCCGAGGAGCTGTTCGACGTCGGCCAGGTGGAGGCCGGCGGTCGGTTCGTCGAGGACGTAGACGCCGCCCTTGTCGCCCATGTGGGTGGCGAGTTTGAGGCGCTGGCGTTCGCCGCCGGACAGGGTGGTGAGGGGCTGGCCGAGGGTGAGGTAGCCGAGGCCCACGTCGGACATCCGCTGGAGGATCCGGTGAGCGGCGGGGGTACAGGCCTCGCCCGCGGCGAAGAACTGCTCGGCCTCCTCGACCGGCATCGCGAGCACCTCGCTGATGTCGCGGCCGCCGAGGCGGTGGTCGAGGACGGACGCCTCGAAGCGCTTGCCCTCACACTCCTCGCAGGTGGTGGCGACCCCGGCCATCACGGCGAGGTCGGTGTAGATGACGCCGGCGCCGTTGCAGGTGGGGCAGGCGCCCTCGGAGTTCGCGCTGAACAGGGCGGGCTTGACGCCGTTGGCCTTGGCGAACGCCTTGCGGATCGGGTCGAGCAGCCCGGTGTACGTCGCCGGGTTGCTGCGGCGCGAGCCGCG
Source organism: Streptomyces sp. NPDC006743 (assembly GCF_040703815.1). Taxonomy (NCBI): domain Bacteria; kingdom Bacillati; phylum Actinomycetota; class Actinomycetes; order Kitasatosporales; family Streptomycetaceae; genus Streptomyces; species Streptomyces sp. NPDC006743. The sequence goes on along the minus strand of NZ_JBEYJA010000004.1, from coordinate 244,419 downwards.
GATCGGGGCCTGGTCGACCGAGATCACGCCCGCCCCCGCCGGGATCGACCCGTGCACGAGCGAGCTCTTCCCGGACCCGGCGACACCGGTGACCACGCAGAGCACGCCGAGCGGGATGTCCACGTCGACGTCGCGCAGGTTGTGCGCGTGCGCGCCGCGGATCTCCAGCGTGCCGGTGGGCTCGCGCACCGTCTTCTTCGGTGCGGCCCGGTCGTCGAGGTGGCGTCCGGTGACGGTGCCGGCCGCCCGCAGCCCCTCGACCGAGCCCTCGAAGCAGACCGCACCGCCCGCCGCGCCCGCGCCGGGACCGAGGTCGACGACGTGGTCGGCGATCGCGATCACCTCCGGCTTGTGCTCCACGACCAGCACCGTGTTGCCCTTGTCCCGCAGCCGGAGCAGCAGGTTGTTCATCCGCTGGATGTCGTGCGGGTGCAGACCGGTGGTGGGCTCGTCGAAGACGTACGTGACGTCGGTGAGCGAGGAGCCGAGGTGACGGATCATCTTGACCCGCTGGGCCTCACCGCCGGAGAGGGTGCCCGCCGGGCGGTCCAGCGAGAGGTAGCCGAGGCCGATCTCCACGAACGAGTCCAGGGTCTGCCGGAGCGCGGCCAGCAGCGGCGCCACCGCCGGCTCGCTCAGGCCGCGGACCCAGGCGGCCAGGTCGCTGATCTGCATCGCGCAGGCGTCCGCGATGCTCACCCCGGCGATCCGCGAGGAGCGGGCCGCCTCGCTGAGCCGGGTGCCCTCGCACTCGGGGCAGGCGGTGAAGGTGACCGCGCGGTCCACGAACTCCCGGATGTGCGGCTGCATGCCCTCCTTGTCCTTGGCGAGCATCGACTTCTGGATCCGCGGGACCAGGCCTTCGTAGGTCATGTTGATGCCCGCGATCTTCATCCTGGTCGGCTCGCGGTGCAGGAAGTCGTGCAGCTCGGTCTCGGTGAAGTCGCGGATCGGCTTGTCGGGGTCGTAGAAGCCCGACTCGCTGTAGAGGCGGTGGTTCCAGCCGCCCGACTTGTAGCCGGGGACGGTGAGCGCGCCGCCGGAGAGCGACTTGGAGTCGTCGTAGAGCTGGGTGAGGTCGAGGTCGGAGACGGTGCCCCGGCCCTCGCAGCGCGGGCACATGCCGCCGGTGATGCTGAAGCTGCGGCGCTCCTTCACCGTCTGACCGCCGCGCTGGACGGTGACCGCGCCCGCGCCGCTGATCGAGGCGACGTTGAAGGAGAACGCCTTGGGCGAGCCGAGGTGCGGTTCGCCGAGCCGGCTGAAGAGGATGCGCAGCATCGCGTTGGCGTCCGTGGCGGTGCCGACCGTGGAGCGGGGGTCGGCGCCCATCCGCTGCTGGTCGACGATGATCGCGGTCGTCAGCCCGTCGAGCACGTCGACCTCGGGCCGGGCGAGCGTCGGCATGAAGCCCTGGACGAACGTGCTGTACGTCTCGTTGATCAGCCGCTGCGACTCCGCGGCGATGGTGCCGAACACCAGGGAACTCTTGCCCGACCCGGAGACGCCGGTGAAGACCGTCAGCCGACGCTTGGGGATCTCGACGCTCACGTCCTTGAGGTTGTTCTCGCGCGCGCCGTGCACGCGGATCAGGTCGTGGCTGTCGGCGGTGTGCGGCGCGGACGGCCGGGCGGACGGGGCGGACCCGGTGGAGGGGGCGCGCCGGCCGCCGGTGTCGCCGTCCGTCCTCGTGACCGTGCTCATCGTGTCTCCGTCCGTTGCCGTCCGCCGGCGCGTCCCGCCGTGGTGTCCGTCGCGGCCACGGTAACCGTGGCCCGCGCGGGCGCGCTTCTCGATTCCTGACCGGTTCGCAGCCGGTCGGCGCCGGCAGGGACCTGACCGGTTCGGAGCCGGTCGACGCCGGCAGGGACCGGTCGGAGCCGTCCGGAGCCGTCCGGAGCCGGTGGGAACCGGTGTGAGCTGGTCAGGACCGGTGAGGGAGGCCGTCACGCGCCGGACTTCCCGGACACGGAGGAGCCCCCTCTCCGTGCCTTCCGGGTTCCCGGTGGAGGAGAGGGGGCTGAGGACCGGCCGCGTGCCGTCCGGATCAGCGGCGGTGGTCCCCGCGGTGCCGGCCGTCGCGGTGCCGGTCGCCGCCCCAGCTGACGGCGTCGACGAAGCGGTGGTGGTCGTTGCGCAGGGTGGCCGTGTCGTGCCGGTCCCAGACGGAGACGCGGCGGTCCTGGTAGAGGTCACGGCGGGTGTCGTGGCCGTAGCCGGTGTGGACGCGGACCGTGGCGCGGCCGTCGAGACGGTAGTGGCGGAAGGTATAGGTGTGGCCGTGCTCGTCGGCCAGCGTCCATCCGTCGAGGTTGACGTCGCGGCGGCTGTTGTTGGTGATCTCCACCCACTCCGTGTTCAGCGCACGGGCGACGTGGTGGGCGCGGTCCCCGTTGTCGAGGTGGACGCCGCTGATCGTCACGCCCTGGCGGTGCGTGGAGTGCGGGCCGGCGTGCGGGGCGTGGTCGGCCGCGGAGGCGGGCAGCGCCGCCATCGCGACCAGCGCACCGGCCGCGGCGGCGGCCGCGGTCAGACGGCGGGCGGTCCAGGAGACGGAAACGGACACGGACACAGGCTCTCCCTGCTGGTACGAGCACCCGCCGGGCGCGGATCCGGGCCGCGCGGGGCGGTGTGCGGTGTGCGGTGGCGGCCGGGTCGGCCGCGCCCCCACACGTTGTCCGGTCTGCAACGAAATGCGGGCAGTGGGCGCACGGTGTTACCGATTGGCCATATTTCTGTGACTCTCGGGTGTAATGCCCATCCAGGTGTCCTCCGTGGTTTCCGACGCCCCGACAGGTGCGAAGTCCCGGCGCGCGCCGGGACCGTCACCCCAAAGTGGGTAACGGAGAGGGGCCGGGCGCCCGCCCGCCGGGAACGGGCCCACACGTGACGCGGGGCCCCGGCGGCATCGCCGGGGCCCCGCGTCGAGTCGTCCTGTCAGCCGCACTGGCAGGGGCCGCCCGACTGGCAGCCGCAGCCGCAGCCCGAACCGCAGCCGCAGGCTGCGAGGAGCGGGAGGCGCCTGGGCTCGGCCGGCTGCTCGGTCTCACGGTTCCGGGCGGGGTCGGGCGCGGTGCTGGGGGATTCGGCCATGGGTCCTCCTAGAGGCTGGTGCCTTCGCCCATTCCATGCCCGTTCCGCCGGGCGCATCAACGGCGCACAGTGGCTCGTTCCGCAGGCCCCCCGGGACCCCGGCGCCCGGGACGCCGGCTCACCACCCGCCGCCGGCCGCCCGGGTCGCCGGCCGCCCGCGTACGTCGGCTGCCCGGGTCCGCCCGGCCGTCCGAAGCCGCCGCCCGCCGCCCGGGACCGACGGTCGCACCGGGACCGCCGCCCGCCGCCGGCCGTCCGCTCAGGCCCCGTCGACCTTCGTCACCGACTGGATGTCCTGCTGGAGATCGTCGGCGTGCTCGCCCGTGACGAGGTAGACCACGCGCTTGGCCACCGCCACCGCGTGGTCGGCGTACCGCTCGTAGTAGCGGCCGAGCAGGGTGACGTCCACGGCGGTCTCGATGCCGTGCTTCCAGCGGTCGTCGATCAGGTGCTGGAAGAGGGTGCGGTGCAGCAGGTCCATCTCGTCGTCGTCCTGCTCCAGCTGGAGGGCCAGGTCGACGTCCTTGGTGACGATCACCTCGGCGGCCTTCGCCATCAGGCGCTGGGCGAGCTGTCCCATCTCCAGGATGGTGGCGTGCAGGTCCTGCGGGACCGCCCGCTCCGGGAAGCGCAGCCGCGCCAGCTTCGCCACGTGCTGGGCCAGGTCGCCGGAGCGCTCCAGGTCCGCGGACATCCGCAGCGAGGTGACGACGATCCGCAGGTCCGTCGCCACCGGCTGCTGCCGGGCCAGCAGGGCTATGGCCCGGGCCTCCAGGTCGTGCTGGAGTTCGTCGACCTTCTGGTCGGCCTCGATCACACTCTCGGCCAGCTTCAGATCGGCGTCGAGGATGGCGGTCGTGGCGCGCCCGATGGCCGACCCGACCAGCCGGGCCATCTCCACCAGTCCGTCGCCGATCGAGTCCAGTTCCTCGTGGTACGCGTCCCGCATCGTCGGTTCCCTCTCGTACGTCTTCGTTCGTGCCGGCCAGGGGTGCCAGTCGGGGGTGCGATCCCCACGCTCCCACGTTCCGGCCCGTACGCGTCCGTTTCCGTCACCTCAAGTGAACCGTCGCTGGCTCCAAGGTGAACTCTGGGCGACGAGTGTTCGAGGTCGCACCCGGACGGGTGCGGGCAGGTCGTACCCCATGCCTAACCTGGTCGCATGGACGTGAACGCGGCGGTCGCCGCAGCGGCAGCGATCGCCGGAGTGCTCACCGGTGTCATCGCCATGCTGGCGTTCCGCTTCAGTGAACGGGAGCAGAAGCGTCCGACGCGTACCTCGCTGCACACCGACGCGGTGCTGCCGCCCGGCGTGGACACGGTCCTGTCCGTGCTGCGCTCCTCCGCCGTCGTCCTCGACGAGGCCGACGCCGTCGTCAAGGCCAGCTCCGCCGCGTACGCCCTCGGGCTGGTCCGCGGCGGCAAGCTGGCCGTGGAGCCCATGCTCCAGATGGCCCGCGACACCCGGCGGGACGGGGAGATACGGCAGGTCGAGCTGGACCTGCCGCGGCGCGGCACCGGGCGCGGCGAGGCCCTCGCGGTCTCCGCCCGCGTGGCGCCGCTGGGGTCGCGTCTGGTGCTGCTGCTCGTCGAGGACCTGACCGAGGCCCGCCGGATCGAGGCCGTACGACGCGACTTCGTCGCCAATGTGAGCCACGAGCTGAAGACGCCCGTCGGCGCGCTCTCCCTCCTCTCCGAGGCCGTCATGGACGCCTCGGACGAGCCGGAGGCCGTGCAGCGCTTCGCCGGACGCATGCAGATCGAGGCGACCCGGCTGACCAACCTGGTCCAGGAGCTGATCGACCTCTCCCGGGTGCAGAACGACGACCCCCTGGAGGACGCCGAGCCGGTGCGCGTCGACGAACTCGTCGCCGAGGCCATCGACCGCTGCCGCCACCAGGCCGGCACCAAGCAGATCACCATGGCCACCGGCGGTACGGCCGACCTGCGCGTCTGGGGCAACCGCGGCCAGCTCGCCGCGGCCCTCGGCAACCTCGTCGAGAACGCCGTCAACTACTCCCCGGCCCGCACCCGCGTCGGCATCGCCGCCCGCAGGATCACCATGCCGGGCGGGGACCTCGTCGAGATCGCCGTCACCGACCAGGGCATCGGCATCTCCGACAAGGACAAGGAGCGCATCTTCGAGCGCTTCTACCGCGTGGACCCGGCCCGCTCACGGGCCACCGGCGGCACCGGCCTCGGTCTCGCGATCGTCAAGCACGTGGTCGCCTCGCACGGCGGGGAGGTCACGGTGTGGAGCGCCGAGGGACAGGGGTCCACCTTCACGCTGCGGCTGCCGGAGGCCGCGGCGGGCCGCCAGGCACGCGACCGGGACCGCGCGCAGGAACACCCGGCTCTCGACGAGGAGGCCGGAACCGGACAGTCCCGCACGGCGTCCTCCCCGTCCTCCCCCTCGTCCCCGTCCTCCCCCTCGTCCTCACCGCGGTCCTCCCGGACCGCACAGTCCTCCCGGACCGCACAGTCCTCCCGGACCGCACAGTCCTCCCGGACCGCGCGGTCCGCGCAGTCCGCGCCGCCGGCACAGCACGCACAGCCCTCGAAGGCGCCGTCAGCGCAGACATCGCCGTCATCCCAGTCGTCACCGTACGAACCGTTTACCGCCCCGGAGGTCCTTCCGTGACCCGAGTGCTCGTCGTCGAGGACGAGGAGTCCTTCTCCGACGCCCTGTCGTACATGCTCCGCAAGGAGGGCTTCGAGGTCGCCGTCGCGGCCACCGGGCCCGACGGACTCGACGAGTTCGAGCGCAACGGCGCCGACCTCGTCCTCCTCGACCTGATGCTGCCGGGGCTGCCCGGTACGGAGGTGTGCCGCCAGCTGCGGGGCCGCTCCAACGTCCCGGTGATCATGGTGACCGCCAAGGACAGCGAGATCGACAAGGTGGTCGGCCTGGAGATAGGCGCCGACGACTACGTCACCAAGCCCTTCTCCTCCCGCGAGCTGGTCGCCCGGATCCGCGCGGTGCTGCGCCGGCGCGGCGAGCCGGAGGAGGTCACGCCGGCGGCACTGGAGGCCGGCCCGGTCCGCATGGACGTGGACCGGCACGTCGTCACCGTCTCGGGCACCAAGGTCGACCTGCCGCTCAAGGAGTTCGACCTGCTGGAGATGCTGCTGCGCAACGCCGGCCGGGTGCTGACCCGGATGCAGCTCATCGACCGGGTCTGGGGCGCCGACTACGTGGGCGACACCAAGACGCTCGACGTGCACGTCAAGCGGCTGCGCGCCAAGATCGAGCCCGATCCGGGCGCCCCGCGCTACCTGGTGACGGTCCGCGGCCTCGGCTACAAGTTCGAGCCGTGAGCCGTGAGCCGTGAGCCGTGAGCCGTAAGGCGTACGCCGTGTGTCGCGCGCCGTCGACCTGATCCGTAGGCCGCGAGCCGGCCGCCGCGGCCCGCGGAGGTACGACGAAGGGCGGCACCCCTGCGAGGGGGTGCCGCCCTTCGTCGTCTGCCGTGCGGTACCGCGCCGGAGTCACTGACCGGCGGCCGGCGGCCGGTGACCGGTGACCAGCTGTCGGCGGCCGGGCTGCCGGCGGTCGGTCACTGCGCCGAGCCGCCCTGGTTCACCGAGTCGCCCGCGCCGGTGCCCGTACCCGTGCCCGTCTCGCCGGTCGAGGCCGAACCCGTCGGCGTGCCGCCGGCCGGGGACTGCGGGCTCTGCGACGTCTTGGGCGCCTTCGGCGACTTGGACGTCCCCGGCTTGCCCGTGGCGGACGCGCTCGGCGCGCCCGGGGCGCCCGGGGCGGCCGGGATGCTGCTCGGGCCCCACTTGTCGAAGTAGCTCGAGGCCGGCACGACGAAGGCCCGCAGGCTCACGTCACCGGCCTTGCTGAAGGAGAAGGTGATCTTCTGGGCGTTGCCGTCCTTGACCACCGAACCGGGGTTGGTCAGCGCCGCGGAGGCGTTGCCCTTGCCGCCGATGATGACGGAGCCCTGGGGCGGCACGGTCAGCTTGCCCTTGCCCTGGGCGGGGGTGATCTGCGCGGTGCCGCCGCCGTCGACGCGGACCGCGTCCAGCGTCTGGGGCGTGCTGCCGTTGTTGAAGACGGTCACTGAAACGACGGCCGGACCCTTGGTCTGGAAGCCGGGCTGCGTGATGATCAGCGCGTTCTGGACCTCGATGTCCCCGACGGTGGTGGCCGCGTTGTCCGGCTTCACCTCGAGCGTCTGGGCGTTGTTGCCGGCGCCGCAGGCGGCGAGCGAGGCGATCGAGAACGCGATGGCGGCGGCGGCGAGGGCGCCGCGTCGAAGGCTGCTGCTCACGGCGGCGGCAACTCCTTGAACGTGGGCGGTACAGGACGACTCCCTTATAAAGCCGCCCTAAGTGTCTGTCAGCGGGCTTAGGTTACCGAGCCGTTCCCGGGGCCTCGCACCCGACCCGCCCCTGGACGTCCGCGGGCACCCGGACACCGCTCCCCGTACGGCCGCCCGGAAGCGTTCCCCGCGCCTTCGGCCGGCCCTCTGCGGACGCCGTCCGCCAGGTCCCGCCGGGCGCCGCCCGGCGCACGGTCCGTGACGCCGCCTCTCCTTCACACAGGCGCCGCCCGCCGGACGCCTCCCCTTACGACACGCCAAACGCACACCACCTCATAGGCGTCATATGGAGCGACCCCCGGGTGCATAGGCGCGGGCATAGGGGTCGGCATACGCCCGCATACCCGCCGGCTTACGCCGTGGCTTACGCGCCGTCTTACGCCCCCTCTAACGCGCCGCCATAGCCACTGTCCGCCGCACCGGATCAACCGGATCTTCGCCGCAGATCTTCGTGCCGGATCTCCGTGCTCGATCTCCGTGCCGGATCTCGGTGCCGGATCTTCATCGCGGATCTTCATGCGGGGATCCAGGTGCCGTCTTCGTGGATTTCCGGCCCCGGAATGCGCGCCGGGGGCTGAAATTGATCACCGGTCGCGGCGCGCGTCGATCGGGGGCCGTGATCAATTCCGGATTCGTCCCGGCCGGGCCCCGGCGCACCGAACGGAGTAGCGGAAGTCGCGCGTCTGCGACGGGACAAAACGGTCTGTTCGGGCGCTTGGACGGACGGCCGGATGTGTGTAACGTACGCGTTTCGCCCTGTGCGAAGAGCCCCTCCGACCTGCGGATACCTGTCCGCCGTCGGCCCGTGCGCCCCTTCCGAAGCACGTCCCGGTTGCTGTTGTCAAGCCCCGAGATATGCCCTGACCTGCGAAAACGCCATTCAGAAGACGCCGTATCCGTGTTACCCTGGATAGCCACGGAAGGGGTACCTGTCACATGACGTTCAAGGTTGGCGACACCGTGGTCTATCCCCATCACGGGGCCGCGCTGATCGAGGCTATCGAAACTCGCCAGATCAAAGGCGTGGACAAGACCTACTTGGTGCTGAAGGTCGCCCAGGGTGACCTGACGGTACGTGTGCCAGCGGACAATGCGGAGTTCGTCGGCGTGCGTGATGTGGTCGGTCAGGACGGGCTGGACCGGGTCTTCGAGGTGCTGCGCGCTCCGTACGCCGAGGAGCCCACGAACTGGTCGCGTCGCTACAAGGCAAACCTGGAGAAGCTCGCCTCCGGCGATGTCATCAAGGTCGCGGAAGTCGTGCGTGACCTGTGGCGTCGCGAGCGCGAGCGCGGACTCTCCGCCGGTGAGAAGCGCATGCTCGCCAAGGCCCGCCAGATCCTGGTGAGCGAGCTGGCGCTCGCGGAGAACACGAACGAGGACAAGGCCGAGGCTCTGCTCGACGAGGTCCTCGCGTCCTGACGCGAGGCTTTCCGGTACGGAGCTTCCTGACCGATACGGACCGGTACGGGACACACCGACATCCTGACGCGAGGCGCCGACCGCGACGTCCATGTCGCCTCTGTTCGGTTTCAGCACGGTAAGTGACATGCCGCGGCATCCGAGGGCGCGAACCCGCCGCCGGATGCCGCGGCATGGTCGTACCCGAAGACCCATCCGGACACTCGCGTACCCGCCGTCGCGGCGACGCCCGCGTCCTCGCGGGTGCACCCGGCGGTGCCACCCGTACCCACGACGGCGCGGCGCAGTCCTGCCCGCGCGGACGCCGTGGTCCCCCCGGGGGAAGATCCCCCGATACTGTGTGCCAGGCCCGGGCGGTCGGCTCGACCGAGGTCACGGAAGGGTCCGGTCGAGGCGTCGCGCCCGGCACGGTGTGGCCATACCCACGCCGAGCCGGAACACAAACCTGACAGGAACCGATGTCTGACGAATCGCGACCCTCGCCCGCACAGGCCCGGTCTCAGACCCCCGTCGCCGTCGTGATCCCGGCCGCCGGCCGGGGCGTGCGCCTCGGTCCCGGCGCCCCCAAGGCGCTGCGCACGCTGAACGGCACGCCCATGCTCATCCACGCGGTGCGCGCCATGGCCGCCTCCCGCGCGGTCGCCCTGGTGATCGTGGTCGCCCCGCCCGGCGGCGCCGCCGAGGTCACCGCGCTCCTCGACTCCCACGCGCTGCCCGAGCGGACCTGCTTCCTCGTCGTGCCCGGCGGCGAGTCCCGCCAGGAGTCCGTCAGGCTCGGGCTCGACGCGCTGCCGCCCGGCCACGACATCGTCCTGGTCCACGACGCGGCGCGCCCGCTGGTCCCCGTGGACACCGTGGACGCGGTGATCGACGCCGTGCGCGAGGGCGCCGCCGCCGTCGTACCGGCGCTGCCGCTCGCGGACACCGTCAAGGAGGTCGAACCGGCCGCGGCCGCGGGCGACCCGGAGCCGGTGCTGGCGACCCCGGACCGGTCGCGGCTGCGGGCCGTGCAGACCCCGCAGGGCTTCGACCGGGCGACGCTGGTCCGCGCCCACGAGTCCGTCACCGACAACGTCACCGACGACGCGAGCATGGTCGAACAGCTCGGCGAGCGGGTCGTGGCCGTGCCCGGCCACGAGGAGGCCTTCAAGGTCACCCGCCCCCTCGACCTGGTGCTCGCCGAAGCGGTCCTGGCCCGCCGGAGGCTCAACGATGGCTTCTGAGACCTCCCCCGCGACCCCCGGGCAGCCGCTGCCCCAGGTCGGCATCGGCACCGACATCCACGCCTTCGAGGACGGCCGCGAGCTGTGGTGCGCCGGTCTGAAGTGGGAGGGGCAGGGCCCCGGGCTGGCCGGGCACTCCGACGCGGACGTCGTCGCGCACGCCGCGTGCAACGCGCTGTTCTCGGCCGCGGGCCTCGGCGACCTCGGACAGCACTTCGGCACCGGGCGCCCCGAGTGGTCGGGCGCCTCCGGCGTCACGCTGCTGACGGAGGCGGCGCGGATCGTACGGGCGGCCGGCTTCCGGATCGGGAACGTGGCCGTGCAGGTCGTCGGCCCCCGCCCGAAGATCGGCAAGCGCCGAGAGGAGGCGCAGAAGATCCTCTCCGAGGCGGCCGGCGCGCCGGTGTCCGTCTCCGGTGCCACCACCGACGGACTCGGCTTCCCGGGCCGGGACGAGGGACTGATGGCGGTGGCCACGGCGCTCGTGGTGCGGGTGGGCTGAGCGCGTGCGAGGGTACCCGCAGAGTCACCGCCGGGTCAGCACCGCTGAGCCGGCCGTGAACCGCCAGTGACCGAGGTCCCGGAGGGTGCCCCCATGTCCGCCGTACTGTCCGACCGTCTCAAGAACCTCCTCGACGGCCCCGTCTTCGTCGTCGTCGGCACCGTCCAGCCCGACGGCAGTCCCCAGCTGTCGCCGGTCTGGGTCAAGCGGGACGGCGACGACCTCCTCGTCTCCACCACCGTCGGCCGCCGCAAGACGAAGAACCTGGAGCGCGACGCCCGCGTCAGCGTCGTCGTCCAGGACCCGGCCTCGCCGTACGAGTACGCCGAGATCCGCGGCACCGCCGAGATGACCACCGAGGGCGGCCAGGACCTCATCGACGAGCTGTCCGTCAAGTACACCGGGAAGAAGTACGCCGAGTTCAACCCGGCCTCCGCCCAGGACTCCGCACGCGTGGTCGTCCGCATCCGGGCGCGCAAGGTCGTCGGCGTCCTGTGACCGCCGCGCGCCGGTGCGGCCGTCGCCGGTCACGAAAGGGGCGCCGCTTGCGGGAAGGGGCGTGAGGCACTGCCCCCGGCCCACTACCCTGGAGTGGTGACTATTCGCCTGTACGACACCAGCGCCCGGCAGATCCGTGACTTCACCCCGCTCGAGCAGGGCTGTGTCTCGATCTACCTGTGTGGTGCCACCGTGCAGGCGGCCCCGCACATCGGGCACATCCGCTCGGGGCTGAACTTCGACATCATGCGCCGCTGGTTCACCCACCGCGGCTACGAGGTCACGTTCATCCGCAACGTCACCGACATCGACGACAAGATCATCGCCAAGTCGCACGAGCAGCACCGCCCCTGGTGGTCGATCGGCTACGGCAACGAGCGGGCGTTCAACGACGGTTACACCGCGCTCGGCTGCCTGCCGCCCACCTACGAGCCGCGCGCCACCGGTCATGTGCCGGAGATGATCGAGATGATGCGGACGCTCATCGAGCGCGGTCACGCCTACGCCGCCGACGGCAACGTCTACTTCGACGTGCGCTCCTTCCCCGGCTACCTCGAGCTGTCCCGGCAGGAACTGGACAACCTGCGCCAGCCCGCCGCCGACAGCGAGACCGGCAAGCGGGACCCGCGGGACTTCGCGATGTGGAAGGCGGCCAAGCCCGGCGAGCCGACCTGGCCCACGCCGTGGGGCGAGGGGCGGCCGGGCTGGCACCTGGAGTGCTCGGCCATGGCGCACAAGTACCTGGGCAGCGCCTTCGACATCCACGGCGGCGGTCTCGACCTGATCTTCCCGCACCACGAGAACGAGATCGCCCAGTCCAAGGCCTACGGCGACGAGTTCGCCCGGTACTGGGTGCACAACGCGTGGGTGACCATGAGCGGCGAGAAGATGTCGAAGTCGCTCGGCAACTCCGTGCTGGTCTCGGAGATGGTCAAGCAGTGGCGGCCGATCGTCCTGCGCTACTACCTGGGCACCCCGCACTACCGCTCGACCATCGAGTACAGCGAGGAGGCCCTGCGCGAGGCCGAGTCCGCGTTCGCGCGGATCGAGGGCTTCATCCAGCGCGTGGTGGAGAAGGCCGGCCCGGTGGATCCCTCCGCCGAGGTGCCGCCCGCCTTCGCCGAGGCGATGGACGACGACCTCGGTGTCCCGCAGGCGCTGGCCGTCGTCCACACCACCGTCCGGCAGGGCAACAGCGCGCTGGCGGCGGACGACAAGGAGGCCGCCGTGGCCCGGCTCGCCGAGGTGCGGGCCATGCTCGGCGTCCTCGGTCTGGACCCGCTGGACGAGCACTGGGCGGGTGAGGCCGCCGACCGCGGCGAGGACCTGCACGGAGTGGTGGACACCCTGGTCCGGATGGTCCTCGACCAGCGCGAGGCCGCCCGCGCCCGCAAGGACTGGGCCACCGCGGACGCCCTGCGCGACCAGCTCGGCCAGTCCGGTCTGGTCGTCGAGGACAGCCCCCAGGGCCCGCGCTGGAGCCTCGGCCCCCGCTGACCCGGCCCCGCCGGGCGGCCCGGACGACGCCGCGGTCACCGGGGGCCCGCTGTGCCGTCCGGCCGCCCGGGCGGCACACTGCATAGACGTACCGCACAGACGTACTTCTCGTGGAAGTACCTTCATAGACGCAGGAGACGTACGCGGCAGGCGTACGCCGACGCTCCCGACAGAACAGACAGGTAGGTCATGGCCGCTAACAACCGCCGCATGTCCGGCAAGAAGGGCGCGCAGGTCGGCAGCGGCGGCAAGCGGCGCCGCGGCCTGGAGGGCAAGGGCCCCACGCCCCCCGCCGAGATGCGCAAGGGACACGCCAAGCAGCGCGCCGCCCAGGCGAAGGTGCGCCGCACCCAGGGCCGTCCGCCGCAGCGCCGCGGCGCCGGCCGCTCGGCCTCCGAGATGGTCGTCGGCCGCAACCCGGTCGTCGAGGCGCTGCGCGGGGGCGTGCCCGCCACCACGCTCTACGTCCAGCAGTTCATCGACAACGACGAGCGGGTGCGCGAGGCGCTCCAGCTCGCCGCCGAGCGCGGTGGCATCAACCTCATGGAGGCGCCGCGCCCCGAGCTGGACCGCATGACCAACGGCCTCAACCACCAGGGCCTCGTCCTCCAGGTCCCGCCGTACGAGTACGCGCACCCCGAGGACCTGGCCGACGCCGCCGCCGACGCGGGCGAGGACCCGCTGATCGTCGCGCTCGACGGGGTCACCGACCCGCGCAACCTCGGTGCCGTCGTGCGTTCCGTCTCCGCCTTCGGCGGCCACGGCGTGGTCGTCCCCGAGCGGCGTGCGGCGGGCATGACCGCCGGTGCCTGGAAGACGTCCGCGGGGACGGCCGCCCGTACGCCGGTCGCCCGCGCCACCAACCTGACGCGCGCCCTGGAGTCGTACCAGAAGGCGGGCATCACGGTCGTCGGCCTGGCCGCGGACGGCGAGGTCGAGGTGGGGGAGCTGGAGGCCCTGGAAGGGCCGGTCGTCATCGTCGTCGGCAGCGAGGGCAAGGGCCTGTCCCGGCTCGTCGGGGAGACCTGCGACTTCCGGGTGCGGATCCCGATGCCCGGCGGGGCGGAGTCGCTGAACGCCGGTGTCGCGGCCGGGATCGTCCTCTACGAGGCGGCGCGCAGGCGCGGCTGACCGCAGTGCCCGGCCGGGCGGCAGCGCCCGGCCGGGGCCCGCACCCCCGGCTCGCCCCGCAAAGTTCCGAACGGGTGTTCGCGCGTACACCCGGCCGGGTAAATCCCCCCATCCGGTGCATGTTTGACGCGGCCCGGACAGATCCGGCGGGTCAAGGCAGTGTCCTAACTCCCCATCACTCGGTTAGATGAGTGTGGACACCAGAACACCCCGCACACCCACGGGGGACCGCTCGTCGGGATACGACGACGCTCCCGCGCTGAGCATGGTGAAGGTGCCGAGCGATCCGGCGCAGGTCATCGTCACTCACGCGAGCTTCCGCGTGCAGTTGGGCGCCGCCTCGCGGCGCACCCTGTCCCCGCGGGTCGCCCGGCACCCGAGCGTCACCGACCCCACCGTCCGCGTCCCCGCCGCCGGCACCGCGGGCCGGGCCGGGGCCGCCCACCGCCGGCCGCTCGTCTGGAGCGGCCGGTCCGCCCCCGACGACACCGGCGCCCACCGCCTCCTCCAGGCCGTCCGCAGCGGCAGCGTGCGCCACACCGAGGAGCCGTCCGGCGACGCCGGAGCGACCCAGGTCATCCCGCGCGTCGACGCCGCCCCGGGGTACCGCCCGGTCGGCTACGACGACCTCGACCGGACCGTCGAGACCCCCGTCGTCGGCGCCCAGCGCGGCCCGGAGCCCGGCGAGACCCGGCTGCTGCCGCAGATGCGCACCGCGGGCAGCGCCTACGAGGAGTCCGCGTACGGCGATCCGGGGTACGGCGGCCACCCGCCCTACGGCCACCCCCGGCCGGCCCACGGCGACGGCGGCTACGCCTACGACGACCCCGACGGCCACGCCTACGACGACGACCCGGACGTCCGCGAGGCCACCGCCCCCGGCGCCCGGCGCCGCAGGGGCAGGCGGCACGGCGACGACCCGGCCCGCCACGCCTACTACCCGGGCCGCCGGATGAACCTCGGCGTCGTCCTCCTCCCGCTGCGCATCTTCCTCGGCTTCATCTCCATCTACGCCGGCATGGGCAAGCTGTGCGACCCGCTCTACTTCGACGGCGGCAAGCGCGGCTCCATGGTCAAGTGGCTCACCGCACTGCATCCCTGGGAAGTGGCCGAACCGCTGCGCCAGTTCGCCCTCCAGCACCCGGTCGGCTCCGGTCTCGTCATCGCCTTCCTCCAGGTCATCGTCGGTGTCCTGACGGTCCTGGGCTGCTGGCAGCGGGTCGCGGCGGTGGTCGGCGGACTGCTGTCGGCCGCGCTCATCGTCACCGTCAGCTGGCGCACCGTCCCGGTCTACGACGCCCCGGACATCATCTACCTCGCCGCCTGGTCCCCGCTGGTCATCGCCGGCGCCCCCGTCTACTCCGTCGACGGCCGGCTCGCGGCCTCCGCCTGGCGGCGGCTCGGGCCCCGCTCCGACATCTGGGACCTGCGCCGGTACGTGCTGCGGCGCGGCGCGCTGCTCACCGTCGTCGTCACCGGACTCACCCTGCTCATCGGCTCGCTGCTCGGCGGGGCGGTGCGCGGCGCCGGCAACGTGGTCGTGCCGGGCCCCGGCGAGGCCCCGCGCAACCAGCTGCCCGGCTCTCCGCTCCCGCAGCGGTCCGGCACCGGCACGGGCACGGATCCCGCGCACCGCGGGTCCCCGTCGGCCTCCACCTCGCCCAGCCACCCCGGCACGGCCGGCGGCCCGACCGGCGGCCCCGCCACCGCGCCGGGCGCCACCCGTGACAGCGGTTCGGCCACGGGCGGGTCGCCCAGCCAGACCCAGGGCACCGGCGGCCGGGTCCCGCCGCGCCACTCCGCCCCGGCCCAGCACGCGCCCAGCACCAGCTCGGGACCGGCCTCCGGCGGCTCCGCCACCGGCGGTACGGGCTCGGGCGGCGGATCGGGCGGCTCCGGCGGCGACACCCAGCCCTCCGGCTCCGCCGGCGGCAGCTCCTCCACCGGCCAGCCGGGCCTGGTGGGCGGCCTGCTGGGCTGAGCGCTTCTGACAGAAGCGGGCCCCGGCGTCCGGCACGCGCCGCCGCCCTGTTGCCGGAAGGTCCTGGCAGCTCCGCCGCGAGGACCTTCCGGCGCCCTGCGGTCGCCCGCACCGGGCACCGCCCGCTGATCGGACCCCACGTCCGTCCGCAGCTCTGAATCCTGGGCAGCGGCCCCTCGCCTTCGCGCGGAGGGGCCGCACCACAACAGGACCCGGCCGCGCGGAAGGGCCCCGCACCCGGCACGATCCGTGCACGGTGCGGGGCCTTGGCCGTCTTCGGGACGTCACCCGGGCCGGCGTCACCTGCGCGGCGCGGAAAGCTCCTTGGCGGCCTCCGTGAGGTCCTTGGCGGTGTCGATGGCACGCCAGTAGGCGCCCTGCGGGATCGGGAAGCCGGCCAGCCGCCGCTCGCGGGCCAGCCGGGGGAACGTGGTGCGCTCGTGGTCGCCGCGCTCCGGGAGCAGGGAGGCGAACTCGGGCGAGAAGACGTAGACGCCCGCGTTGATCTCGAAGGTCGACGGGGGCGCCTCGATGAAGTCCGTGATGTGACCGAATCCGTCCGTCTGCACGGCGCCCCACGGGATGCGCGGCCGGGCCAGCGCGAGCGTCGCGACCGCGTCCCGCTCGGTGTGGAAGTCCGCCATGTCGCGCAGCGAGAAGCGGGTCCAGATGTCGCCGTTGGTGGCGTACCAGGAGCGCTCGGGGTGGGGGAGGTGCGCGGCGGCGAACTTGAGGCCGCCGCCCCGGCCGAGGGGTTCCGACTCCACGACCGTGGTCACCTTGACGGGCAACTGCGCCGACTTCAGCCACTCCTGCAGCACTTCGGCGAGGTGGCCGCAGGAGACCACCACGTCGGTGACGCCCTCCTCGGCGAGCCAGGCGAGCTGGTGACCGATGATCGGGGTGCCCGTACCGGGGATCTCGACCATCGGCTTGGGCCGGTCGTCGGTGTAGGGGCGCAGCCGGGAGCCCTGGCCACCGGCCAGCACGACGGCTTGTGTGGGGCGGGACGCCGCATTCGGATGGGTCATGCCCGAACTGTACGTGGCACCCCGGCGGGGACCGCGAGGCTGCCCCGGCGGGGGCGGGAGTCCTCCCGGACGGCTCACGGGAGGCTCCGCGCCGGGTGGGCGGGAGGCGGGCGCGGAACGCGCGCGGAGCGTGCGGGAGGCTCCGCGTACGGCCTGAGCGGGGCTGCGCGGGAGGCGCCTGAGCCGCGTCCGCGCGCGGCCTGAGCCGTGTCCGCGTGGGCCACGGCCGGCGTCCGCCCGGGAGGGGGCTGAGCGGAGCCCGGCCCCCGGTCCGGGAACCCGGATCTCGGCCTCGGGCCTCAGCCCGGGACCTCAGATGTCGGTCCAGGAGCCCGGGCCCGGGCCCTCCACCCTCACGGGCCGGTGCGCTCAGCTGTGGGCGGCGAGGACCCCGGAGGCGTAGGAGGTGTCGCAGACCGGCCGGGCGTAGGACTGGGCGCGGGCGGGGCCGTAGAGGCGGACCGCGGCGCGGCCGAGGGTGCGGGCGATCGAGGCGCAGTGCCCGGCCAGCGAGGGGCGTTCGTCGACCGCCTCCTGGAGGTGGGTGAGCGCGACGCCCGGGTCCTTCTCCTGCAGCTCCGTCAGCAGGTGGTCCCGGAGCACGTCCTGCGGGGCCCGGGGGTGGGCCGCCGTGCCGGGCGCGGACAGGTCGGACGCGGTGAGCACCGAGTTCGAGGGGTTCCCCGACCAGTTGACTCGGGTGACCGCGAGGGTCCCGGAGAGCACCAGGACGACGGGCAGGACGAGGGCGAGGGAGCGGCCGATCCGGCGGGCGGGGCCCCGGCCGCGTCGCGTGGGTTGCGTGGTGGAGTGCTTCACGCGAGTGAGGGTAGCGCCCGGTGATGATTTGGCGACATTTAGTCACCTGTTCGGGGGACGGTGTGCTGCCCTTCTCCGGGTGGTGTGTTGACGCACACTGCTCGAAACGTCCCCTGCGTCCGGGTGACGCGCGGAGGGGGCGGAGACGGCGAGAAGGGCCCCGCGGCAGTTCGCGGGGCCCTTCTCGTCAACTCGGGTGAATCTCCCGGGTCATTCCCGGGGTTTCAGCCGTAAGGCGTCAGTGCGCCGGTGCGTCTCGCACCGGGTGCGGTGCCTCAGTCCGTCAGACGGTCGCCGGTCGAGGTGGAGAACACGTGGGTCTCGCCCGGCCGCGGCACGACGTGCACGGTGGCGCCCTTCTCCGGGACCGAACGGCTGCTGACGCGGACGACGAGGTCCTTCTGCTCGCCGCCGACCTCGACGGTGCCGTAGATGTACCCGTCCGCGCCGGTCTCCTCGACCACGTTGACGGAGACGGCGAGACCGGCCGGGGCGTCGGCGCTGTCCTTGGTCAGGGCGGCCGCGGCGCCGCCGTTGTGCTCGACCACGTCGAAGTGCTCGGGGCGCACGCCCACGGTGACCGTACGGTCGCCCTTGTCGGCGGCGGCCTTGAGCGCGTCCCGGTTGACGGGCACGACGCTGTTGCCGAACTTCACACCGCCGTCGGTGATCGGCACCTCGACCAGGTTCATGGCGGGCGAGCCGATGAAGCCGGCGACGAAGAGGTTGGCGGGCTTGTCGTACATGTTGCGCGGCGAGTCGACCTGCTGGAGCAGACCGTCCTTGAGGACCGCGACCCGGTCGCCCATCGTCATGGCCTCGACCTGGTCGTGGGTGACGTAGACGGTGGTGATGCCGAGGCGGCGCTGCAGGGAGGCGATCTGCGTACGGGTGGACACACGCAGCTTGGCGTCCAGGTTGGACAGCGGCTCGTCCATGAGGAACACCTGCGGTTCACGCACGATCGCGCGGCCCATGGCGACACGCTGGCGCTGACCACCGGAGAGCGCCTTCGGCTTGCGGTCCAGGTACTCGCTCAGGTCGAGGATCTTCGCGGCCTCCTCGACCTTCTGCCGGATCTCCGCCTTGTTGACACCGGCGATCTTGAGCGCGAAGCCCATGTTGTCGGCGACCGTCATGTGCGGGTAGAGGGCGTAGTTCTGGAACACCATGGCGATGTCCCGGTCCTTCGGCGGCAGGTGGGTGACGTCACGGTCACCGATGCGGATGGCACCGCCGTTGACGTCCTCGAGCCCCGCGAGCATGCGCAGCGAGGTGGACTTGCCGCAGCCGGACGGGCCGACCAGGACGAGGAACTCGCCGTCCGCGATGTCGATCTCCAGAGCGTCGACGGCGGGCTTCTCGGAACCCGGGTAGATCCGGGTCGCCTTGTCGAACTGCACAGTGGCCATGGTGAATGGGCCCCCTTCTACCGGCAGGAACGTGCCGGACGATCCGAGTAGGAAGGCGGTTGCCACGACGGATGCCCCGGGGAGTGCCCCGCCGGATGGTCCGTCCTGGTGCTCGCGTGGTCCACAAGAGTGAACTGGCACAGGACGGTACCTGGCGTTCACCTGCTCTGTCAGTAGGTGGAGGGGTGTGAACTTCGCGGAAATTTTCGACGGGGCGCGGCGGCGACCTGGGTACACTGCACGGGCACGACCCAGCACGCCTCCTTAGCTCAGCTGGCCAGAGCAACGCACTTGTAATGCGTAGGTCGTCGGTTCGAATCCGACAGGGGGCTCGCGAAAGGCCAGGTCAGACTCTGTCTGACCTGGCCTTTTCGGTGTGGGGGGAGCGGTGGGGGTCAGGTGGTCCGCAGCAGGGCCGCGAGGACCTCCCGGAGCACTCCCTCCGGGTCCGGCACGGCGCCGGGGGCGCGCCAGGCGACGAAACCGTCGGGGCGGACGAGGACGGCCCCGTCGGCGGTGGTGCCGTGCGTGCCGGCCCAGTCGCAGGGCGGGGAGTCCGGGCCGCTCTGCTCGGCGTAGGTGAGGTCGGCGCCGAAGCGGTAGGAGTTCAGGGGGATCCCGGACTGCGCGATGCGCTCGGCCGCCGTGTGCCAGTCCGTGCCGGACCCGGCGTCGCTGAGCAGCACAAGGGTGCGTTCGTACAGGTCGAGGGTGGAGACGCGGGTGCCGGAGCGGTGCACCCACAGATGGGGTGCGCGGGTGCCGGGTTCGCCGGTCAGGCGCATCGTGTCGGGGACGGGGTCCTGGCCGGGGTCGGCGCCGACGACGGCGCCGTCGGGGTAGCGGTAGCCGAGGACGACGTTGAGGATGCCGCCGCGCTTTCCGCCGCCGATGCCGGGTGCGGGCGCGAAGCCGGGGTGGCTGTGTTCGACGGAGCGGGCGGAGGCGCGGGCGCTGGTGGCGGTGGCGACGGGCCGGCGTTCGCTGTCGTAGGTGTCCAGCAGACCGGGCCCGGCCCAGCCCTGCAGGACGGCGGCGAGTTTCCAGGCCAGGTTGTGCGCGTCCTGGATGCCGGTGTTGGAGCCGAAGGCGCCGGTGGGGGACATCTCGTGGGCCGAGTCGCCGGCGAGGAAGACGCGTCCGGTGCCGTAGTGCTCGGCGACGCGTTCGGCGGCGCGCCAGGAGGCCTTGCCGGTGATCTCGACGTCGAGGTCGGGGACGCCGACGGCGCGGCGGATGTGCCGCTGGAGGCGTTCCTCGGTGAACTCGTCGAGGGTCTCGCCCTGCTCGGGGTGCCACGGCGCGTGGAAGACCCAGTGCTCCTTGTTGTCGACGGGCAGCAGGGCGCCGTCCGCGTCGGGGTCGGTGAGGTAGCAGCAGATGAAGCGGCGCTCGCCCACGACGTCGGCGAGGAGTTTGGAGCGGAAGGTGACGCTGACGTTGGCGAAGAGGTCGCCGGGCCCCGACTGGCCGATGCCCAGGTGGCGGCGGACGGGGCTGCGGGGGCCGTCGGCGGCGACGAGGTAGTCGGCGCGGACGGTGTACCGCTCGTCGGTGGCGCGGTCGCGGACGGTGGCGGTGACGCCGTCGGCGTCCTGCTCGAAGGTCTCCATCTCGTGGGAGTAGCGCAGGTCGCCGCCGAGGGCGCGGGCGCCTTCCAGGAGGACGGGTTCGAGGTCGTTCTGGCTGCACAGGCACCAGCCGGTGGGGCTGAACCTCGCCATGCCGCCGCCCGGGTCGATGTGCTTGAAGAGCCATTCGCCGGCGTCGCCGACGAGGGTGGGGGTCTGGAGGATGCCGTGGTTGCCGGCGAGGAGCGCCGCCGCGTCCTTGATGGCGTCCTCGATGCCGGCCACGCGGAACAGCTCCATGGTGCGCACGTTGTTGCCGCGGCCGCGGGGGTGGATGGAGGTGCCGGAGTGCCGCTCGACGAGCAGGTGCGGCACGCCGAGGCGGCCCAGGAACAGCGAGGTGGACAGGCCCACCAGGGAGCCGCCGACGATGAGGACGGGTACCCGGTGGTCGGCTTCTTGGTGCATCGATGCCTCCTGGGCGGTGTGCGGTGTGGGGGCGCGCGGGGCGCGGGCGGGTCGGTGTCCGTCGGTGTCTCCATGCCCGGAGCGGAGCCGGTCCGCGTGCGTTCGCGGGGGCAATCACCCGTGTGATCACCCGCGTGGTTCATACGAGTCGCGCACTGATCGCGGGCGGCTCAGGATCGAGATCAGGCTGACGTCGTGTCATGCGTGGCAGGCCGTCAGTTCCGCGCACTCCCCGAAAGCCCGTCACCGAGTCCCGTCAAGGAGACGTACGCAGATGACCGCCATCTCTGAGCGTGTTTCAGAACCCACCGAGCAGCAGGCCTCGAAACGTGTCTCCCAGTCCGTGTTCGACGGCTCCCGGCTCCGGGTCGTCCTGCTGGTGGACGTCTACGACGGCGCCCAGCAGCAGTTCCTGGAGGCGTACGAGGAGATGGGCAAGCAGGTCTCGTCCGTTCCCGGGCACGTCAGCGACCAGCTGTGCCAGTCGATCGAGAACCCTTCCCAGTGGCTGATCACGAGCGAGTGGGAGAGCGCGCCGCCGTTCCTCGCGTGGGTGAACAGCGAGGAGCACGTGCGGATGGTGCAGCCGATGCACAGCTGCATCCGGGACACCCGGTCGCTGCGTTTCCACATCGTCCGGGAGACCGGCGGGGAGGCGGCCCGCGCGGTGTCGGGCGAGCGGCAGCTGCAGACGTCGCCGCGGATCGGTGACGGTGTGATCCGGCACGCGCTGACGTTCACGGTGAAGCCGGGCAGTGAGAAGAAGGTCGCCGAGCTGCTGGCGAACTACGAGTCGCCGCAGGCGCGGGTGGACGACACGACCCGGCTGTGCCGTACGTCGCTGTTCATGCACGGCAACCGCGTGGTGCGCGCCATCGAGGTGCGCGGTGACCTGCTGGCGGCGCTCCGGCACGTGGCGCGGCAGCCGGAGATCCGGGCGGTGGAGGAGGCCATCAACCCGTACCTGGAGCAGGAGCGGGACTTCGCCGACCAGGAGTCGGTGCGGGTGTTCTTCACCCGGGCGGCGCTGCCGGCCGTGCACCACGTGACGAGCGGCCAGGACGACGAGCGGGCGCAGCGGCACGCGCTGTACTACCCGGCGCGGCCGGGCATGGGCATGCGGCTGGCGGAGCTGCTGGCCCAGCACGACGAGCGGGCGGCGGACGACCCGGCCAGCCCGGTGCTGCGCAGCACGGTCTTCGAGCGGGACGACGTGGTCGTACGCCTGATCGACGTGCGGGACGGTCTGGACGCGGACCCGGCCTCGGCGCTGGGGCTGGCGGACTCCGCGCAGGTGTCGGAGCTGACGACGCTGCTCGACGAGGGCGCGGCGAAGAAGGACGGCGACCTGGCGCGGCTGCTCGACCTCGCCCGGATGGACCTCGTCACCGACCGCCGGTCCGCGCCGGACGCCTGACGTTTCCCTTCAGCCGACGTACACACCACCGGAGGAACGACGTGATCAAAGCCAGGCCCAAGATCGTTGATCTCAGCGACACCGAGCCCAACACCAAGCGCGGAGGCGATCTGCGCGCCATGCTCACCCCGGCCACGGTGGGCTCCACCAGCGGTTTCATGGGGGTGGCCATCGTGCAGCCCGGTGACCGCATCGGGGAGCACTACCACCCGTACTCCGAGGAGTTCGTGTACGTCGTCTGCGGCGACCTGGAGGTGGACCTGGACGGTGAGCCGCACCCGCTCAGGCCCGAGCAGGGGCTGATGATCCCGGCCTACATGCGCCACCGTTTCCGCAACGTGGGCAAGGTGGAGGCGCGGATCGTCTTCCACCTCGGACCGCTGGCGCCGCGCCCGCAGCTCGGGCACGTGGACACCGAGGGCACGGAGGCGGTGCCGGCCGGGGCCGGGGAGCCGGTGGCGGTGCCGGCCGACGCGGCCGAGGTCCGCTCATGACCAGGCGGGTGGCGGTCACCGGCATAGGCATCGTGGCGCCGGGCGGGATCGGCGCGCCGGCGTTCTGGGACCTGCTGGCCAACGGGCGGACGGCGACCCGGGGCATCACGTTCTTCGACCCGTCCGGCCTGCGGTCGCAGATCGCCGCGGAGTGCGACTTCGACCCGGTGGCCGCGGGGCTGTCCGAGGACCAGGTGGCGCGCTGCGACCGCTACATCCAGTTCGCGCTCGCCGCCGGGCAGGAGGCCGTACGGGACTCCGGACTCGACTTCGCCGCGGAGAACCCGTGGCGGGTCGGGGTCTCGCTGGGCACCGCGGTGGGCGGCACCACCCGGCTGGAGAGCGACTACGTCCTGGTCAGCCATGGCGGTGAGCGCTGGGACGTGGACCACGAGCGGGCGCAGCCGTATCTGGAGCGGGCGTTCACGCCGAGCACGCTGGCCTCGACGGTGGCGGAGCGGTTCGGGGCGCGCGGGCCGGTGCAGACCGTCTCGACGGGCTGCACCTCCGGCCTCGACGCGGTCGGGTACGCGCTGCACACCGTGGAGGAGGGCCGGGCCGACATCTGCATAGCCGGTGCGTCGGACTCGCCGATATCGCCGATCACGATGGCGTGCTTCGACGCGATCAAGGCCACGTCGCCGAACAACGACGACCCGGCGCACGCCTCACGGCCCTTCGACAACGACCGTGACGGGTTCGTCATGGGCGAGGGCGGCGCGGTGCTGGTCCTGGAGGAGCTGGAGCACGCCCGGGCGCGCGGTGCGCACGTGTACTGCGAGCTGAGCGGTTACGCGACGTTCGGCAACGCCTACCACATGACGGGTCTGACCAGTGAGGGCCTGGAGATGGCGCGGGCCATCGAGACGGCGCTGGACCACGCCCGGCTGGACGCCACCGCGATCGGCTACGTGAACGCGCACGGGTCCGGCACCCGGCAGAACGACCGGCACGAGACGGCCGCGGTGAAGCGGGCGCTGGGCCACCACGCCTACGACACGCCGATGAGTTCCATCAAGTCGATGGTGGGTCACTCGCTGGGCGCGATCGGGGCGATCGAGGTGGTGGCCTGCGTGCTGGCGCTGGCCCACCAGGTGGTCCCGCCGACGGCGAACTACACGACCCCGGACCCCGAGTGCGACCTGGACTACGTCCCGCGGGTCGCCCGGGAACGGAAGCTGGACAGCGTGCTCTCCGTGGGCAGCGGGTTCGGCGGTTTCCAGTCCGCGGTGATCCTGACCCGGCAGAGGGAGAGGACGCTATGAGCGCACCCGCGAAGCGGCGGGCGGCCGTCACCGGCATCGGTGTCGTGGCGCCCAACGGAAACAGCACCGAGACCTTCTGGAAGTCCACGCAGGAGGGTGTGAGCGTCCTCGACCGGGTCACGCGCGAGGGCTGTGAGCGGCTGCCGCTGAAGGTGGCGGGCGAGGTGCGGTCCTTCGATCCGTCGGAGACGGTCGAGGAGCGCTACCTCGTGCAGACCGACCGGTTCACGCACTTCGCGATGGCGGCGGCCGACGCGGCGCTGGAGGACGCCCGGCTGGGCCGGGCCGACACGGACGAGGCGCCGTTCTCGGCGGGCGTGGTGACGGCGGCCGGGTCGGGCGGTGGCGAGTTCGGCCAGCGGGAGCTGCAGAAGCTGTGGGGCAAGGGCAGGCGGTACGTCGGCCCGTGGCAGTCGATCGCCTGGTTCTACGCGGCCAGCACGGGCCAGATCTCCATCCGGCGCGGGTTCAAGGGGCCGTGCTCGGTGGTGGCCGCCGACGAGGCCGGCGGCCTGGACGCCCTCGCGCACGCGGCGCGTGCCGTGCGGCGCGGTACGGACGTGATCGTGGCCGGCTCGACGGAGGCGCCGCTGGCCCCGTACTCGGTGGTGTGCCAGCTCGGCTACCGCGAACTGAGCCCGGTGACCGATCCGGAGCGGGCGTACCGGCCGTTCACCGAGGCGGCGTGCGGGTTCGTGCCCGCCGAGGGCGGCGCGATGCTCGTCGTGGAGGCGGCCCAGTCGGCCCGGGAGCGGGGCGTGCCGGTACGGGCGACCGTGGCCGGGCACGCGGCCACCTTCACGGGCGCCTCCCGCTGGGAGCTGTCCCGGCAGGGGCTGGCGGAGGCGATCCGCGCGGCCCTGGTGGACGCGGACTGCGCCCCGGAGGAGGTCGACGTGGTCTTCGCGGACGCGCTCGGTGTGCCCGAGGCGGACCGGGCGGAGGCGCTGGCGATCGCCGACGCGCTCGGCGCGCACGGACGGCGGGTGCCGGTGACGGCGCCCAAGACCGGTACCGGACGGGCGTACTGCGCGGCCCCGGTGCTGGACGCGGCGGCGGCGGTGCTCTCGATGGAGCACGGTCTGATCCCGCCCACCCCCAATGTCTTCGACATCTGCCATGACCTCGATCTGGTGACCGGCCGCGCGCGGGCCGCGCAGGTGCGCACGGCACTGGTCCTGGGCCGGGGGCTCATGGGCTCGAACTCGGCGCTGGTGCTGCGGCACGGCACCGCCGACGCCCCCTAGGCCCTGACGTCAGGGTCTGGTGGCGCCGGGAGCTTCACGCCGGGAGCAACAAGGAGAGGAACCCGCATGAGTGACCGAATCACCGTGGAAGAACTGTCCGAACTCATGAAGAAGGCCGCCGGCATCACCGTCAGCCCCGAGGAACTGACGGACCGGGCCGACACCGGCTTCGACGAGCTCGGCATCGACTCGCTCGGCCTGCTCGGCATCGTGGGCGAACTGGAGAACCGGCACGGCATGCCGATGCCGGCCGACGCGGAGCGCTGCAAGACGCCCCGGAAGTTCCTCGACCTCGTCAACAGCACCCTTCTGGCAGGAGCCTGAGATGGCGGGACACACGCAGAACGAGATCACCATCGCCGCACCGGTGGACCTGGTGTGGGAGATGACCAACGACGTGGAGAAGTGGCCGCAGCTGTTCAGCGAGTACGCCTCCGCGGAGATCCTGAAGCAGGAGGGCGCCAAGTGCACCTTCCGGCTGACCATGCACCCCGACGAGAACGGCACCGTGTGGAGCTGGGTCTCCGAGCGTGAGCCGGACCGGGCCACGCTCACCGTGCGGGCGCGCCGCGTGGAGACCGGGCCGTTCGCCCACATGGACATCCACTGGGCCTACGAGGAGGTCCCGGGCGGCACCCGGATGGTGTGGACCCAGGACTTCGCGATGAAGCCGGAGGCGCCGGTCGACGACGACTGGATGACCGACAACATCAACAAGAACTCCAAGGTCCAGATGGCGCTCATCCGGGACAAGGTCGAGCAGGCCGCGGCGGCCGGGCGGCGGCCCGAGCCGGCCCTGAGCACCGACTGAGCCGGAGCGGACGACAGGAGCGGAACATGCACCAGGCCCTGATCGTGGCCCGGATGGCCCCGGGCTCGGCCCCGGACATCGCCAAGATCTTCGAGGAGTCCGACCGGGGGGAGCTGCCGCACCTCGTGGGCGTCACCCGGCGCAGCCTCTTCCAGTTCGGCGATGTGTACATGCACCTCGTCGAGGCCGACCGGGACCCGGGCCCGGCCATCGCCAAGGTGGCGGGACACCCCGAGTTCCGGGACATCAGCGAGCGGCTGTCGTCGTACGTGAGCGCGTACGACCCCGAGACGTGGCGTTCGCCGAAGGACGCGATGGCGCGGCGCTTCTACCTCTGGGAGCGCGACGGCCGCGGCTGACGCGGCCGGGACGGCACCAGGAGTGTCGTACGGGAGGCCGTACGGGACGTCGTGCGACGGACGGACAACGGCCGCCGAGCCCGCGAGGTCGCGGGCCCGGCGGCCGTCGTCGCAGGGGTGCCGGGTGGGTCAGGCGGGAACGGTGCAGTCGAAGGCGTGCAGGTAGGGGTTGACCGGGCTGATGTCGTCGATGACCAGGCCGGCCGCCTCCAGAC
This sequence comes from Streptomyces sp. NPDC006743, assembly GCF_040703815.1. Classification (NCBI taxonomy): domain Bacteria; kingdom Bacillati; phylum Actinomycetota; class Actinomycetes; order Kitasatosporales; family Streptomycetaceae; genus Streptomyces; species Streptomyces sp. NPDC006743. The sequence continues at coordinate 217,635 of NZ_JBEYJA010000004.1, read as the reverse complement.
GGGTCACCATGGACCGCGTGGTGTGCTTGGCGCCGCCGACGTTGAGCAGCAGCAGCAGGTCCATGGCGGTGCTGAACCGCATCGAGGGCGTGTCGTCGACGAGGTTCTCGATGACGACGACCCGTGCCTTGGCGCCGCCGGCCTGCATGACGTTGCGCAGGCAGCGGGCGGTGGAGTCGTCGTCCCACTCCAGGATGTTCTTGATGATGTACACGTCGGCGTGGACCGGGACGGCCTCGCGGCAGTCGCCGGGCACGATGCTCACGCGGTCCGCGAGCGCCCCGCCCTCGCGCAGCCGCGGGTCGGCGTTGTCGACGACGCGCGGCAGGTCCATCAGGGTGCCGTGCATCCGCGGGTACTTCTCCAGCAGGCTGGCCACCACATGGCCCTGGCCGCCGCCGATGTCGGCGACCGAGGCGGCGCCGGACAGGTCGAGGAGTTCGGCGACGTCGCGGGCGGACTGCTTGCTGGAGGTCGTCATGGCCCGGTTGAAGACGTCCGCCGACTCGGGGGCGTCCTCGTTGAGGTAGACGAAGAACTCCTTGCCGTACAGGTCCTCGACGACGTTGCGGCCGGTGCGCACGGCCTCGTCGAGCTTCGGCCAGGCGTCCCAGGTCCACGGTTCGGTGCACCACAGGGAGATGTTGCGCAGGCTGCCCGGGTCGTCCTCGCGCAGCAGCCGGGACATGTCGGTGTGCGCGAAGGTGCCGTCGGGGCGCTCTTCGAAGACGCCGTAGCAGGCCAGGGCCCGCAGCAGGCGGCCCAGCGGCTTGGGTTCGGTCTTCACCGCGGCGGCGAGGTCCTCGGCGGTCAGGGGGGTCTCGCCGAGTGCGTCGGCGACGCCGAGGCGGGCCGCGGCCCGCAGGGCGGCGGCACATGCCGCCCCGAACACGAGCTCCCTGAGCCGCATGGACGGCGGTGGGGCGGTCTGAGCGGTCGTCATGTGCCGCCTTCCTTCCATCGGGGGTGTGCTGGTGGCGCTGGTGGCGTTGGTGGTGCGGTGGTGCGGACCGGAGTGCGGCGGGTCAGCACAGGCCCGCGGGCCTGGAGGCCCGGCAGGAGTTGCGCTCGAAGGTGTTGCCGCGCTTGGTGCTCTCCTGGTTGACCAGGTCGGCGGGTGCGTTGCCGGTCACCGAGTTGCCGGTGATCCGGTTGTCGTCGTTGGTGGCACCGACGAAGCTCTTGAACAGGACGATGCCGCCGGACAGCGGGGACGTGCCCGAGTTCCCGGTGACCAGGTTCCCGGTGACCACGCTCTTCTCGGCGCCGGTCAGGACGATGCCGGAGCCCTGGAGGAAGGGCAGCCGCTCGGTCTTGGCGCAGTACTTGTTGTTCCGCTGGACGCGGTTGTCGCGCACGGTCAGCGCGCCGGCCTTCGGCTTGTTCTCGTCGCCGACGACGAAGACGCCCGCGCAGTTGCCGGTGACCTCGTTGGCGGCGACGGTGAGGTTGCGCAGCCGGCGGACGGTGACCCCGATCCGGTTGCCCGCCAGCAGGTTGTGCGCGACCAGCGTCTCCTTGGAGTCGGCGGCGCCCTGCTCGGCGGTGATGGTGTTGGCGAGGAAGATGCCCGCGTCGCCGTTGTCCCGGGCGATGTCGCGCTCGTAGGTGCTGTGCTCGGAGCGTTCCTCGGCGAAGCCCCAGACGCCGTTCCTGTCGGAGGTCACCTGCCGGACGGTCAGTCCGTCGGCGCCCACGGAGACCAGGCCGGCGCGGGAGTAGCCGGTCAGGATCAGGTGGGAGACGGTGACACCCATGAGGCGCTTGGACTTGGTGCCCGCCACGCAGATGCCGTTGCCGCGCTTGCCGCAGTCGTCCGTGGCCTTCGTGGCCGGCTTCAGGACGGTGGAGCGGCCGGTGCCGCGCAGGGTCAGGCCGGGCGTCGTGATCTTGACGCTCTGGTGGTAGGTGCCGGGCATCACCAGCACGGTGTCGCCGGGATGCGCGGCGTCCACCGCCTTCTGGATCGATTCCCCGGGGTGGACCAGGTGCGTCGTCGGCACCGAGACCGGCGCGGCGGCGGCCACGCCGGAGCCGACGAGTGCCGCGGCGCATACCAGCAGGGAGATGTGGCGTTTCGTCATATTCTGTACGCTATGACCTGATGACCCGCTGGACTGCCCGATGGGCCGACCGGCGGCGTGTCCCACCCGTGCGGCGGCGCCCCGCACCCGCGTACCCGCCCCGCACGGCGCCCGCTCCAGGTGACGCACGGCCTCGCTCGGACCGGCGTCCGCCAGGCAGGTCTCAGGTGCGCCCGTCCGTCCCGGGGCCCGGCCCGGGGGTGCGGTGCGACCGGTTCTGCGGCGCCCGTCTCAGACGCGCAGCGCCCGGCCGATCTCCAGTTGCACGGGGTCCAGGGGCCGGCCGTCCTCGATCTCCCACAGGCAGTTCTGGAGCACCCGCCCGAGCGTCCAGGCGCGCGCCCGCTCCCTGTCCAGGCCGAGCCGCGCGGTCAGCGCGTCGAAGCGCCACAGGGTCTCGGCGGGGTCGTAGCGGTTGCCGAGTGCGGGCATCAGGTCGAAGCCGGGGTCGCCGGCGAGCGGCTTGGGGTCGATGGCGAGCCAGGGCTCGCGGTCGGCGGCGAGCACGTTGTCGTAGTGCAGGTCCCAGTGCAGCAGCCGGTCACCGGGCGCGCCGGCGACCTCGCGCACGGCCGCCGCGCAGTCGGCGAGCAGTCGCCGGTCGCCGGCGTCCGGCACGCGCGGCAGCGCCCGCGGCGCCCGCTCCAGCAGCGCCCGCGCGATGTCACCCAGCCGCCGCACGCCCGCCGGGGCGGCCACGGAGGTGAGCCGCGCCAGGAGCGAGCCGATCACCTCGACGGCCGCGCGGCTGTCCGGCAGTGCCGACAGCATCCGGGATTCGTCCAGTCGTTCGAGGAGGAGGGTGCAGGTGGGTGCGTCGTGCTCCAGCAGCCGTACGGCCCCGTCGCCGTCCCAGGCGCGCAGCGCGGCCGGCTCGCCCGCGCTCTCCTCGTCCAGCGGCTGGAGCTTGAGCACGGCCGGCGTCCCTGCCCCGGGCTCCGGCGGGCAGCCGGCGGTCCCGGCCCGTACCACCGGAAGGACCAGCGCGCACACCCCGTGCATCGGCGGGCCGTCCAGGCGCAGGTCCCAGTGCGCGAGGAAGCGGTCCGCCCGCTCGGGCAGCCCGGCGACGAAGGCCCGGCCCGCCGCGCCGTTGAACTTCTCCTGCGCAGCGGCCAGCTCGGCGGGCACCTCGATCACGGGGCCGACCATACTGGCCGGTGTGAGCGGGGTCATCCGGTTTCGGCGCGGGCTCGGGGCGGTGGCGGCGTACGTGCGCGCCGCCCCCGGGACGTACGTCTGGCTGCTGGTCCTGTTCGTCACCACCGTCGCCCTGCACCGCATGTCGCCGGATTTCGAGGAGGACTTCCTGCGGCAGCGGTCGACGAACATCCACGAGCTGTCGGACAGCCCGGTGCGGGTGCTGTTCGCCAGCGCGATGTGGATCCCGAGCGGGCGCTGGCTGCCCTACGCCGCCCTCTACTCGCTCTTCCACGCGCAGGCCGAGCGCTGGCTGGGCACCCTGCGCTGGCTGCTGGTGTGCGTGGCCGCGCACGTGCTGGCCACGCTGATCAGCGAGGGCGCGCTGCTGTGGGCGATCGGCCGTCATGTGGCGCCGCCGTCCGCGGTCGACACGCTGGACGTCGGGGTCAGTTACGCGCTGGCCGGGGTGGCCGGCGTGCTGACCTACCGGATCCGCAGACCCTGGCGGTATCCGTACGCCGCCGCCGTGCTCGTCTTCTTCGGGGTGCCGCTGCTGGCCGGGCGCACCTTCACCGATCTCGGGCATTTCACCGCCGTGCTGATCGGTCTGGGGTGCCGGCCGCTGGCCGAGGGGGCCGGAAAAGCACGGAATCCGAAGGAGACACCGGCGCGCACCAGGCGTTAACGTCCGGCCATGAGCAGCTCGGCGAGGAATGCCGCTGGCGGCGGCACAGGCGACGGCGGCGTCGTGAACGGCGGCATCTCCTTCTGGTTCGCGGACGACGGCATCCCCGCCGTGCGCGAGCCGCTGACCGGGGACGCGAGCGCCGACGTGGTGATCGTCGGCGGCGGCTACACGGGACTGTGGACGGCGTACTACCTGAAGAAGGCCGAGCCGTCCCTGCGGATCACCGTGCTGGAGCAGAAGTTCTGCGGCTACGGCGCCTCCGGGCGCAACGGCGGCTGGCTCTACAACGGTGTCGCCGGCCGCGACCGGTACGCGGCACTGCACGGCCACGAGGCCGCCGTACGGCTCCAGCGGGCGATGAACGACACCGTGGACGAGGTGATCCGCGTCGCCGCCGAGGAGGGCATCGACGCCGGCGTCCACAAGGGCGGCGTCCTGGAGGTCGCCCGCACCCCCGCCCAGCTGGCCCGCCTGAAGGCCTTCCACGAGCACGAACTGTCCTACGGCGAGAAGGACCGGGAGCTGTACGGCGCGCGCGAGACGGCCGAGCGGATCCGGGTCGCCGACGCGGTCGGCTCCACCTGGACCCCGCACGGCGCCCGCCTGAACCCGGCCAGGCTGGTCAAGGGTCTGGCCGCGGTGGTGGAGGCGCTGGGCGTGACGATCCACGAGGCGACGCCGGTCACCGAGATCCGTCCCCGCCGCGCCCTCACCCCGTACGGCACCGTCCGCGCCCCCTACGTGCTGCGCTGCACCGAGGGCTTCACCGCCTCCCTGAAGGGCCAGCGGCGCACCTGGCTGCCGATGAACTCCTCGATGATCGCCACCGAGCCGCTGAGCGAGGCGCAGTGGGCGGCGCTCGGCTGGGACGGCCGCGAGACCCTCGGCGACATGGCGCACGCCTACATGTACGCCCAGCGCACCGCCGACGGCCGCATCGCGCTCGGCGGCCGCGGAGTGCCGTACCGCTTCGGCTCGCGCACCGACAACGACGGCCGCACCCAGCGGGAGACCGTCCGCGACCTGCGCGACATCCTCGTCGGCTTCTTCCCCTCACTGGCCGGGCTGCGGATCACGCACGCCTGGTCCGGTGTCCTCGGCGTCCCGCGCGACTGGTGCGCGACCGTCACCCTGGACCGCGGCAGCGGCCTCGGCTGGGCGGGCGGCTACGTCGGCTCGGGCGTCGCCACCACCAACCTGGCCGCCCGCACCCTGGCCGACCTGGTCCGGCTCGACTCCGGTGCGGCGGGCGCGACCGCGCTCACCGCACTGCCCTGGGTCGGGCACAAGGTCCGCAGGTGGGAACCGGAGCCGCTGCGCTGGCTGGGCGTGCAGGGCATGTACGCCACCTACCGCACGGCGGACCGCCGCGAGGCCCTCACGCACAGCGCCCGCTCCTCCCGTCTGGCCCGCCTCGCGGACCGGGTGGCGGGACGGCACTGAGACGCGCCCGGCCCGGGCCCCGCGCCGCACCTCCCCGCGGGCGTGCCCGCCCGCGGGCACCCGCCCGTCCGCAGGAGGAGGGTTCCGGGTGCGAACTCGGAACCCTCCCCGCCCCTCGCGGGTTCATGGGGCCGCCGGCTCCCGCACCGCCTCCGCGGCCGTGGCGTGCCTGGGCGCGCGGGCCGTCACCATCAGGCCGGCGGCCAGTCCGGCCAGGAGCATGACGGCCGCCGCCCACCAGATCGCGACCGTGTAGCCGTGCACGACGCCCTCCGGGACCACCCGGGCCCGGTCGGTCTCGGCGCGCAGGTGCGCGGTGATGTACGCGGTGCTGCTGGAGATGGCGACCGTGTTGAGCAGCGCGGTGCCGATCGAACCGCCCACCTGCTGCGCGGTGTTCACGGTCGCCGAGGTCACGCCCGCGTCCCGCGCGGCGACGCCCGCGGTGGCGGTGGCGAACACCGGCATGAAGGTCAGGCCCATGCCGAGGCCCATCAGCAGCAGCGCGGGCAGCACCTCGGTGGTGTACCGCGAGGCGACCGTGAGCCGGGTCAGCAGCAGCAGACCGCCCGCCGCCAGCAGCATCCCCGGGACCATGAGCGCGCGGGGCGCCACGTGGGGCAGCAGCCGGGCCGAGATCTGGGTGGAGCCGGCGACGATCGCGGCGGTCAGCGGCAGGAAGGCGAGCCCGGCCCGCAGCGGTGAGTAGCCGAGGATCTCCTGCAGGTAGTAGGTCATGAACAGGAACAGCCCGAACATGCCGATCACGGCCAGCAGCATGGTCAGGAAGCAGCCGGCCCGGTTGCGCTCGCGCAGGACGTGCAGGGGCAGCAGCGGCACCGGGGCCCTCGTCTGCCACCACACGAACGCCGCCAGCATCGCCGCGCCCGCCGCGAACAGGGCCAGTACCAGCGCGTCCGTCCAGCCGCGCGGCTGTGCCTCGCTGAAGCCGTAGACGACGGCCACCAGACCGCCGCAGCCCAGCACCGCGCCCGGCACGTCCAGCCGGACACCGGCGTGCCCCGGCCGTTCGCGCAGCAGCGCGGACGCGCCGAGCACGGCGACGGCGGCGATGGGCACGTTGACGTACAGGCACCAGCGCCAGTCCAGGTACTCGGTCAGCAGGCCGCCGAGGAGGAGACCGATCGCCGAGCCGCTGCCCGCGAGCGCGCCGTAGATACCGAACGCCTTCCCGCGCTCGCGCGGATCGGTGAAGGTCGTGGTCAGCAGGGAGAGCGCGGAGGGCGCCAGGACGGCGGCGAAGGCGCCCTGCAGGGCCCGCGCGCCGAAGAGCAGGCCCGAGGACGTGGCCGCGCCGCCGAACGCGGAGGCGGCGGCGAAGCCGACGAGCCCGATGACGAACGTGCGTTTGCGCCCGGCCAGGTCGGCGATCCGCCCGCCCAGCAGGAGCAGCCCGCCGAACGCGAGGGTGTAGGCGGTGATCACCCACTGGCGGTTGGCGTCCGACATGTGCAGGTCGCGCTGGGCGGAGGGCAGGGCGATGTTCACGATGGTCGCGTCCAGCACCACCATCAGCTGCGCGAGGGCGATCACCACCAGCGCCCACCAGCGGTGCGCGTCCGAGGGGCGCGCGTGGCGGGGCTGGTGCCGGGGACGGGGGTGCCGGTGCATGACGGAGGATTCACCTTTTCGGGTGATACTCATCCCGTCAGAACAGCATGAATCGGCACATGCCGCATCCCGGGATCGCCGGAACCGGCCGTCGGGCGGGCGCGCCCCGGCCCGGGGGCCGGAGGGCCCGGCCGGATCAGCGGTACGGGGGGCCGGCCGCCCGGCAGGGTCAGCGGGCCGGATCGAGGCTGGGCCGGCCCAGGGCCAGGGAGACCGCGGTGAGGGCGCTGGTGAAGGACACCTCCGACAGCACGCCGGGCGCCGCGACCTGGTCGCCGGCCAGGTAGACGCCGTCGCCCCGGTCGACGGCGGGCCGGTCGCGCCAGGTGGTGCCGGGCGGGTCCACCGCCCCGGTGCGGCCGCTCGCGACCGCGTCCCGCCGCCAGGTGGCCCGCTCGCGCCAGCCGGGGAACCCCAGGTCGAGCAGTTCCCCGGCCCGCGCCGAGCCGTCCGCCCGCGACTCGTGCGGGGCGATCGGGATCTGTCCCTGGATCAGTTGCTCACCGGCGGGCGCCAGGGTGGGGTCGGCCGCGCTGAACCGCTCGATCCAGCCGGGCGCGTCCAGGTCGGACACGGCGAACGCGTCCCCGCGCCGGGTGCGCACCGCCAGGTCGACCAGCACCGTGCGGCCGCTCGGCCAGGTCAGGGAGTCGTCGCCGAGCAGCCGGCGGGCGGCCTCCAGCGAGGTGGCGACGATGACGGGCCCGCCGGCGGGCAGGGTGTCGACGCGTGACAGCGTCTCGATGCGGACGCCGAGGTCCCAGGCCCGCGCCGCCATCCGGTCCACCACGCCCGCCCAGCCGCCGCGCGGGTAGTGCGCCTCGGGCGGCAGCTTGGTGGCACGCCGCAGCCGCTCCTGCACGAACGCGGCGGACAGCGCGCCCGGGTCGTGGTGGAACAGGGCGACGGCCGCGTAGTGCGCGGCGGCCCGGGCGCCCTCCTCGCCCGCGACGCCGGTCGCCCAGGTCAGGAAGTCGGTGTCCACCGGGGCCTGCGAGGCGCCGCGGAACAGCAGCCCGAGCATCGCCCGCGGCGGGGTGCGGCGCAGCTTCCCGCGGTGACGCAGCCGCAGCCGGGCCGCCTCCAGGGGCCGCAGCGGGGCGAGCGGTCCGATCAGGTCGCGCCGCCTGAGCCAGGCCCAGTGCGGCCCGCCGTCGTAGAGCGCGTGCGGCCCCTCGTTGGTGCGGTAGGGGGCGTCCGCCGTCCGGGCCCGTCCGCCGAGTGTGTGGTGGGCCTCGTGCACGGTGACCTCGGCGCCTGCCTCGGCCGCGGTGACGGCGGCGGCCAGCCCGGCCAGTCCGCCGCCGATGACGGTGATGCGGTGCATGGGTACGGGTCCTCCCTCTGTCGTTCCCGGCGCCGCCGTGACGTCCGCCGGGCGGCTTTCCGGGTACGACCGTCCGAGGGCCGCGGTTCGTGACATCGCCCGTGACCGCGCAGGCCGGGCGGGCTGCGCGGTGCGCTGTCGGTGGCGGGGTGCACGATGGGGGCATGGCGAGGAGAGCGGCGGACGGTACCGGCGGCACGGGCGGCGGCCGGGGGCGGGTGAAGGCGGCGCGGCGGCCCGAGGTGCGGCTGCCCGCGCTGGAGGCGTACGAAGGCGCGGGCCTGGCCCCGGACGGCGACTACGACGGGCTGGAGTTCCGGGAGACCGACTTCGCCGGGCAGGACGGCGCGGGCGCCCGGTTCATGGACTGCGCGCTGCGGGGCTGCGTCCTGGACGACGCGTCGCTGCGCCGCGCGCGCCTGTTCGACACGGTCCTCACCGGCGTTCGGGGCGTCGGTACGGACCTCGCCGAGGCGACGCTGCGCGACGTCGAGCTGACCGACGCCCGGCTAGGCGGGGTGCAGTCGCACGGCGCGGTCCTCGAGCGGGTGCGGATCCGCGGCGGCAAGATCGACTACCTGAACCTGCGCAAGGCCAGGCTGCGGGACGTGGTCTTCGAGGGCTGTGTCCTGGTCGAGCCGGACTTCGGGGGAGCCCGGCTGGAGCGGGTCGAGTTCGTGGACTGCGTGCTCCAGGGCGTCGACTTCGGCGGGGCGGCGCTCACCGACGTCGACCTGCGCGGGGCCGCCCGCCTGGAGATCGCGCGGGGCGTGGACCGGCTGGCAGGGGCGGTGATCAGCACGGGGCAACTGCTCGACCTGGCGCCGGTGCTGGCGGCGGAGCTGGGGGTGAGGGTGGAGGACTGAGGGGCGCGGGCGCGGTGCCGGACGGCGGCGCGCCGGGCAGGAGTCCGGCGGCGGGCGGGGGCGCACCGCCGGGGGTGCGCCGGCCGGGCGGGGGTGTGCGGGCCGAGCGGTCGCACGGGGGGCGCGGGCCGGGCGGTCGCACTGGCGGGGGTACGTCGGCCCGCCGGTCACACCGGCCCGGGCTCCCGGTCGGGAGGTCACACCGTCCTGGGCCCACGGCCGGGAGGTCACACCGGCGAGGACGGCGGCACCGTGGCCCGGCGGGCGGGGTCAGGACGGGCGGGGTCAGGGCAGGCGGGGGAAGCGGGCCTGGAGGGTCCACAGCGCGGGGTTCTCCGCCAGGTCCTCGTGCAGGTCGCACAGGTCGGCGATCAGGTCGTGCAGGAAGTCGCGTGCCTCCCGGCGCAGTTCGGTGTGGGAGAAGGACAGCGGGGGCTCCTCGGCCGGCATCCAGTCGGCCTCGATGTCCACCCAGCCGAAGCGCCGCTCGAAGAGCATGCGGTCGGTGGACTCGGTGAAGTCCAGTTCGGCCCGCTGGGGGCGTGCCGCCCGGGAACCGGCCGGGTCCCGGTCCACCTGTTCCACGATGTCGCACAGCGCCCACGCGAAGTCGAGCACCGGCACCCAGCCCCAGGCCGTGGCCAGCTCCCGGTCCGAGCGGGTGTCCGCCAGATAGACGTCGCCGCAGAACAGGTCGTGGCGCAGGGTGCGGACGTCCGCCCGGCGGTAGTCCGTCTGCGGGGGGTCGGGGAAGCGGTTGGAGAGGGCGTAGCCGATGTCGAGCACGAAGGGATGGTGTCACGGCCGCCGCATAGGATCGCACTCGTGTCCCGAACCGCACTGTTTGCCCGAGCCGTCGGCGCGTTACTGCTGTGCGCCCTCCCGCTGACCGCCTGCGACGGCGGCGTCCACGGCCGGCCGGGCGGGTACGGCCTGCGTGACCCGTACTTCCCGAGGGCGGGCAACGGCGGGTACGACGTGAGCCACTACGGCCTCACGCTCGCCTACGACCCGGACCACCGCCGCCTCACCGGCACGGCCGCGGTCACCGCCCGCGCCACCGAGGACCTGTCCGCCTTCGACCTGGATCTCCAGGGGATGGAGGTGGAGAGCGTGACCGTCGAGGGGCGGGGCGCCCGCTTCCACCGGGCGGGGCAGGAGCTGACCGTCCGGCCGCACGACGACCTGGCCGAGGGCGAGACCTTCAGCACCACGGTCCGCTACTCCGGCACCCCGCGCACCGTCACCGACCCCGGTGGGTCGAAGGAGGGCTGGCTGCCCACGGCCGACGGCGCCCTCGCCCTCGGACAGCCGGTCGGCTCGATGGCGTGGTTCCCGAACAACGACCACCCCTCGGACAAGGCCACGTACGACATCTCCGTCAGCGTGCCCGCCGGCCGGAAGCTGACGGCCGTCTCCAACGGCGAACTGAAGAGCACGACGACCAGCGGGGGCCGTACGACGTACCGGTGGCACACCGGCGAGCCGATGGCGACCTACCTCGCCACGGTCGCGATCGGCGACTTCGAGGTGAGCCGGTCCACTCTCGGCAACGGCCTGCCGGTGTACACGGCGGTCGATCCCGCGCTGGCCGGGGAGAGCGAGCCGGTGCTCGCGCAGATCCCCGAGATCATGGACTGGGCGGAGGACAACTTCGGTCCCTACCCCTTCTCCTCCACCGGGGCGATCGTCGACCGCGTCCCCGGTGTCGGCTACGCGCTGGAGACGCAGAACCGCCCCGCCTTCCCCAGCGCCCCCGACACCACCACCCTCGTCCACGAACTCGTCCACCAGTGGTACGGCGATTCCGTCACCCCGAAGAGCTGGCGGGACATGTGGCTCAACGAGTCGTTCGCCACGTACGGGGAGTGGCTGTGGGCGGAGGACCACGACGGACCCAGCGCGCAGGAGACCTTCGAGACCGTCTACCGCGGCGAGGGCGACAACGGCACGGACGTCTGGGCCTATCCGCCCGGCCGGCCGAGCAGCGCCGCGGTCATCTCCGACGCGCCCGTGTACGACCGCGGCGCGATGGTCCTGCACAAGATCCGCCAGACGGTCGGTGACGACGCCTTCTACGGCATCGTCCAGGGCTGGGCCGCCGCCCACCGCCACGGCAACGCCTCCACCGCCGACTTCACGGCGTACGTCGAGAAGAAGGCGCCCGGCAAGGACTTCAGCGCGATCTGGCGGGACTGGCTGTACGGCGAGGGCAGGCCCGCACACCCGTGAGCGGCCTGCCGGGTCCGGCCGCTCCGGTCCGCGGGGGCACGTTCGCGGGGCGCCTCCTCAGACCAGCTCCTTGCGCAGCACCGCGCAGGGGCGGCCCCGGTCACGGTCCGCGCGGTGGTCGACGACGCCGTAGCCGAGGGCGGTCCAGAAGGCGAGGCCGGCCTGGTTGCCGTCGAGGACGGCCAGGCGCACGGCGGTGCGGCCCGCCGCGCGGAAGCGGTCCTCGACCAGGGCCGCCAGCCGTCTGCCGTGGCCCCGGCGGCCGGCCGCCGCGTCCACCATCAGCAGGCCGATCCACGGGTCGGGGTCGGCCGGGTCGGGATGGTGGTCCAGGGTGACGGCGATCCCCACCAGCGTGCCCTCGCTGCGGGCCAGCAGCACCTGCGCGTCCGGGTGGGCCAGCTCGTCCGCGAGTGCGGCGGCGACCTGCTCGGGGCGGATGTCGTCCGGGTCGGGGAAGTCACCGCTGAGGGCGTGGAAGTCGCGCCGGGAGGCGTAGAGCGCGGTGAGTTCGGCCAGCAGCCCGGGCGGCAGGCCGTGGGGGGGGAGAACGACAGGGGCTGGAGGATCATGCGCGCAACGTATCGCGGCACCCCCGGGCGTCCGGGGTCTCCCGCCGCGCGGACAGGCGCCGGAGCCCGGACACCGCGACGGCGGGTCCGGGCTCCGGGGCGGGGTGCGGCGGTCCGTCAGACGTTCACACCGAAGTCCTGGGCGATGCCCACCAGGCCCGAGGCGTAGCCCTGGCCGACCGCGCGGAACTTCCACTCCGCGCCGTTGCGGTACAGCTCGCCGAAGACCATGGCGGTCTCGGTGGCGGCGTCCTCCGACAGGTCGTAGCGGGCGATCTCCGCGCCGCCGGCCTGGTTGACGATGCGGATGTAGGCGTTGCGGACCTGGCCGAAGTTCTGGCTGCGGTTCTCGGCGTCGTAGATGGAGACCGGGAAGACGATCTTGTCGACGTCGGCCGGGAGCCCGGCGAGGTTGACGTTGATCGCCTCGTCGTCGCCCGCGCCCTCGCCGGTGCGGTTGTCACCGGTGTGGACGATGGTGCTGTCCGGGGTCTGCTTGTTGTTGAAGAAGACGAAGTGGGCGTCGGAGTACACCTTGCCCTGCGCGTTGACCGCGATGGCGGAGGCGTCCAGGTCGAAGTCCGTGCCGGTGGTGGTGCGGACGTCCCAGCCGAGGCCCACGGTGACGGCGGTCAGGCCCGGAGCTTCCTTGGTGAGCGAGACGTTGCCGCCCTTGGAGAGGCTTACAGCCATTGTTGGGAGTCCCTTCCCTCGTTGCGTGTGCGGACGAAGCTACCGCCACCTCTAGGAACGCCGAGAGGGGTCCCCATGGTTCCGGATGTCTTTACCTTTTTTACCAAGCCGGGCCCGAACGGCCCGGACCGGCGGCGGGACGGCGCGCCGCGCCGGATGTCCGGGAAAACCCGGTGACGTGCCCCGGACAGGCGCGGGACCATGGAGGGCATGTCCGGTCCCTATGTCATCCGCGGCTCCGTCGCGCTCCCCGAGGCCGAGCTGGCCTGGCGCTTCTCGCGGTCCTCGGGGCCCGGCGGCCAGCACGTCAACACCACCGACAGCCAGGTGGAGCTGCGCTTCGACCTGGCGCGCACCGAGGCGCTGCCCGAGGTGTGGAAGGAACGCGCGCTGCGGCGGCTGGCGGGCCGGCTCGTCGACGGCGTCGTCACCGTCCGCGCCTCCGAGCACCGCTCCCAGTGGCGCAACCGCGAGGCCGCCGCGGTGCGCCTCGCCGCCCTCCTCGCCGAGGCCACCGCGCCGCCGCCCCAGCCTCGCCGGCCCACCCGCATCCCCCGCGGCATCAACGAGCGCCGCCTGCGCGAGAAGAAACAGCGCTCGCAGACGAAACGGGGGCGGTCGGGGCGGGACTGGGGGTAGGGCGTGTTCCGGCGGTACCGCCGCCGTCCGCCCGGAGGGCGGGGCGGGCGAGGCTCCCGGAACACGCCCTGGGCCAGGCCCGCCTGGCCCCTGCCGTCAGGCGTTCGGCGCGGTGCCGGGTGCTTCCGGATCGGCCGGCTCCCGGGTCAGGTCCAGGACGCCCACCGTCTGGCCGCCGCTCGTCTCGCCGTTCGGACGGAAGCCGAGCCGCAGGTAGAAGCGCTCCGGGCCGTCCGGGCCCGGGTGCCAGGAGACGTACATCCGGGTGGCGCCCCGGCGGCGGAGTTCGGCGGCGACGGCGTGCACCGCGAACCGGCCGTGACCGCGGCCCTGCTCCCCGGCCGCGATGTTCAGCCGCCACAGGCCCGAGCGGATCACGCTGCCGTTCAGGTGCCAGTCGATGTCGAGGAAGGCCATCAGGAAGCCAGCCACCGCGCCACGGCCCCCCGGCGGTCTGTGTCCCGTACGAAGCACCGGACCACGGCCCCCCGGCGGCCGGTCCCCCCCCACGCCCCCCGGCCGACGGCGACCCGGCGGCCCGTGTCCCGCACGGCCGCCGCGTCCCGCGCGTCCCGGTCGCGGCGTCAGCCCAGGTGCCGGTAGCGGCCGCGGAAGTACATCAGCGGGCCGCCCTGTGCGCTCGGCAGCCGGGCGGACAGGACGCGGCCGACGACCAGGGTGTGGTCGCCCGCCGGGACCCGCTGCTCGGTGCGCAGCTCCAGGGTGGCCAGGGCGCCGCCCACCAGCGGGGCGCCGGACACCTCGCCGCGGACGTAGGGGATGTCCGCGAAGAGCAGGCGGTCGCTGATGCGGCCCTTCATGGCGAAGCGGCCGGCGATGTGCCGCTGGCTCTCGGCCAGGACGGACACGGCCCACAGCGGCTGCTCGGCGAGCAGGTCGTCCATGCGGGAGCCCTCGCGCAGGCTGACCAGGGCCAGCGGCGGGTCGAGGGAGACGGACAGGAACGCCGTCGCGGTCATCCCCACGTCCTCCCCGCCCGGCGCGAGCGGGTCGTCCGGGTCGAGCGGCGGCTCCTGCGCGGTCACCAGGACCACGCCCGCGGCCAGGCGGGACATCGCGGCACGGAACTCGTCGTCGCTCACCCCCTCAGCATGCCCGGAGGAGGCGGGGGCGAGGGCGCGGGACGGGGCGGGGGAAGTGTTCAGCACACATCAACGCTAATGACCGGCCCGCGCCCCGCGCATCGGGCCCTGGCCCGAGCCCGGTCCTAGGTCCGCGGACCCACCGTCCCGCTCGTCGCGGCTCATCGGAACCAGCGATTCCAGCCCGTTCCCGCGATCTCTCGTGCATCATGGCCGCACAGCACAAGTTTGCGTTCAGTGAACACTTCGGAAAAAAGCAGAAACACCACTCAATTGTTCACGTTCGGTTGTGACTTGAGTCACAAGGGACGTGAATTGTTGACCCTGTGTACCGAGTGGGCTTCGCGCTGTGATTCAGTGGCGTAGACCGCACGGCACGATACGCCGAAGAGAACCCTTTGATTCACTGCGAGGTCTCGGGGGGAGGGCGAGCATGGAGACCGAGTCGGAGCCCTATGTCCGTCTTGCGACCCTGCGGCAACTGCACCAGGTCATGGCGGACATGAACACCGCGCGCAGCCTGGCCGACACACTCCAGACCGTGGCCGACGGCGTCGTGACCGGCCTCGGCTACGAACTGGCCTGCGTCAACCTCGTACGCCCCGACGGCGACCTCGTCGTGGCCGCCTTCTCCGGCAACCCCGCCGCCGAGGCCCTCATCACCGGCCGGGTCGGCTCCCGCGAGTCCTGGGACCGCCGCCTGTCCATGGGCGAGGCCTGGGGCGACCTGGTCTTCATCCCCCACACCGAGGGCTGGGTCCTCGACGACGACGACGTCCCGCAGTGGTACACCGACGGGCCCGCTCCCCGCTTCGAGGACGAGTGGCACCCCTCCGACCGCCTCTTCGCCCCCATGTACGCGCCCGGCGCGCCCGCGGGCTCCCCGGGCGAGCTGCTCGGCGTGCTCTCCGTGGACCGGCCGCGCGGCGGCCGCCGTCCCGGCGCCTGGGGCCGCGAGGCTCTGCAGGTGTACGCGTTCCAGGCGGCCATCGCGATCAGCAACGCCCGGCTGCGCGCCAACATGCAGCGCGCCCTGGTCCGGCTGGAGCGCGACCAGCAGGCCCTGCGCGCCAGCGAGGAGAGCTTCCGGCAGGCCTTCGAGTACGCCCCCTCCGGCATGGCCATCGCCGAGATGGGCGGCGACCAGCACGGCCGGATCCTGCGCACCAACGACGCCCTGTGCCGCCTGCTGGGCCGCCCCGCCTCCGCGATGCGCCGCTACTCCTTCTCCGACCTCGTCCACCCCGAGGACATAGGCACCCTGCTGCGCACCTCCGCCGAGGGCGGCCGGGCGGAGCTGCGCCTGGGCCGCCGCGACGGCACCTACGTCTGGGTGTCCCTGCGCAACTCCGTGGTCGCGGACGCCGCCGACGGCCCCCGCTTCCTGCTCACCCACGTCGAGGACATAGAGGAGCGCAAGCGCCGCGAGCTGCACCTCGCCCACCGCGCCTCCCACGACTCCCTCACCGGCCTGCCGAACTCCGCCGAACTGCGCTCACGGCTCTCCGCGCGCCTGTGCCGCCGCTCGCACTCCGCGCTCCCCGGCGACCTGGAGTCCCTGGACGCCGCGTACGGCCACCCGGCGTACGCCGGCGCCGACACCGGACACGACCACGGCTTCGACTTCGACGCCGGCCCGCAGGCCTACGACGCCTACGACCACCACGTGCACACCGTCGCCCCCGAGGGCGACCGGGACGACGGCACCAAGGGCCTCGCCGTCCTCTTCTGCGACCTCGACGGTTTCAAGTCGATCAACGACCGGTTCGGGCACAACGCCGGCGACGCCGTCCTCATCGAGGTGGCCCGGCGCCTGTCCAACGGCGTGCGGGACGGCGACACCGTGGCCCGGCTCGGCGGCGACGAGTTCGTGATCCTCGCCGACGGCCTCGGCCGCGCCGACGCCGAGGACCTCGCCGTGCGCCTGCGCAACGAGATCATCCAGCCCATCCGCGCCGAGGGCCGGGCCGTCCGGGTCGGCGCCAGCTTCGGCATCGGATGGGCACATTGCGGGATGACGGCGGACGAAGTGCTGAAGTCCGCGGACGAACGGATGTACGTCGAGAAACGATCTCGTCCCAAACAGCATCGGCGGGCCGGATAAACCGCTGGTCAGCGGCAGGGTGCGGGGTGAGTCACCCGTTCGGCCCCAGAGGAGCGGGTAGGCTCGGTCCAATCTCACGACGTACTGCACCCGACCCGCACTGTTGAGGAGACCAAGGGATGACGCCCGGCGAAAACGGCCCGAGCACGCCCGAGGACGACGACCCGTTCGGCTATCTGTACGCCGACGGTCAGGCCAACGGAGCCCAGCCGCCCTCCGGCGGTTACGGCTACCCCGGCTCGGTCAACCGGGTCCGCGCCGTCGGTCAGCGCCAGTACGGCCAGCAGACCCAGCAGACGCCCCAGGCCCCCACGGCGGCCTACGGCCAGGTCCCGCAGCAGGGGGCGTACGGCCGGCCGAACGCCCACTACGCCGCGCCCGAGACCCTGCCGGGCGGCGCACAGCCGCCCCGGCAGCAGCAGGGCCGGGGCAGCGGCGGTGGCGGCGGCCGGCGGGGCCCCAACACCAAGGGCCTGCTGATCGGAGCCGTCGCGGTGGTCGCCGCCGTCGTCATCGGCATCAGCGTCGCCATGATCGGCGACAAGTCCGACGAGAAGGGCGACGACACGGCGGGCGGCTCGACCCCGACGGCCCCCCGGAGCAGCGGTCCGGCCCCCTCGCCGAGCAGCAGCGTGGCCGCCGACGGCGAACTCCCGAAGATCGACGCGAAGGCCCTGCTGCTGGGCGGCGGCGCGACCACCGCCTCCGACGTCAAGGGCGCCCAGGCGGCCGACGGCGTCTACGTCAACAACTTCGACAAGCCCGGCGCCTCCGTCACCTGGACCGTCAACGGCATCCCGGAGGACGGCAAGTACAGCGTCTACATCGGCTACAGCGTGCCCGGCAAGGACGGCAAGGCCACCCTCACGGTCAACGGCACCCCGTCCACCACGGCCGTGAAGCTGAAGAACTGGGCGGGCGCGGGCGACGGGGACTACGAGAAGGGCTGGACGAAGACCTACAACTGGCTTCAGCTCAACAAGGGCACGAACACCCTCAAGATCTCGTGCGAGCAGGGCGACCAGTGCGACGCCTACCTCGACCAGCTGTGGCTGGTGAAGGGCTGGGTCGGGTCCTCCTGAGCCCGGCGGCCGATGCTCACGCCGCGCTGACCTGCCCCGTCACCTCCACCCGCCCCAGCAGCTTCTCGTAGGCCGCGCGGTCGAAGTCGCCGGCTGTCGGGGACAGCACCGTCGCCGCGGACAGGGCGACCGCGCGGGCCAGGCGGTCTTGCCAGGGCAGCTTCTCCACCAGGCCGGAGAGCAGGCCCGCGACCGCCGAGTCGCCCGCGCCGGTCGGGTTGCCGTGGACGCGGGCGGGCGGGGCGGCCCGCCACATGCCCTCGGGGGTGTGCGCGAGCAGGCCCTCGGCGCCGAGGGAGGCGATGACCGTGCGGGCGCCGCGCCTGCGGGCGTCCTGCGTGGCGCGCAGCGGCTCGTGGGAGCCGGTCAGCTCGGCCAGTTCGTCGGCGTTCGGCTTGATGATGTCGGGGCGGGCGGCCAGGCCGCGGCGCAGCGCCTCCCCGCTGGTGTCCAGCAGGACGGGCACGCCCGCCGAGCGCGCGGCGCGCACCAGGCCCGCGTACGCGCCCACCGGCAGTCCCGGCGGCAGGCTGCCGCACAGCGCCACCGCCGCCACGGAGGGCAGCAGGCCCTCGTAGGCGTCCTGGAAGGCGGACCACTCGGCGGCGGTGACGAGCGGGCCCGGTTCGTTGAGCTGGGTGGTGTCGCCGGTGTGCTCGTCGACCACCGCCACCGTGCGCCGGGTCGCGCCGGCCACCGGGACCAGCGCGTCCGTCACCCCGGGCTCGGCCGCGAGCCCGGCGCGCACCTCGCGTCCGGTGGCACCGCCCGCGAAGCCGGTGACCGTCACCTGGTGGCCGAGGGCCGCCAGGACCCGGGCCACGTTGATGCCCTTGCCGCCGGGCCGCTCGGTCACCTCCGACACGCGGTGCGAGGTGTGGGGCCGCAGGGACGGCACCCGGTAGGTGATGTCGAGAGCGGTGTTCAGCGTGACCGTGAGGATCACGTGGGCCGGCCTCCCCCGAGTAAGTGCGCTCGTCACGCACGTGCGCCTGTCACGATGGTCCGGCGGTCCGCCGGAGCTTCGATCATGCCAAACGGACGGCGAACCGCCCACCCCCCGTACCGGCCACAGCGTCCGGGCGGGCGGCCGCGTACCGCACGGAGCGCCACCGCGGTGCGGGACGGAGCACCGTACGAGCACCGCGCGCGTGCTGTACGAGCGCCGCGCGTGCGACGTACGAGCGCCGCACGGAGCGCCGCCCCGGGGCCGGGCGGATCAGCCCAGCCGGGGATCGACCACCCATTCACCGCGCCGCATGACGCCCTTGAGGACGAAGTCCTCGTCGAGCAGCACCAGGTCGGCGTCCTTGCCGGGCTCCAGGGAGCCGACGCGGTCGTCCATGCCGAGCAGCCGGGCCGGGTTGGCGGACAGCGCGGCCACCACGTCCTCGACCGGCAGCCGGTCGACGGTGACCGCGCGCCGCAGCGCCCGGTCCAGGGTGAGCGTGGAGCCCGCGATCGAGCCGCCCTCGACCAGCCGGGCCACGCCGTCGGTGACCTGGACCTCCAGGGGGCCGAGCAGGTAGCGGCCGTCGCCGGAGCCGGCGGCGTCCATGGCGTCGGTGATGAAGGCGACCCGGGCGGCGCCCGCGTGGTGGAAGGCCAGTTCCAGGGCGGCGGGGTGCAGATGGACGCCGTCGTTGATCAGCTCGACGGTGACCCGCTCGTCCTCCAGCAGGGCGGTGATCGGGCCGGGCGCGCGGTGGCCGACCGGCGGCATCGCGTTGAACAGGTGGGTGGCGACGGTGGCTCCGGCGTCGATCGCCTCGACCGTCTGCTCGTAGGTGGCGTCGGTGTGCCCGATCGCCGCGATCACGCCGTGCTCGGCGAGCAGCCGGACGGAGTCGAGGCCGCCGGGCAGCTCGGTGGCGAGCGTGACCATCCTGGCCTGGCCGCGGGCCGCGTCGACCAGCTTGCGCACGTCGGCCGGGTCCGGGTGGCGCAGCAGCGCCTCGGAGTGGGCGCCCTTGCGGCACGGGGAGATGAACGGACCCTCGAAGTGGATGCCCGCGATCTCGCCCTGCTCGGCCAGTTCGGACAGGAGCCCGGCCTGGTGGGTGAGCAGGTCCATCTCGTCGGTGACGGTGGAGGCGACGAGGGTGGTGGTGCCGTGCGCGCGGTGGGCGCGGACGGCGGTCATGACGTCCTCGGCCGAGCCGGAGAAGGCCGCGCCGCCGCCGCCGTGGTTGTGGAGGTCGACGAAGCCGGGGACCAGCCAGTGGCCCGTGACGTCGACGGTCTCGGCGCCGCGCGGGGCGTCCGCGGCGATCCGCGTGCCGTCGACGACCACACGGCCGCCGTCCGCGATCCCGGTGGGCAGCACCACCCGGGCTCCGTCGAGAACCTTGCTGGGGGCCATCTGGTGGCTACCTCCGGTCAGTCGTGGAAGGGGAAGAGGGGGCCGGCGCGGCGGTGCCGAGGAGGTCCCAGGCGAGCAGGCCCGCGCCCAGGCATCCGGCGGTGTCGCCGAGGGCCGCGGGGACGATGGTGGGGAGTTTCTGGAAGGTGACCCGCTGCCGGACGGCGTCCCGCAGCGGCGCGAAGAGGGTCTCGCCGGCCTCGGCGAGACCGCCGCCGATGATGAGCGTGCGCGGGTCGAGCAGGGTGAGCGCGGTGACCAGGCCGTCGGCGAGCGCGTCCACGGCCTCCTGCCACACCGCGCGGGCGCGCGCGTCGCCGGACTCGACGGCCTTGGCGCAGTCCGCCGCGTCCGCGTCCGGGTCGCCGCACGCCTCGGCCCAGGCCAGGCTGACGGCGGAGGCGGAGGCGAACCGCTCCAGGCAGCCGCGCTGGCCGCAGGGGCAGGGGGTGCCGCCGGGCCGGACGACGATGTGCCCGATCTCGCCGGCGAAGCCGTGCGCGCCCGCCTCCACCCGGCCGTCGATGCCGATGGCGCCCGCGATGCCGGTGCCCAGCGGGACGAACAGGAACCGGTCGGCGCCCTTGCCCGCGCCGATCCGGCCCTCGCCGAGGCCGCCGGTGCGCACGTCGTGGCCGAGGGCGACGGGGGTGCCGAGCCGTTCGGCGAGCAGGTCGCGCAGCGGTACGTCGTGCCAGCCGAGGTTGGCCGAGTAGGCGGCGACGCCCCGCGCCTCGTCGACGATGCCGGGGACGGCGACGCCCGCCGCGGCGGCCGGTTCGCCGAAGCGCTCGGCGCCGTGGGCGCGCAGTTCGGCGGCGAAGCCGAGGATGCCCTCGACGACGGCGTCGGGGCCGCGCTCGCGGCCGGTGGGCCGGCGCGCCTGGTGGAGCAGCCCGCCGTTCTTGTCGACCAGTGCGGCCTTCATGCCGGTGCCGCCCACATCGAGCGCGATGACGTGTCTCACGCGGAACAGTGTGGCCCTTGGACCCGCGAGAGGTCTAGTCCACTGGCCTGGTGTAGACCTATCGTGTCCACATGGTGAGCGCGAGACGGTTGGGGCGGGAACGCAGTGCAGCGGCGTAGGGCAGGAATGATCGCGGCGGTGTCCGCGCTGGGCATGACCTCGGTCCTCGGCGGCTGCGGGAGCACCGGATCCTCCGACGTCACCCTCAAGCTGGTCGCCGCCGACTACGGTGACTCCTCGGCCAACGGTTCCCAGAAGTACTGGGACAAGCTGGCCCGTGACTACGAGTCCCAGCACTCCGGGGTGAAGATCGACGTCAAGGTCTACTCCTGGACCGATGTCGACCGCAAGGTCAAGGAGATGGTCGACGCCGGGGACCCGCCGGACATGGCGCAGATCGGCGCGTACGCCGACTACGCCTCCCAGGACCTGCTCTACAAGGCCGACGACCTGCTCTCCATAGCCGTGCAGGCCGACTTCCTCGACCAGCTCTCCGAGGCCGGGCAGGTGCGCCACCTGCAGTACGGCATCCCGTTCGCCGCCTCCACCCGCGTGCTCTTCTACAACAAGACCCTCTTCTCCCAGGCGGACCTCACCCCGCCCAAGACCTGGGACCAGCTCGCCGCCGACGCCGAGGCGCTGAAGGCCAAGGGCGTGAAGTACCCCTACGCGCTGCCGCTCGGCCCCGAGGAGGCGCAGGCCGAGACGATGCAGTGGCTGCTGAGCGGCGGCGCCGGCTACACCGACGACATCGGCACGTACACCATCAACTCCCCGCAGAACGCCGAGACGTTCACCTGGCTCAAGGACGAACTGGTCGGCAAGGGCCTGACCGGTCCCGTCGCGCCCGGCAAGCTCAACCGCGCCGACGCCTTCGACGCCTTCGCCAAGGGCCAGGTCGGCATGCTCAACGGCCACCCCACGCTGATGAAGAAGGCCACGCAGGCGGGCGTGAAGTTCGGCATGGTGCCGGTGCCGGGCAGGGACGGCACGCCCAAGGCCACCATGGGCGTCACCGACTGGATGATGGCCTTCAAGAAGGGCGGCCACAAGAAGGAGATCGGGGACTTCCTCGACTTCGTCTACAGCGAGAAGAACGTCCTGGACTTCTCCCGCGAGTACGACCTGCTGCCCGTCACCACCTCCGCCTCCGAGGCGATGGCCGCGGCCCCGCAGGACAAGAACCTGTGGCCGTTCCTCCAGGAACTGTCCCTCGCCCAGCTCTACCCGGCGGGCAAGACGTCCTGGGCGCAGGTCAGCGCCGAGGTCAAGAAGCGCATCGGCGGCACGGTCACCCCCGGCGGCGACCCGACGGGCGTCCTCAACCAGCTCCAGACCCTCGCCTCGGAGGCCGAGGCCAGGGAGAACGCGGGCTGAGCCGGCCGGGCCCGGCTCCGCCCGGCGCGTTGTCGGTGGCCGGGGTTACCGTGCCCGTATGGACGTGGACGACGACGCGGGCGGCGAGCGGGAGCCGGGTCTCGGGCTGCGGGAGCGGGAGATCCTCGCCCTGGAGCGGCGGGGCTTCACCGGCCCCGGCCTGAAAGAGCGCGCGATACGCGAGGAACTCGGGCTCTCCCCCGTCCGCTACTACCAGCTCCTCAACGCCCTGCTCGACGACACGCGGGCCCTGGCGCACGACCCGGTGACCGTCAACCGGCTGCGCCGTGTGCGTCAGGCGCGGCGGTCGGAGCGCTGAGCGGCGGCCGCCGAGGAGTGGGCCCGGCCGTGTGTGGATAGGTTCGGCGTATGGGCCACGACACCGACTCGACCAACCCCGCCCCCGACGCCCCCGCCCTGCCGGTGCCCGCCACGCGGGCCGGACGGGACGGGCTCGCCGCGCTGCTCGCGCGGCCGGAGCGCGCGGTGATCGCGCTCGACTTCGACGGCACGCTCGCACCGATCGTGCCCGACCCGGACCAGGCCAGGGCGCACCCGGGCGCGGTGCCCGCCCTGGCCGCGCTCGCCCCGAAGGTGGCCGCCGTGGTGGTGGTCACCGGCCGCCCCGCCGGAGTGGCGGTGCGGCACGGCGGCTTCGCCGGCGTGCCCGGCCTGGACCACCTCGTCGTCCTCGGCCACTACGGTGCCGAACGCTGGGACGCGGCCACCGGCACCGTCACCGCCCCGGCCCCGCACCCCGGCGTCGCCGCCGTCCGCGCCGAGCTGCCCGGCTTCCTGGACCGGATCGGTGCCTGGCAGGGCACCTGGATCGAGGAGAAGGGCCGCTCCCTGGCCGTGCACACCCGCCGCGCCGAGGACCCCCAGGCCGCCTTCGACGCCCTGCGCGAGCCCCTGGCCGGCCTGGCCGCCCGCCACGGGCTGATCGTCGAACCCGGCCGGATGGTCCTCGAACTGCGCCCGCCGGGCATGGACAAGGGCGTCGCCCTCCTGGACCTCGTCCGCGGCCTCGGCGCGGGCTGCGTCCTGTACGCCGGGGACGACCTCGGCGACCTGCCCGCCTTCACCGCCCTGGACAAGCTCCGCTCCGACGGCCTGCCGGGCGTCCTGGTGTGCAGCGGCAGCACGGAGGTGACCGAACTGTCCGAGCGGGCCGACCTGGTGGTCCCGGGCCCCGCGGGGGTGGTGGAACTCCTCGGCGCCCTGGCGGCGCACGCCTGAGCCCCGGGGCCGGCGCGGGCGCCCGGGGCGGTGGAGGACCGGGTCAGCCCGCGTTCAGCTCGTGCAGCTGGTCCAGGAACCACTGGGCCGGCGGGAGCGCGGTGGCCGCCGCGGCCAGGCGGCCCGTCCGTTCGGACCGTTCCGTGCCGGGCATGCTCAGCGCCTCGTGCAGCGCCGCCGCCGTGCCCGCCACGTCGTACGGGTTGACCACCAGCGCGTCCTCGCCCAGCTCGGCGTAGGCGCCCGCCTCCCGCGACAGCACCAGCGCGCACCCCGAGTCGGAGATCACCGGGACCTCCTTGGCGACCAGGTTCATCCCGTCCCGGATGGGGTTGACCAGTGCCACGTCCGCGATCCGGTAGGCGGCGAGCGAGCGGGCGAAGTCGTCCTTGACGTGCAGGACGACCGGCGTCCACCCGGGCGTGCCGAACCGCTCGTTGATCTCCTGGGCAAGCCGCCGCACCTCGGCCGTGTACTCCCGGTAGACGGCGAGGTCCTGCCGTGAGGGGTAGGCGAAGGCGACGTGCACCACCCGTTCGCGCCACTCGGGGCGGTCCTGGAGCAGCTGCCGGTATGCCAGCAGCCCGCGCACGATGTTCTTCGACAGCTCGGTGCGGTCCACCCGGACGATCGTCCGGCGGGCCCCGCCGTCCGGGGCGGCGCCGATCTCCTCGCGCAGCGCCGCCATCCGCTCCTTGACGTCGGCCCGGTGCGAGCGCTCGCGCAGGAACTCCGCGTCCGCGCCGAGCCCGTGCACCCCGACGCGGGTGCCGCCGAGCCCGCCGGCCAGCGCCTCGCAGCACTGCGCGAAGGCGTCCGCCCACCGCTGGGTGAGGAAGCCGAGCCGGTCCGCGCCCAGCATGCCGCGCAGCACCTGCTCGGCGATGTCGTCGGGCAGCATCCGGAAGTAGTCCACGGGCGCCCACGGCGTGTGCGAGAAGTGCCCGATCCGCAGATCCGGCCGGAAATCGCGCAGCATCCCCGGGACCAGCGTGAGGTGGTAGTCCTGCACGAGTACGGCCGCGCCCTCGGCGGCCTCCTCGGCCAGCGCCTCGGCGAACGCCCGGTTGTAGGCCTCGTACGAAGCCCACTGGCGCCGGAACTCCGCGTCGAAGACGGGCTCCAGCGGGGTCTGGTAGAGCATGTGGTGGACGAACCACAGCACCGAGTTGGCGATGCCGTTGTAGGCGTCGGAGAAGACGTCCGGGGCGATGTCGAGCATCCGGACCCGCTGGCCGCCGGTGTCCTCGGCCGGCAGCCGCCGGCCGTCCTCGAAGCGCCGTACGGCCTCCCGGTCGGCGTCGCCGAGCGCGGCGCACACCCAGACCGCGCCCGCGTCCGGGCCGATCGCGGACAGGCCGGAGACCAGCCCTCCGCCGCCGCGTTTCGCGTGCAGGGAGCCGTCCTCGCGCAGCTCGTACGAAACCGGCCCGCGATTGGACGCGACCAGCACTTCGGCACCGTGCGTTGCAGCCATGGTCCTCAACCTAGCCCGGCTTTCGAACGCTCAAACGTACGCGGCGGCGCCCCGCCGGCGCGGCGGGTCCGGTCCCGGCCACCCGCCCGGCGGCGGCCCGCACCCGGGCGCGGTCACCCGGCCGGGGCCCGCGCCGGGTCCCGGCGACGTGCTCCCGCCGTCCGCTTCGGGTCAGGCCACCCGGCGGGCCGCGTACTCCGCGATCTCCGTCATCGGGGGGCGTTCCTCGGTGTCCACCGAGTACGTACGCGGCTCGAAGCCGTCCGCGCCGCGCTCGAACTGCGTGAGCGAGGGGCGGAGCAGGTGGCCGCGGGCCAGGCGGAGCTGGGCCGTGCGGTAGATCGCGGCGGACATCCGCCCGAGCGCCTGCCCGTCCTGGTGGCGGTGGATGCGCTCGCCCACGTCCACCTGGGCGAGCGCGTCCAGGCCGACCAGGTGCAGCGCGTCGACGAGCATGCCCAGCTCGACGCCGTACCCGACCGGGAACGGCAGTTGCTCCAGCAGCGAGCGG
The DNA here is from genome assembly GCF_040703815.1 of Streptomyces sp. NPDC006743. Taxonomy (NCBI): domain Bacteria; kingdom Bacillati; phylum Actinomycetota; class Actinomycetes; order Kitasatosporales; family Streptomycetaceae; genus Streptomyces; species Streptomyces sp. NPDC006743. The sequence goes on along the minus strand of NZ_JBEYJA010000004.1, from coordinate 192,094 downwards.
CGGGCCGCGTACTCACCGCCGAGCGGCTGCACGAATCCGGCCAGCTGCGGCCAGTGCATGTTGAGCAGCGGCCGGGCCATCAGCTCGGTGACCCGGCCGCCCTGCCCGGCGGCGGTGCCCAGCGGACGGTCGTACATCGCCTTGACCAGCTGCACCTCCGGATCGGTGAGCAGCGGCCCGACGATGCCGGTGACGAAGTCGGCGGAGAACTCCCGCAGGTCGGCGTCGACGAAGCAGACGACGTCCCCGCGGGTCACCAGCAGCGAGCGCCACAGCACCTCGCCCTTGCCGGGCACCGCGGGGATGCGGGGGAGGATCGCGTCGCGGTGCACCACCCGGGCGCCCGCCGCGGCGGCCACCGCCGAGGTCCGGTCGGTGGAGCCGGAGTCGACCACGACGAGTTCGTCGACCAGCGGGACCCGCGCCATCAGGTCGCGGCGGATCACGGAGACGATGTCGCCGACCGTCTCCTCCTCGTTCAGCGCGGGCAGCACGACGCTGACCGAGGAGCCGCTCGCGCGTTTGGCGGCCAGTACGCCGTCGAGCGGCCGATCGGCGACGGACCAGGACCGTGTCCTCAGCCAGCGCTCGACTTCTTCCAGCACGGTCGGTGACTCCTCACTCCTGCTCGGATCGCTGCGGCCCGCTGCCCGGCCCGGATCACATCATCGTGTGATCTGTCTCGCGGTTCGGACGTCCGTCTCGCCCCGTCCTGGCCGTCGGTTACAGTCTTGAACAACGCGGACGACGCTCGCATGCCGGGGTCGCCGCGACCTGCCACCGCGTGATCGCGCGGCAGGACACAACAGCAGGACCACAACCGAATACCGCTCATCCAGAGGGGCAGAGGGACACGGCCCGATGAAGCCCCGGCAACCCTCCAGCCGGTCTCGTACCGACGGATCGCTGTACGTCAGCCGTCCGCTCGCCACCGCGGGGCTCCCGGCTAGGGAAGGTGCCAAATCCGTCTCACGGCGAGATGCGTCGTGAGGAAGATGAGGAGAAAGGGCCTCGCCTCCATGGCTGTGCAGACAGTTGCCACCAGCACCGACACCCCCTCCGTCGATCTCGGCCCCGCCGCCGCGCTCAGCTGCCGCGAGTGCGGCCACCGCGTGCCGCTGGGCCCGGTCTTCGCCTGCGAGGAGTGTTTCGGCCCGCTGGAGATCGCCTACGACTTCTCGGGCCACGACACCGAGGAACTGCGCAAGAGGATCGAGGCCGGTCCGGCGAACATCTGGCGCTACGCCCCGCTGCTGCCCGTCCCCGCCGACGTGGCCGGCAAGCCGAACCTCAACCCCGGCTGGACCAAGCTCGTCCAGGCGGACCACCTCGCCGCCGAGATCGGCGTCGACACCGGCAGGCTCTTCGTCAAGGACGACTCCGGCAACCCGACGCACTCCTTCAAGGACCGGGTCGTCGCCCAGGCCCTGGAGGCCGCGCGCGCCTTCGGCTTCACCACCCTGTCCTGCTCCTCCACCGGCAACCTGGCCGGTGCCGTCGGCGCCGCCGCCGCCCGCGCCGGCCTGCGCTCGTGCGTGTTCATCCCGCACGACCTGGAGCAGGGCAAGGTCGTCATGGCCGCGATCTACGGCGGCGAGCTCGTCGGCATCGAGGGCAACTACGACGACGTGAACCGGTTCTGCTCCGAGCTGATCGGCGACCCGGCCGGCGAGGGCTGGGGCTTCGTCAACGTCAACCTGCGGCCGTACTACGCCGAGGGCTCCAAGACGCTGGCGTACGAGATCTGCGAGCAGCTCGGCTGGCGGCTGCCGGACCAGATCGTCGTCCCGATCGCCTCCGGCTCGCAGCTCACCAAGGTCGACAAGGGCCTGCGCGAGCTGATCGCGCTCGGGCTGGTCGAGGACAAGCCGTACAAGATCTTCGGCGCGCAGGCCGAGGGCTGCTCGCCGGTGTCCACCGCCTTCAAGGCCGGGCACGACGTCGTCCGGCCGCAGAAGCCGGACACCATCGCCAAGTCCCTCGCCATCGGCAACCCCGCCGACGGGCCGTACGTGCTGGACATCGCGCGCCGCACCGGCGGAGCGGTGGAGGATGTGACGGACGCGCAGATCGTCGACGCGATCAAGCTGCTCGCCCGCACCGAGGGCATCTTCGCGGAGACCGCGGGCGGTGTGACGGTCGGTGTCACGAAGAAGCTGGTCGAGGCCGGCGTCCTCGACCCGACGAAGACCACCGTCGTCCTGAACACGGGTGACGGCCTGAAGACCCTGGACGCGGTGGCCGGCACCGGTCTGACCGCCACCATCCGCCCGACCCTGGACTCCTTCCGAGAGGCTGGCCTCGCATCATGAGCGTGACCGTTCGCATCCCCACCATCCTGCGCACCTACACCGGCGGACAGGCCGAGGTGAGCGCCGAGGGCGCCACGCTCGCCGATGTGATCTCCGACCTGGAGAAGAACCACACGGGCATCGCCGCGCGCGTCCTGGACGACCAGGGCAAGCTGCGCCGCTTCGTCAACGTCTACGTCAACGACGACGACGTGCGTTTCGAGCAGGGCCTCCAGACCGAGACCCCGGACGGCGCCGGCGTCTCGATCATCCCGGCGGTCGCCGGCGGCTGACCATTACCGTAGGTAATGTCGATCACCGAGCGTGCCGTGAATTGCCCCCTCCGCGAGAGAAGCGGAGGGGGCAATTCCATGTGATTGAGCGCGGTAGAGTTGGGGAACACGCCCCGGATCTTCCGGATGAGCGCCTGTGGATTCCTGCCGCCCGCCGATGAGAAGCAGCCAAAATGCGCGGGTATTCTGCGGCATTTGCCTTGTTTTGCGGGGCCCGACTTGCCCGGGGATCGACTGAATTCTCGTCACATTCCGGACCGCTCCCGCCCGGAATTCTCGTCCGATTGACCTGTTGCAGACGGCAGTTGGACAGATACATTCAGCCGCGGTCGACGCGTTCCGGCGCACGCCCCCGATCCACGGGGGGTGAGGTCTGACCCGGATCCGCGAAGTGCGGATCTGTGCAAGGGCCAGTAATAGGGGAGTTAGGCATGGCTCAGGGCACCGTCAAGTGGTTCAACGCGGAGAAGGGGTACGGCTTCATCGCGGTCGACGGTGGTGCGGACGTCTTCGTCCACTACAGCGCGATCCAGATGGACGGCTACCGCACGCTGGAAGAGGGCCAGCGGGTCGAGTTCGAGATCTCGCAGGGTCAGAAGGGCCCGCAGGCCGACATGGTTCGCGTCACCGCCTGAACGTACGTCACACGAAGGGCCCACACCTCCACGGGGGTGTGGGCCCTTCGTCCGTTCCCGCCCGCGCCCCCGGCCGCCCGCCCGCGCCCCCGGCCGCCCGCCCGCGCCCCCGGCCGCCCGCCCGCGCGCCGGCCCGCACGCCCGGCCGCCCGCGTGCCCGCGCTCCCGCCCGACCGGCAGGCCCCCGTCCGCCCCCGGCTGATCCCGTCCGCGCGCACGCCCGGCGCGCGCGCCCGTCCATCACCCGACCACCACCCCTCATCGAGCCCGCTTCGCGGGCGGACCTTGCACTCGGGCATGCCGAGTGCTAATCATTGGCGTTAGCACTCTGAAGGTGAGAGTGACAACGAAGGACCGGGTCGGTGAGGCCCGCAGGCCGCGTGGGGCAAGGAACCACAAGGCCGGCGAGCCGTCCGTCGCGGGCGCGGGCGCGGTCCGAAGGAATCACCCCCAGTCCTGGAGGGACCACTTCACATGGCCAAGATCATCGCGTTCGACGAGGAGGCGCGGCGCGGCCTCGAGCGCGGCATGAACCAGCTCGCGGACGCCGTCAAGGTGACGCTCGGCCCCAAGGGTCGCAACGTCGTCCTCGAGAAGAAGTGGGGCGCGCCCACGATCACCAACGATGGTGTCTCCATCGCCAAGGAGATCGAGCTCGAGGACCCGTACGAGAAGATCGGCGCCGAGCTGGTCAAGGAAGTCGCCAAGAAGACGGACGACGTCGCCGGTGACGGTACGACCACCGCGACCGTCCTCGCCCAGGCCCTGGTCCGCGAGGGCCTGCGCAACGTGGCCGCCGGTGCCAACCCGATGGCCCTGAAGCGCGGTATCGAGAAGGCCGTCGAGGCCGTCTCCGCCGCCCTGCTCGACCAGGCCAAGGAGGTCGAGACCAAGGAGCAGATCGCCTCCACCGCCTCCATCTCCGCCGCCGACACCCAGATCGGCGAGCTGATCGCCGAGGCCATGGACAAGGTCGGCAAGGAAGGCGTCATCACCGTCGAGGAGTCGCAGACCTTCGGTCTGGAGCTCGAGCTCACCGAGGGCATGCGCTTCGACAAGGGCTACATCTCCGCCTACTTCGCGACCGACATGGAGCGCATGGAGGCGGTGCTCGAGGACCCGTACATCCTCATCGCCAACTCCAAGATCTCCTCGGTCAAGGACCTGCTCCCGCTCCTGGAGAAGGTCATGCAGTCGGGCAAGCCGCTGCTGATCATCGCCGAGGACGTCGAGGGCGAGGCCCTGTCGACCCTGGTCGTCAACAAGATCCGCGGCACCTTCAAGTCCGTCGCCGTCAAGGCCCCGGGCTTCGGCGACCGCCGCAAGGCCATGCTCGGCGACATCGCCATCCTCACGGGCGGCGAGGTCATCTCCGAGGAGGTCGGCCTCAAGCTGGAGAACGCCACCCTCGACCTGCTGGGCAAGGCCCGCAAGGTCGTCATCACCAAGGACGAGACCACCATCGTCGACGGTGCCGGCTCCTCCGAGCAGGTGGGCGGCCGGGTCAACCAGATCCGCGCCGAGATCGAGAACAGCGACTCCGACTACGACCGCGAGAAGCTCCAGGAGCGCCTGGCGAAGCTCGCGGGCGGCGTGGCCGTCATCAAGGCCGGTGCCGCCACCGAGGTGGAGCTGAAGGAGCGCAAGCACCGCATCGAGGACGCCGTGCGCAACGCCAAGGCGGCCGTCGAGGAGGGCATCGTCGCCGGTGGTGGCGTGGCCCTGCTGCAGGCCTCCCAGGTGTTCGAGAAGCTGGAGCTGGAGGGCGACGAGGCCACCGGTGCCGCCGCCGTCAAGCTGGCGCTCGAGGCCCCGCTGAAGCAGATCGCCGTCAACGCCGGCCTCGAGGGCGGTGTCGTGGTGGAGAAGGTGCGCAACCTGACCCCGGGCCACGGCCTGAACGCCGCGACCGGCGAGTACGTCGACCTGGTCGCCGAGGGCATCATCGACCCGGCCAAGGTGACGCGCTCCGCGCTGCAGAACGCCGCGTCGATCGCCGCGCTGTTCCTCACCACCGAGGCCGTCATCGCCGACAAGCCGGAGAAGGCCGCCGCGGCCGCTCCGGGCGGCATGCCGGGCGGTGACATGGACTTCTGATCCCGCGCGGATCAGGCTCGTCCTTGCCGAGGGCGGCACTCCCTGGAGACAGGGGGTGCCGCCCTCGGGCGTGTCCGGGGCGGCGGGCGCCCGGGGGACGGAGGCGGTGGCTCCTCCCATACCATTCGGTATGCATACCGCCCGGTATGCAGCCGGCAGGTCTTCACCGTCCTTCCGAGGAGCCCCCCGTATGACCGTCACCACCACCCCCGGCCCCGTCCCCGGACCGGAGTCCGCCTCCCGGGCGGCCCGCGTCCTCTCGCGTCCCGTCACCCTGAACGGCCTGACCGTCCCCAACCGGATAGTCATGGCCCCGATGACCCGCCGGTTCTCGCCGGGCGGTGTCCCGGGCGAGGACGTGCGCTCCTACTACGCCCGCCGGGCCGCCGCCGGGGTGGGCCTCATCGTCACCGAGGGCACGTACGTCGGGCACCCCTCGGCGGGGGAGAGCAGCAGGGTGCCGCGCTTCCACGGGGAGGAGCAGCTCGCGGCCTGGGAGAAGGTCGCCGGGGCCGTCCACGCGGAGGGCGGCACGATCGTCCCCCAGCTGTGGCACGTCGGCATGGTCCGCCAGGAGGGACGGCCGCCCTTCCCGGACGCGCCCCCGGTCGGCCCGTCCGGGCTGCGCCTGGACGGCACCGAGGGCGGCCGGGCGATGACGCGGACCGACCTGGACGAGGTGATCGGGGCCTTCGCCGAGGCGGCGGGCGCGGCGCAGCGCCTCGGCTTCGACGGCGTGGAGATCCACGGCGCCCACGGCTACCTGCTGGACCAGTTCCTGTGGGCGGGCACCAACCGCCGTACGGACGCCTACGGCGGTGATCCGGTGGCCCGGACCAAGTTCGCGGCGGAGGTCGTCGAGGCGGTCCGCGCGGCCGTCTCGCCCTCCTTCCCGGTCCTCTTCCGCTACTCGCAGTGGAAGCAGGAGGCCTACGACGCCCGGCTCGCCGGGACGCCGCAGGAGCTGGAGGCGATCCTGGCCCCGCTGGCGGCGGCCGGGGTGGACGCCTTCCACGCCTCCACCCGCCGGTACTGGCTCCCCGAGTTCGAGGGCTCCGACCTCAACCTGGCGGGCTGGACGAAGAAGCTCACCGGCAGGCCGGTCATCACCGTCGGCTCGGTCGGCCTCCAGGGCGGTGACTTCCTCCGCGGCCTGCGGGGGGAGGGTGCCGCGGTCGGCGGCATCGACAACCTGCTGGACCGGCTGGAGCGCGAGGAGTTCGACATGGTCGCCGTGGGCCGGGCGCTGCTCCAGGACCCTGAGTGGGCGGCGAAGGTGCTCACCGACCGCACCGCGGACCTGAAGCCGTTCGACGCGGCGGCACTGACCACACTGAGCTGACCCGAGCGGGACCCGCCCCGCCTCCACGGCAGGCCCGGCGCGGGCCGTCGGGGAGACGGGGCGGGTCCCAGGGCGCCGGGAGCGAGGCGGCGGTTCCCACGCGGGTCAGGAGACGGGCCCGGGGACCGGGCCGAGCCGGTCCGCGGCGCCGCGCGTCAACGCGGAGGCGGCCGGGAGCGGGACCGCCGGGGCGCTCGGCGGAGATTTTTTACCGGGCCCGGCCCCGCCGGGGCGCGCGGCCCGACGGTGGCGGATTTCGCTTGCTTAAGTCAATCAAATCGAATTATGGTTGCTTGAGTCAAGTACCCCTGCGCTTCCGGAGACCTCTTCCATGTCCGACGGACCTGCCCGGCCCACCGCGGCCGGGGCCCTGCCCAGACCCAACGCGATCGTGGCCGTCCTGGCCTTCGGCGGCATCGTGGTCTCGCTGATGCAGACCCTGGTGATCCCGATCGTCTCGGAGCTGCCGAAGCTGCTGCACGCCTCCGCCTCGGACGCCGCCTGGGTCGTCACCGCCACGCTGCTCGCCGCCGCCGTCGCCACCCCGGTGATGGGCCGCCTCGGTGACATGTACGGCAAGCGCCGCATGCTGCTGGTCAGCCTGGCCATGCTGGTGATCGGCTCGGTCACCGCCGCGCTCAGCGACTCCCTGGCCCCGATGGTCGTCGGGCGCGCCCTGCAGGGTCTGGCCTCCGGTGTGATCCCGCTCGGCATCAGCATCATGCGCGACGAACTGCCCGCCGAGCGGCTCGGTTCGGCGACCGCGATGATGAGCGCCTCGCTCGGTGTCGGCGGCGCCCTCGGTCTGCCCGCCGCCGCGGTCATCGCCGAGAACTTCGACTGGCACGTCCTGTTCTGGGCCTCGGCGGCCCTGGGCGCCGTCGCGGCGATCCTCGTGCTGCTGCTCGTACCGGAGTCGCAGGTGCGCTCCGGCGGCCGTTTCGACGCCGTGGGCGCCGTCGGCATGGCGGCGGGTCTGATGTGTCTGCTCCTTGGGGTCTCCAAGGGGGCCGACTGGGGCTGGGGCAGCGGCCGGACGCTGGGCCTGTTCGCCGCGGCCGTCGTGATCCTGCTCGCCTGGGGCGCCTTCGAGCTGCGCGTCCCGGCCCCGCTGGTGGACCTGCGCACCACCGCCCGCCGCCAGGTGCTGATGACCAACCTGGCCTCCATCGCGATCGGCTTCGCGATGTTCTCCATGTCCCTGGTGATCCCGCAGCTGCTCCAGCTGCCCGCCCAGACCGGTTACGGGCTCGGCAAGTCGCTGCTCACCACCGGTCTCGTCATGGCCCCGTCCGGGCTGGTGATGATGGCGGTGGCCCCCTTCTCCGCCTCCCTGTCCCGGGCCCGCGGGCCCAAGGTGACCCTGATGACCGGCGCCCTCATCGTGGCCGCCGGGTACGGCCTGAACATCGTCCTCATGGACCAGGTGTGGCACTTCGTGCTGGCGCCCTGTGTCATCAGCGCGGGCATCGGCTTCACCTACGGGGCGATGCCCACGCTCATCATGGGTGCCGTCCCCGCCTCCGAGACGGGCGCGGCCAACAGCCTCAACACGCTGATGCGGTCCATCGGCACGTCGACCGCGAGCGCGGTCGCCGGTGTGGTCCTCGCCCACCTCACCACGCGTTTCGGCCCCTACGCGCTGCCCTCGGAGAACGGTTTCCGCACCGTCCTGGCGCTGGGCGCGGGCGCCGCCCTGCTCGGCTTCCTCATCGCCGCCTTCATCCCGGGCCGGGGCGCGGCCGCGGCGGCCGCGCCGGTGGCGGCGGCCGGGGAGGCCAAGGCGCCCGAGGTGAAGGCCTGAACCGGGAGCGGAGGCCGGGCCCCGAGGTGACGGGGCGGGCCGGGGGCGGAGGCCGGGTCCCGAGGTGACGGGGCGGGCCGGGAGGGAAGGAGTGGAGCGGGCCGGTGGCGAGGCGCCGGCCCGGTGTCCCGGCCCGCCCCTCACCCGCCCCCGGGTCCTACAGGTTGCCCATCGGTTCGATGTCCGCCCGTACCGGAGTGCCCCAGACGCGTACCACCTCGTAGTCGGTGAACTCGTGCACCAGCCGGTAGGCGGTCGCCGCGCGGGGGGAGCGCTGCTGGGCCGCGAGGAACAGCTCCGCCTCGCGCCGTTCCCGGCGCGGGGTGCCGCACAGCTGCCACTCCCGGCCGTTCCACAGCTCCGGCAGCCAGCGCTGCTGGGCCTGGGGACGGTCCTCGCGCACGCCGTAGCGGGTGGGGGCGCTCTCGCCGGACGCCGAGGCGGCCGGCCGGCGGGGGCCGCCGTCGTACTGGGCCCGGCGGGCGGCACGGCGCCGGGTCTCGCACAGCAGGCACAGGTCGGGCGCGTCCTGGTCGACGGGCCCGCCGGGATGCTCGGCGCACCGGGTGGCGGGCCGGTCCTGCGAGACGCTCTCCTCCAGCAGGTCGAGCGCCCGCCGCAGATCCGCCTTGATCTCGTGCAGCCGGGCGTCCGGGGTCTCGGCGTCCAGCTCCTCGCCGTGCTCCCCGACCACCCGCAGGGCCCGCCCGAGCGCCGTCAGCTGTGCGTGGTTCATACCGGCCAGCGTCGCACACCGCACCGCCCGGACGGCGGCCCCCCGAGGTGGTCAGCCCATGCTCTTCGCGCCGTCCAGCGCCTCGCGGATGATGTCGGCGTGACCGGTGTGCTGCGCGGTCTCGGCGATGATGTGCAGCAGCACCCGGCGGGCCGACCAGTGGGTGTCGGCCTCGAACCAGGGGGCCTCGGGCAGCGGCTGCTCGGCGTCCAGGTCGGGCAGGGAGGCGACCAGCTCCTCGGTGCGGCGGGCCACCTCCGCGTAGGCCGCCAGCACTCCCTCCAGGGTGTCACCGGGCAGCATGCGGAACTCGTCCGCGCGCCGGGCGAAGTCCTCCTCGGTCATGGCGGAGAAGTCGGGCATCGCGGAGGGGCCCTCCACGATGAACGCGGCCCACAGCCGCTCCACCGACGTGACGTGCTTGATCAGGCCGCCCAGGCACAGCTCGCTGGTGGTGGTGCGCCGGCCGGCCTGCTCGTCGGTGAGGTCCCGGGTGGTGAAGGTCAGGAAGTGACGCTGCTTGGCCAGCGCCTGCAGCAGGTCCGCGCGCTCACCGGTGACGGCCGGCGCGGCGGGGCTCACGGTGCCGGTGTTCTGCGTCGTCTCGCTCATGGTCTCGGCCTTCCGCCAGAGTTCTGTTCCCTCGGTCGACGACCACGCTACGGACGATCTAGGTCAGGACGTGTCCTACACCACGCCGGCGCTCCTGCCGTTCTCCGGCCGCGACTCGGCCGTGCCCGCCGCCAGCGCGGCCCGCAGATGACCGCCCGACTCGGCGAGCAGGCGGGCCGCGGCCGGGCCGTCGACCCCGGAGAGCAGGACCAGGATGGCGTCCTTCACCTCGCCGTCCGTGGCGGTCAGCGCCCGCTCGATCTCCTCGTCCGGCGCGCCCGTGGCCAGGGCGACGATCCGCCGGGAGCGGGCGCGCAGTTTGTCGTTGGAGGCGCGCACGTCGACCATCAGGTTCCCGTACGTCTTGCCCAGGCGGATCATCGTGATCGTCGAGAGCATGTTCAGGACGAGCTTCTGGGCCGTGCCCGCCTTCAGCCGGGTGGAGCCGGTGAGGAGTTCGGGTCCGGCGACGATCTCGATGCCGTGCTCGGCGGCGGCGGCCAGCGCGCTGTGCGCGTTGCAGGCCAGGCCGACGGTCAGCGCGCCCAGCGCGCGGGCGTGCTCGACCGCGCCGATGGCGTACGGGGTGCGGCCGGAGGCCGAGATGCCGACCACCGTGTCGTCGGGGCCGAGGCCGAGGGCGTCGAGCGCCTCCACGGCCAGCTCCCGGGAGTCCTCCGCCCCCTCGACGGAGGTCACCATCGCCTCCGGACCGCCCGCGATCAGACCGACGACCTGCCCCGGGTCGGTGTTGAAGGTCGGCGGGCACTCGGAGGCGTCCAGCACCCCGAGCCGCCCGGCAGTGCCCGCACCCGCGTAGATCAGCCGGCCGCCGCGCGCCATCCGCTCGGCGACCGCGTCGATCGCGGCGGCGATCTGCGGCAGCCGCTCGGCGACGGCGGCGGGCACGGCCGCGTCCTCGGCGTTCATCAGCCGCGCGATCTCCAGCGTGGGCAGCCGGTCGATCTCGGACAGTTCAGGACGGAACGCCTCGGTCGTCAGCGACTCCAGCTCGGCGCGCAGCTGACGGTAGGGGGAGGGGGAGGTCATGAGGGGTGGCTCTCTCCGTGCGGTACGGGTGCGGTGGGGCCGGCGGTGCCGGGGCGGGCGGTGGTCACGAACGCTGGGAGCCGCCCCGCGGACTGTGGCGGTGCGCCAGCGCCTCGTACGACGCCGCCAGCGCCGGTGCCGCCGTCTCGTACGTCCGCTGGGCCACCCCGACGAACAGGCAGTCCACGACGAGCAGTTGACTGGTCCGGGAGGACATCGCGGCCGGGCGCAGTTCGCTCTCCCGGGACGTGGCGGTGGTCAGCACGTGGTCGGCGTACTGGGTGACGGGCGCGTCGGGGCGGCCGGTGATGGCGACGGTGGTCGCGCCGCGCTCGAAGGCGGCCCGCAGCGGCTCGATCACGTCCCCGGTCGAACCCGAGTGGGTGATCGCGATGGCGACGTCGCCCGTGCGCAGTTGCACCGCGTTGGTGACGGCCAGGTGCGGGTCGCTGTGCCCGTGCGCTATCAGCCCTATGCGCAGCAGCTTCTGGGTGAGGTCCTGGGCGACCAGTCCGGAGGCCCCGATGCCGTACACGTCCGTACGGCGGGCGGCGGCCAGGGCGGCGACGGCGGCGCCGAGCTGGACCGTGTCCAGTCCGGCGGCCGTGTCGGCGAGGGTCTGCTGCTCCTCGTAAGCGAGTTTGGCGACGACGTCCGCGATGGGGTCGTCGACGGCGATGTCGGTGGTGATGGCGGGGGCGCGGCCGGACTGCTGCTGGGCGGCGAGACCCGCGAGCGCCAGGCGCAGGTCGCGGTAGCCGGGGTAGCCGAGCAGCCGGGCGGTCCGCACCACCGTCGCCTCGCTGGTGCCGGTCAGTTCGGCGAGGCCGGTGACGGTCAGGGCCGCGCAGCCGGCCGGGTCGTGGGCCACGGCCTCGGCGACGCGCTGCATGGAGCGGGTCATGGACGGCGCGAGGGTGCGTACCTTGGCCGCGAGGGCGGCGGGTGCGGGAGGCGTGAGGCCTGCGGCGGCGCCCGAACCTGCGAAAATTTCCTTCACGTCCTGGGTCACGTATGAAAGATATTTTCTGTCCGGGTGTGCGGTCAAGGGTGCGCACGCGCGCACCGCGGCGGCCCCGTGCGCACAATGGAGCCATGGAACCCATCAGCCCGCTCGAGCAGGCCCTGCACGCCGCCCGTGCCCTCGTGCTCGCCGATCTCGTCGCCGGCCAGGTCGCCGAGGCGGACGTGGTCTCGCTCGTGGAGGACTCCGTCGTCCAGCGCCGCTGGTGGGTGGAGCAGTGGCCGGACGGGGCGCGGTACGTGGCCGGTCTGGTCGCCCAGGACGTCCAGGACGCCCTGCTGGAGCGGTACGGCCGCTGGCCGCTGTGCCCGGTGTGCGGGTACGGCGACCCGCACGCCCTCGACGTCGAACCCGAACTCGGCCCCGATCCGCACTGGGTGTGCGCGCAGGCGGGCGTGAAGGTCGCGCCGGTGGGCGCGCTGGCGCAGGCGATCGGCGGGAAGACGTCGTCGTGAGGGGCGCCCGTGGCACGGTGGCGCCGTGACCGTCTACATCGACCCGCCGTCCTGGCCCGGGCACGGCCGCCTGTGGTCCCACCTCGTCAGCGACGCCTCCTACGACGAACTGCACGCCTTCGCCGCCGCGTTGGGCGTACCGGCGCGGGCCTTCGAACGCGACCACTACGACCTGCCCGCGCACCGCTACCCGGACGCGGTGGCGGCCGGCGCGGTCGAGGTCAGCAGCCGCGAGGTGGTGCGGCTGCTGCACGCGGCGGGGCTGCGCCGCCGCAAACGCCGTCTTCAGGGGCGCAGTTCGTAAGCCAGCAGGTCTCCGGCGTCCTCCACCCGGACGAAACCGGTTCGGGTCACCACCCGCTGGGACGGCAGGTTGGCCCGTTCCACCTTCGCGAACAGCCGCCGTACGTCGTCGCGGGCCAGCGCCCACGCGGTCAGGGCGCGCAGCGCTTCGGTGGCGTGGCCGTGGCCGCGGGCGGAAGGGGCCAGGTCGTAGCCGACCTCCGCGCACCCGTCCTCGTCGGGCACGCCGTGGAAGCCCATGCCGCCCACCGCCCGCCCGTCCTCGCGCCGCACCAGCACGAACATGCCCCATTCGGGCCGGTGCACCCCGCTCTCGTACGCCTTCACGAGCATCCCGGCGGCCTCCCGCGTGCCGTGGAAGGGTCCGTCCGCCACCCACGCGAACCCGCCGTCCCCGCCCGCGGCCAGGTCCCGCGCGGCGGCCGGGGTGACGCCCTCCAGGACGAGCCGTCCGGCGGGGAGCACGAGCGGGTTGCTCCACCGCCACCCGGTGACCGGCGCCCGGCCGGGCAGCTCGCCGCGCCCGGTGGCCCACAGCAGGGTGGGCCAGGGGGCGGCGCCCGGCCGGACGTGCGGGAAGAGCCGCGTCAGCACGTCCTCGCACAGCTCGGCCCGGGGCTCGTAGGCCAGCCCCAGGCCCTGGGCGATGTCGTGCGTGTGCAGCAGCACCTCGGCGACGCCCATCGCGGCGAAGCCCTCGCGGTTCGCGCTGCGGAACGGGTACGGATGGAACGCGCGCACCTCGCGGGGCGTGGTCCGTACGGCCGCGGAGAGCAGCCTGCCGGTCGCCTCGATCACCTCCAGGGCGCCCGTGTTGTCCGTGCCCTCGTCGAGGGTGATCTCGAACGGCACGTACGCGTTCTGCGCCCGGCCCGCCAACTGCCCGGCGTAGGAGATGAGATCGCCCGCGACATGCTCGGCCGTCCGCCGGCAGCTCCACTCCAGGCGCGCGGCCCGTACCCCCTCCCAGTCCCGGTCCGCCGCTGTCCGCAGCACCGCCACGGCGTCCGTGACGGCCTGCTCCACCTCGTCCCCGCCCCATGCCCTCATACGGCGCAGGGTAGGCGCCGCGGCCGCCTCACGACGACAGCATTTCCAGCTCGGAGGTGAGGTTGTAGCGGGCCGTGGCCTCCCAGTGGCGCTGGCCGTAGGGGGTGCGGAACAGCAGGGGCCGGCCGAGCAGCCGGCGCAGGATCTCCGCGCGGCCCTCGCGGAAGGCGTCGCCGGGGACGAAGTGGTACTCCGCGCGGACCGCGGCCGTGTAGGCGGCGTACGCCGACGGGGGCGCGGCCAGGATCGCCAGGTCGGCGTCGCACAGGACCTGGCCGTCGCTGTCGTCGCCGGCCGGGTCGTGGCTGACGGTGAGGCGGACCAGCCGGGCCACCTCGGCCGTCCTGTGCGCCGGGACGCCGGACTCGGCCAGCGCCCGCTCGGCCAGCCGCGCCGACCGCTCCTCGTTCTCGGAGCGTTCGGGCAGGTAGACGGCGTCGTGGAACCAGGCGGCCAGCCGGACGGTGTCCGGATCGTCGGCGTACTCCTCCAGTACGTCGACGTGGTCGAGGACCGCGGTGAGGTGGGTGAGCGTGTGGTAGTGCCGCTGCGGCTCCCGCCAGCGGCCGAGCAGGTTGTCGGCGTACGGCACCGGGTCCGGTCCGCCACCGGGGCCACGGGCGCCGTCGAGGGCGCGGGTCCATCGGATGCGCAGGGCTTCGATGTCGACGTGATCGGCCATGGCGCCATTGTCCTGCGCGATCCGCCCCGCCGAAGGGGGAGCCGGACATCTTCGGGCGACGGGTTCTGCGCCCGGGGGCCCGTTCGGCGTACCCTGATATTGGACTAGACCTGTCAAGCCCCACGGCATCCGAGGAAAGGGGTCCTATGAGCATGCGTGCAGTCCTGGAGGTGATCGCCCTCGACGCCGAGGACGCGGTCGCCGCCCAGGCCGGAGGCGCGGACCGCCTCGAGCTGGTCACCGACATGGCGGCCGACGGGCTGACCCCGCCGGTGGCGACCGTCGCCGCGATCCGTGCCGCCGTCGACATCCCGCTGCGCGTGATGGTGCGGCTCGCGGACGGGTTCGCCGCGGGCGGTGCCGGAGGCGTGGACAGGCTGGCAGGGGTCGTGCGCGACATGCGGGCCGCGGGCGCCGAGGAGTTCGTGCTCGGGTTCCTCGGCGCGGACGGACTGGTGGACATGGCGGCCGTGGAAGCCGTGGTCGGCGCCCTGGACGGATGTCCGTGGACCTTCCACCGGGCGATCGACAACTCCGCCGACCGGGACGCCGTGCGCAAGCAGCTGGACGGGCTGCCGGGCCTGGACACGTACCTGACCGCGGGCGCGGCGGGCGGCGTGGACGCCGGGCTGCCCACCCTGGTCGCCGAGGCGGCCCGCGCCGGCCGGCCCGGCTACGAACAGCGGATCATGGTCGGCGGCGGCCTGCGCCTGGAGCACCTGCCGCCGCTGCG
Organism: Streptomyces sp. NPDC006743; assembly: GCF_040703815.1. NCBI lineage: Bacteria > Bacillati > Actinomycetota > Actinomycetes > Kitasatosporales > Streptomycetaceae > Streptomyces > Streptomyces sp. NPDC006743. The sequence goes on along the minus strand of NZ_JBEYJA010000004.1, from coordinate 176,987 downwards.
CGCCGCCGGGATCGACGCCTTCCACATCGGCGGCGCGGCGCGGTCCGACGGGTGGGCCGGCGCGGTGTGCGCGGACGCGGTCGCGCAGTGGCGTTCGGTGCTGGACGGGCAGAACGCCGAGCGACTGGCGGTGTGAGCCGCCGGACCGGGGGTGACCCGGGCGGGCGGCGGGTGCCGTGCGTGGGGTGGCGGGGCCGGGTGTCCGGTGCGGGCGGTGGTGGCTCGGCCGGGCTTCCTGGGTGTCCGGGGGCGCCGCGCGGCCGACGGCGCGGGGCGCCGGCCGCACGGCCCGCGGCTGCGCGTCGGTGGTCCGGACGCCGGGGGTGCCTGCCCGGCGGTCCGGACACCGGGTGCCTGCCGGCAGCCCGGACACGGGGTGCCTGCCCGGCGCCCGGACATCGCCGGCCGGTCAGGTCAGCTGGGGCGGGAGCGGGGCCGTGTGGGTCACGATCAGGCCCGACACCGCACGGGTGAGGGCCACGTACAGGCGGCGCAGACCGGTCCGTTCGTCCGGTTCGCCGTCGACCACCGCCTGCGGGTCGTCGAGGACCACGTAGTCGTACTCCAGGCCCTTGGCGAGGGAGGCCGGGACCAGGGTGAGTCGGGTCTCGGCCGTCGTCTCCTCGCCGGGGGAGAGGTGGGCCAGGCCCGCCGCGGCCAGGGCGCCGGCCAGGGCCGGGATCCTGGCGTCGGCGGCGATCAGGCCGGTCGAGCCCTCGTGCCGCAGCAGTTCCTCGCAGGCGGCGACCACGTCGGCGTCCCCCTCGGCGGCCCGGATCCGGAAGAAGCCCGGGTTCTCCCGGACCGAGGCGACCGGCGTCAGCCCCGGCGCGATGTGCGGCAGCAGCCGGGAGGCGTAGGTGATGACGTCCGTCGGCACGCGGAAACCGGCGGTCAGCTCCTCGATGACCCCCTCGGACTTGCCCAGGTGGGCCAGCGCCTCCTCCCAGGTGCGGGTCGCCCACGGCGTGGTGCCCTGCGCCAGGTCGCCGAGCACGGTCGCCGAGCCGGTCGTGCAGCGGCGGCCGACCGCGCGGTACTGCATCGGGGACAGGTCCTGCGCCTCGTCCAGCACCACGTGTCCCAGGGAGTGGGTGCGCTCCACCAGGTCGGCGGCCTCGTCGATCAGCACCGTGTCGGCCGCCGACCACTTCGCGGACTTCACCGACCTCACAGGCTTCGCCCACAGGATCGTCTTCTGCTCCTCGGCGGTGAGGACCCCCTCGGCGTGCTCGGCGAGGAACTCGGCGTCCGTGAGCAGCCGCAGCACCAGCTTGGCCGGGTCGACCGGCGGCCAGACGGCCTTGACGGCGGCCTTCACCGCCGAGTTGCGGGCCACGGTGTCCTGCACGCGGTCGTCGGGGGCCTCGCCCGCCCGCTCCATCTGCACCAGCACGGCGTGCGCGATGCGCTGCGGCAGGGCCTCGCGGGCGGCTCCGTACCGGATCCCGCGCTCCAGCAACTCCCGGACCAGCTCCTCCAGTTCGTACGCGGGAACGCGCCAGCGGCGCGAACCGCGCACCACCACGACCGGCTCGGTGGGCATCGTGACGTGCGAGTACAGCGCCCTGCGCAGCACCTGAGCCATGCGCGCGTCGCCCTTGACCAGCGCCGCCGCCGCGTCGTCCGTGCCGCGCACCTCGGCGTGCGCGACCAGGTCGTCGACGGTCGCCTGCTGCACGGCCAGCTCGCCGAGGGCCGGGAGCACCTGTTCGATGTAGTTCAGGAAGGACCGGTTCGGGCCGATCACGAGGGTGCCGGTGCGGGCCAGGCGCTCGCGGTGGGCGTAGAGGAGGTAGGCGACCCGGTGCAGGCCGACGGCGGTCTTCCCGGTGCCGGGGCCGCCCTGGACGCAGACGGTGCCGCCCAGGCCGGAGCGGACGATCTCGTCCTGTTCGGGCTGGATGGTCGCCACGATGTCGCGCATCGGGCCGACGCGCGGGCGCTCGATCTCCTGCTGGAGCAGCTTGCTGGTGGTGGCCGCCTCGGCCGGGTCGGACAGGTGCTCGTCCTCGTACGCCGTCAGGTCGCCGCCGGTGTAGCCGAAGCGGCGGCGCAGCCCGACGTCCATCGGGTCCTTCTTCGACGCCCGGTAGAACGGCTGGGAGACCGGCGCGCGCCAGTCGATGACCATGGGGTCGCCGTCGGCGTCGTGCACGTGCCGACGCCCGATGTAGAAGCGCTCGCCCTCGGCGCCCTCCGCCCGGTCGGCGCCGGGGGCGTGCAGGTAGTCGAGGCGGCCGAAGAACAGCGGGGTGTCGCTCAGGTCGGCCAGCGCCTTGATGCGCTCGTCGATCTGCCGGGCGAGCACCTCGGCGTTGACCCAGTTCGCGCTGACGTCGCGGATGTCGAGCGACTGGACGTCCTCGCGCATGGCGCGCAGGGCGGCGCGGGAGGCGGCCAGGTGGGAGCGCTCACGGGCGAGCGGGTCGTCCGCGGGGGGCTCGGCGGCCGCTGCCGCGGCCGTCCGGGGTGTCGCGGGACGTGCTGCGGAGTCGGTGGGCGTGGACGACGACAAGGGGGTGCCTCCGGAAGACCTACGGGACAGTCGGCGCGGCGCGGTGCCGCGCGCGGCGGCGGGTGACGCGGTGCCGTGCGGTGCGGGCGCGCGGGAAACTGCCGGCCGGTTTCCGTCCGGTCGGCGGCACTCCGTGGGGAGGCGGGCAGGAGCGGAGATTGTAGAGGGCCGGGGGCGGTGAGGGCCAACCGTTTTCCGGCGGGCGGGCGGGGCGGTGGTCCGGTAGCACGGCGAGTGGGCGGCCGGGCTGCCGGGCGGTGCGGCGGGTCCCGGTGCGGCGGGTGGGGCGGCCGGTGCTGCCGGGGGAGCCGGCCGGGGCGTCCCCTAGGGGAAGTCGCCCGGGCGGTGTAGGGGACGGCATCCCTCCGGAGGGGTACGCGGAGGGCGGGAGGATTGGCTCCGCAGACCGATGCCGACCAGGCGTCCCGAGAGCCACCCTTGAGTCATGAGTGCAGCGACCATCCATCCGGCACCCGCCGCTCGCCCGGCCGGTGCCACGGCTGTCAGGGGCAGCCACCACCACCGCCTGGGCGACGCCCTGCACGCCGTGAAGGTGTTCGCGGGTGCGGCGTTCGACGTGATCATCCTCGGGGAGTACGGCGAGGAAGCGGGCATACGTCATAAGTAACCCTTTAGGGTCGGTCCGTGACAGAACGGACGGTGGCCCTCCGGTCACGCGCGGCGGCCCACCCGGCCCTCCTGGCGGTCTCCTTCCTCGCCCTGGGGGCCGTGTTCGCCGCCCTGCGCCTGCCGATGCCCGACGCCCTGGTGTACCGGGCCGAGGGCGCCGCCGTCCTCCACGGCCGTGACCTGTACGGCTTCGAGGTCACGGAGGGCCACCTCCCGGCCACCTACCCGCCGTTCGCGGCAGTGCTGTTCGTGCCGACCGCGCTGCTGCCCGTACCCCTGCTGAAGTCGGCCTTCCTCGCGGGCAACGCGCTCCTGCTCGCCTGGCTCGTCCACCTGTCCGCACGCCTGGCGGGCCGCCCGGCCGGCCTCGCCACGCTGTGCACCGCGACGGCCCTGGCCCTGTGGTGCGAACCGGTCTTCCAGACGTTCCGGTACGGGCAGATCAACCTCGCCCTCGCCTGCCTGGTGCTGTGGGACCTCACCCGGCCGACCGGCGCGCGCGGCAGGGGCGCGGCGATCGGTCTCGCGGCCGGCATCAAGCTCACCCCGGGACTCTTCGCCCTCTACCTGCTGCTGCGCGGGCGCGGACGCGAGGCGGCCACCGCGGCGGCCGCTTTCGCCGGGACCGTCGCCGTGGGCGTGCTCGCCGAGCCGGCGGCGAGCGTCGCGTACTGGACCCGTCATGTCTTCGAGACCGACCGAGTGGGGAAACTGTGGATCGTCGACAACCAGTCCCTCCAGGGTCTGATCGCCCGCGTGCTGCGCGACCCCGGCCCCGGGCTCGCCTGGCTGCTGCCGGACCTCGCGGTCGCCGCCGCCGGTCTCTGGCTGGCCCGCCGGGCGCCCGGCGAGCGGTGGGGCGTCCTGCTGACCGCCCTCACCGCGCTGCTGGTCTCGCCGATCAGCTGGTCCCACCACTGGGTGTGGTGCGTGCCGCTGACCGCCGTGCTCCTGGCCGAGGGTCACCGGGTCTGGGCGGCGCTCACCGCGGTCGTCTTCACCGCCCGCACCCTGTGGCTGGTCCCGCACGCCGGCGACCTGGACCTGCGCCTGCCGTGGTGGCAGGAACCGCTCGCCGCGCCCTACGCCCTGCTGGGCCTCGCCCTGCTGGCGGCGAGCGCCCTGGGGTGTGTGGGACGCGGCGATGACGGCGCGGCCCCGGTCAGGCTTCCCCGGCCAGCAGTTCGTCCGCGTCCATGATCCGGTAGGCGTAGCCCTGTTCGGCCAGGAAGCGCTGGCGGTGCGCGGCGAAGTCCTGGTCGATCGTGTCGCGGGCGACCACCGAGTAGAAGTGGGCCTGGTGCCCGTCGGCCTTGGGGCGCAGTACGCGGCCCAGCCGCTGGGCCTCCTCCTGGCGGGAGCCGAAGGTGCCCGAGACCTGGATCGCGACCGTGGCCTCCGGCAGGTCGATGGAGAAGTTCGCCACCTTCGAGACCACGAGCACGTTGATCTCGCCCTCGCGGAACGCGTCGAAGAGCTTCTCCCGCTGGGCGTTGGACGTCTCACCCTTGATGACCGGGGCGTTCAGGTGCTCGCCCAGCTCGTCGAGCTGGTCGATGTACTGGCCGATCACCAGGATCTGCTGCCCGGCGAAGCGGCGCACGATCGCCTCCGTGACCTTCCGCTTGGTCGCGGTGGTGGCACAGAAGCGGTACTTCTCCTCGGTCTCCGCGGTGGCGTAGGCGAGCCGCTCGGAGTCGGTCAGGTTCACCCGGACCTCGACGCAGTCGGCGGGCGCGATGTAGCCCTGCGCCTCGATCTCCTTCCAGGGCGCGTCGAACCGCTTCGGGCCGATCAGGGAGAACACGTCGGACTCGCGGCCGTCCTCGCGCACCAGCGTCGCGGTCAGCCCGAGCCGCCGCCGGGCCTGGAGATCGGCGGTGAACTTGAAGACCGGCGCGGGCAGCAGGTGCACCTCGTCGTAGACGATCAGCCCCCAGTCCCGGGAGTCGAACAGCTCCAGGTGCGGGTAGACACCCTTCCGCCGGGTGGTGAGGACCTGGTAGGTGGCGATGGTGACCGGCCGGATCTCCTTGCGGGTCCCGCTGTACTCGCCGATCTCGTCCTCGGTCAGCGAGGTCCGCTTCACCAGTTCGTGCTTCCACTGCCGGGCGGAGACGGTGTTGGTGACGAGGATCAGCGTGGTGGACTTGGCCTGCGCCATCGAGCCCGCGCCGACCAGGGTCTTGCCGGCCCCGCAGGGCAGGACGACCACACCGCTGCCGCCGTGCCAGAAGTTCTCCACGGCCTGCTTCTGGTAGGGCCGCAGCGCCCAGCCGTCCTCGGCCAGCTCGATCGGGTGCGCCTCGCCGTCGACGTACCCGGCCAGGTCCTCCGCCGGCCAGCCCAGCTTCAGCAGCGTCTGCTTGATCTGCCCGCGCTCGGAGGGGTGCACGGCCACGGTGTCCGCGTCGATGCGGGTCCCGACCAGCGGGGCGATCCGCTTGGACTTCAGGACCTCCTCCAGCACCGGCCGGTCCGTCGTCGTCAGCACCAGGCCGTGCGCGGGGTGCTTGCTGAGGGTGAGCCGTCCGTACCGGTCCATCGTCTCGGCGATGTCGACGAGCAGCGCGTGCGGCACCGGATAGCGGCTGTACTGCACGAGGGCGTCCACGACCTGCTCGGCGTCGTGGCCGGCCGCCCGCGCGTTCCACAGGCCCAGCGGGGTCACCCGGTAGGTGTGGATGTGCTCGGGCGCCCGTTCCAGCTCGGCGAAGGGGGCGATGGCGCGGCGGCAGTCGTCGGCCTGCTCGTGGTCGACCTCCAGGAGCAGGGTCTTGTCGGACTGGACGATCAACGGACCATTCACGCGCGGCACCCTTTCGCTGACGCGGCCGGACGGCTCGGCCAAAACTCCAGTGTGCACCACCGGCCGCACGGGCCGGGCCCCTCACGACGGGCGGGCGGCCGGAGGAAGGACCGGACCGCAGCCGGTATCCGGCAGGCGGACACGCCCGCGGGGCCGGCCGGGAGCGGCGGATGGATCCCGGGCGGATCGCGGCCGGTATCCGGCGGGCGGACACGCCCGCGGGGCCGGCCGGCCGCAGCCGCAGCGTCGGGCCGGACCGCAGCCGGGCCCCGGCCGGAGCGAGGGGCGGCCTCCGGGCGGGCCACGGGTGTCACCGCGCCGGCGCCGCGGCATGTCCTGGCGTCCCTCAGCCGGCGTCCGGCTCCAGCTCGGCCACCCCGGTGATCCGGTGCAGGGGGTAGGTGCGCACCTCGTCCGCCGTGTGGTCGTACGCCGTCACGAAGCCGCCCTCGACCCGGATGGGGGCGATGACGTGCTGGCCGGCGGTGCCCTCGGCGTTGACGTAGCCGATCCACAGGGCCTCGCCGGTGAGGACGGCGGCCTGCATGGTGGCCAGCGTCTCGGCGGAGCTGGTGCGGGGCAGATCGCCGTCGGCCGCGGCCGACGCGGTCGCCTTGCGCGGCGCGGTGGAGGCCAGGTCGCCCGCCCGGATCGCGCGCACGGCCGCCGACAGCAGCGTGGCGTCCGGGACGGGCGGGCCGTCCGGGACCGGTTCGGGGGCGGTGCGCGGCGGGGTGCGGTGGGAATCGGCCCGGGCGATCAGGACGTCACCCTCGGCGGACTCCGCCGCCGGGGCGTACCCCATCGCGCGCAGGCCCTCCAGGAGGGCGGCCGGGTCGGCGGGCGTGGCCAGCACGGTCGGGGCGAGCCGGCGCAGGCGCAGTCCGGCCGAGCGCTTGTCGGCGAGGATCTCGTTCAGCAGCGCGTCGTCGTCGCAGCGCACGTAGGCGGACGCGGCCCCCACCCGCAGGTGCCCGTGGCGCCGGGCCACGTCGTCGATCAGGTACGCGAGCGGCTGCGGGACCGGGGTACGGGAGTGCTGGGCGAGGAAGGCGTGCAGGTCGGCGGCGGTGCGGCCGGCGTCCAGGGCGCGCCGCACCGAGGCCGGGGTGAACCGGTAGACCGTCGCGCCGCCCTTGGACTCCACGTTCGCGAGCACGCCCAGCACATCGGCCAGCGGCCGTCGCAGCGGGCCGGGCGCCACCGCCGTCAGGTCGGCCTGGAGCAGGACGTGGTCCAGCGGCTCGGGCAGCAGCGGCGCGAGCAGGCGTGCGGCGGCGGCCGCGGAGGCCGCCCGCTCGGCGGCGGACGCGACGGCGGGGGCGGGGGCGGGGGCGACGGACGGGACGGAGCCCGGGGCGGCGGCGGTATCGGCCCGGTGGTGGTGGACGGGCAGTTTGTCGCCCGGCCCGGTGGGCTCGGCCGCCCGTGCCGGGGCCGCCGCGGGCGGTGCCCCGAGCAGCGCCCTGCCGTGCGCGGACAGCGCGCCCCGGCCGGTGATGCCCAGCAGCTCGGCCTCGGACAGCGTCCACCGGGCGAGGCGCTCCCGCAGGTCGTGGTCGTGGTCGCGCTGCGGCCCGCGCAGCGGACGCTCCCAGCGCAGCCGGGCGAGGACCGACTCGGGGTCCGGGGCGGTGCCCTCGGGCAGGGCGGCCAGCAGGGACAGCACGCGGCGCCGCACCTCCGGGGCGGCCGAGCGGTCCAGACCCGGGCCGAGCGCGGACAGCGTGCGGTCCTTCGCGTCCCGTCCGCCCACCACACCCGCCGTCCGCGTCGCCGACAGCCACGCCCCGGCGAGGTGCGCCCAGCGGTCGGCCGGGGGCCGCTCCAGCCACTCGTCGTGGGCGGGGGTCGCCGCGTACCGCTCCTCGACGTCGCCGTCGGAGGCCAGCAGCCCGGCCGCGTAGGCGAGTTCGAGCCAGAACGCGGCGACCGGCTCGGACACGTCCAGGGCGACGGCGGTGCGCTTGAGGTCGCGCACGCTCAGGCCGCCCGCGCGCAGCACGTTCGGACCGCCCTCGTCCCAGTCCTTCAGCAGTTCCTCGACGGTGGCCAGCGCCGTGTACGCCTGTCCGGCCGCCGTCGCGTCCACGATCTGCGGGCGGTGCGTGGCCGCCGCGGTCACGGCGGGTGGCACCGGCTCGGGCGTGCGGTGCGCCCGGCCCGCGCGCAGGTGCAGCGCCACCTCGCGGGGCAGCACGACCGTGCCGGGCGCCGTGGGCAGCAGCAGCCCGCGGTCCATCAGCAGCCGCAGCCGGGGCGCGGGATCGGCGGTGACCTGCCCGTACGGCGGTCCCCACACGAGGCGGTCGAGGACGTCGAGGGAGTCGTCCGGCACCGTTGCCAGCAGCGCGGCCATCCGCTTCCGGTCGGTGAACAGCGCGGTGAGCGCGGCGACCGCGGAGACGGAGTCGTGGGTGGAGGGCAGCCCGGCGGCGGTCACGATCTCCTGGATGCGGCCCGGCGACATGCCCGCCGTGGCCTCCTGCACCGTCGGCCCGAGCCCGGTGGGGGAGGGGTGCTGCGCGGAAGGGGCCAGCAGTTCCCGGGCGGTGCGCACCAGGCGCAGCCGGTCGTCACCGCCCCAGACCAGGGCCTGCTCGCGCAGCGTGCCGAGCGCGCGGGGCAGCGCGGCGGCGACGGCGGCGTCCCCTTCGTCCCCGGCCATCAGGCCGAGCAGTTCCCCGTACGTCGCCGGGTCGCCCGCCACGGCCAGCGCCTCCGCCGTCTGCAGGGCGAACCGGTCCAGCCGCTCCAGGGCCCGCACCACCGAGGCGCGGGTGCCGGCGCGGGTGGCGAGCTGGGTGAGGTCGGCGGGGACCGGCGTGATGAGGTCCGGGCGGCTGCGCAGCAGCGCGGTCAGGGAGGCGTCGTCCCGCGCCCGGAGCGCCTCCGCGAGCGAGCGGGGGGCTGCCGCCGGTTTCTCATCGCTGCTCATCCGACCCACGGTAGCGGGTGCCCACGGCAGCCCGGCAGGCGCGCGGCGGCGACGGGGCGGCGACGGCACCCGGGCGCGCGGGCGGCGGGGCCGGCACGGGGCCCCGTGCGAGCGGGCGGGGCAGGCTCCCGGGGGTGCGGGCGGTGAGACGGGTGATGGGCGCCACGGGAGCGGGTGGCGGCGGGCAGCCCGCGTGTGGGCGGCTGGGCGGTGGTGGGCAGTCGGGCGATGGCGGGTGGCCGGGCGGGCGCGGCGGTGGGTTCCGGGCGTCCGGATGTGCACGCGAGGGCGGGCTCCCGGCCGTCCGGGCGGTGGCGGACCGCCGGGTGCAGGCGCGGTTCCCGGGAGGTGCGGGCATGCACGCGGTGGGCTCCGGGCGTGCGGGCGTGCACGGTGGCGGGTCCCCGGCTGTCCTTGCGAGGTGGCGGCGGCCGGGTGTCCGGGCGGCGACCGGCTCCTGGCTGTCCCACGGTTGTCGGACCCCGGGTCTGCCGGGCGGTGGTGGTTCTCGGGTCTGCCGGGCGGAGGCTGTTCCCGGGTGTGCCGAGCGGGGGTTGTTCCCGGTGTGCCGGTGGTGGCCGGGTCCCGGCCGTGCGGGTGGTGGGGCGGCCGCCGTCGCCACGGTCACCGGTGGCTACGGTGGGCGCCGCGCACGCGGTACCGTCGTGCCACGGGGTCATCGGCCAGCCGCCCCGGAGGGGTTCGTGGGGATCGAGAGCGACCAGGTCGTCTACGAGTATCTGAGCCGCGTCGGGGACGTCGCGCAGCAGCGCCAGCTGTCCTCGGCCACCCGGATGCGGCTCGTGTCGGAGCTGCGCGACGAGATCGACCGGTGCCGGGCGAAGGCGGCCGTCGACAGTCCGGCCGCCGTCCGCCGCATCCTGGACCGTCTGGGCAGCCCCGACGACATCGTCGCGGCGGCGGGCGGCACCGCCGGTCCGGGCGCCACCCCGGGTGCCCCCGGCACCGGCGGCACCGGCACCGCATGGCCCCAGGGCCCCGCCGTGCCCGTGCAGCGCGAGCCGGCCCCCGCCCCCGGCGGACCCGCCCGTACGGGGCAGGAAGCGGGGCCCGCCGCGGATCCGGAACCGCGGCGGGAGAGGCCGAGGGGACTGCGCCGGGTCGTGCCCAGGCCGCGTCCGGCCCGCCCGGAGGCGGACCCCGCACCGCCGGCCGGCGGCGCCGTCCCGCCGCACCTGGCGACCGCCGACGACCTGGCCGCCGCGCTGCCCCGCGACGGCTGGTGGCGCGCGCAGGGCAGCCCGTTCGGGCTCGGGGACGACGTCCCGGCCGGTTTCGTCGGAGGGGTGGAGATCCCCGACCTGCTCAAGGCCCCGCCGACCAAGGAGCCCGCGGCGGAGCAGCCCGCGCCCGCGGCGGTTCCGGGGCAGGACGCGGCGGCCGCACCGGAATCCGCCCCCCGACGCCGCTTCCCCCTGCTGCCCCGGCGCGCGGGCAGGCAGGCGGCCCCCGCCGGGCGGTGGAGCAACCCGCTGCTCCTGCTCGCCGCCGCGCTGCTGGTGGGCGGTGCGGTGACCGGCAACCCGTTCGCGCTGCTGTTCGGCTGGGTCATCGCGTACGGATCCCGGCGGCTGACCCCCACCGAGTCCAAGTGGGCCGTCATGGGCATGCCCGCACTGGCCCTGGCCGCGGGGCTCCTGTGGCTGTGGGGCCGCCAGGACGGCCGCTGGGGCACCCCCATCGCCCAGGGCCAGATGAACGACGCGGTCGCCCACACCTGGCCGTGGGTGGTCCGGGCGGCGGCCGTGCTGTCGGCCCTGTTCCTGCTCTGGCGCTCCCAGCGCCGGCGGTAGCCGCCCCGCGGGCGTCCGGGATCCGGGCCGCCCGCACGCCCGCCCGGCCCCCTGGGCACAATGGCCCCCATGGCCCACACCACCTCGCGTCCGCCGACCGTCGGGTTCGACCTCGACATGACCCTCATCGACTCGCGCCCCGGCATCCACGCCTGCTACGTGGCGCTGTCCGCGCGGACCGGGACGCCCGTCGACGCCGACCTGGTGGTCACGCGGCTCGGGCCGCCGCTGGAGGACGAGCTGGTCAACTGGTTCCCGGCCGAGCGGGTGCCGGCCGTGGCGGACCTGTACCGGGAGATCTACCCGGCGACCGCCGTCACGCCCACGCTCGCGATGCCGGGCGCGCGGGAGGCGGTCGCGGCCGTGCGGCGGGCCGGGGGACGGGCGATCGTCGTGACCGCCAAGTACGAGCCGAACGCCAAGCTGCACCTGGAGCACCTGGGCATCGAGCCGGACGCGGTGATCGGCGGCCTGTGGGCCGAGCAGAAGGCGCAGGCACTGCGCGAGTACGGCGCCCGGGTGTACGTCGGCGACCACGTGGGCGACGTACGCGGCGCCCGCGCGGCCGGCGCCCTGTCGGTGGCGGTGGCCACCGGGCCGTGCGACGCGGAGGAACTGCGCTCGGCCGGCGCGGACGTCGTCCTCACCGACCTGACCGCGTTCCCGGCCTGGCTCTCGGAGTACGCGCGGCCCGGCGAAGGGGCCGCTGAAGAGGCGGGCGCGGGATCCGGTGAAGAGGCCGGCGCGCGGTCCGGCCCGCGTTTTTCGGCCTAGCCACGCGACCGGCGGCCCAGGCCGCCCCGCCTACCCGGCGTCGCCGCGAGCCTGCCGGCGGCCCGCGGCGATCGACTGGAACACGCCGCCGGCGGCGATCAGGAAGCCGACGGCCATGAGCATGCTCAGCCCGAACATGTAGGTCGGGAAGGGCTTCGCCCCGAAGAACAACGGCGCCACCGTCACCATGGTGCAGAGCGCGCCGAGGAAGAAGACGAGGGCACCGGCCCGGATCAGCCGGTCACCGGGGGCGGGATTCGCTGGGGTCTTGTCACGCACCCGCCCAGGGTAGTTCCCCGCGCCCCGGGCGGGCCGGGGCCGGGTCCCGGGCGGCGGCCCGGTGACGTCCGCGGGCGGTCGCCGGCGTCACCGGGCAGGCGGAGCGGACTCGGTGCCGCGAGCGGTCCGCGCGGCCGTGCGCCTCTTTTGCGCCACCCGGGGCGCGCGGGCTCCCGGACCCGTTACGGGGCGTGGTTAAGGGCGTGATCGGGTGGGGAGAGCCCCGGTAAGGTGGTTCGTCGGCAGTTCAACGGCGTCCGGGACCGATCGAGGGAGTGTGTGCTTTGCCGACTGGCAAGGTCAAGTGGTTCAACAGCGAGAAGGGCTTCGGCTTCCTCTCCCGCGACGACGGCGGTGACGTCTTCGTCCATTCCTCGGTCCTTCCCGCCGGAGTAGACACGCTCAAGCCGGGACAGCGGGTGGAGTTCGGAGTGGTCGCCGGTCAGCGCGGCGATCAGGCCCTGACCGTGACGCTCCTCGAACCGGCCCCCTCGGTCGCGGCGGCGCAGCGCAAGAAGCCGGACGAACTGCTCTCGATCGTCCAGGACCTGACCACGCTCCTGGAGAGCGTCGGCCAGACCCTGGAGCGCGGGCGCTACCCCGAGAAGGCCTCCGGCAAGAAGGTCGCCGGGCTGCTGCGCGCGGTCGCCGACCAGCTGGACGTGTGACCCGGCCGGAAGGCCCGGGTCACGGCTCCGGCCGCGGTGCCGGTGCCGCCGTCGGAGCCGGTCACGGGAAGGACAGCGCGTCCGGGCCGAGGGGCGGTACGAGTCCCTCGGCCGCCGCACGGGTGAGCAGCCCGCGGATCGCCGCGTAGCCGTCCTCGCCCAGGTCGGCGGTGAACTCGTTGACGTACAGCCCGATGTGCTGGTCGGCGACGGCCGGGTCCATCTCCTGGGCGTGCGCCATGACGTACGGCCGTGACGCCTCGGGGTCGTCCCAGGCGGCGCGCACCGAGGCGCGGACCGACTCGGCCAGCCGGTTCAGCGTGTCCGCGCCCAGCGACCGCTTGGCGATGATCGCGCCGAGCGGGATGGGCAGCCCGGTGGTGGCCTCCCAGTGCTCGCCCATGTCGGCGAGCTTGTGCAGACCGTAGTTCTGGTACGTGAAGCGCGCCTCGTGGATCACCAGGCCGGCGTCGACCTTCCCGTCCCGCACGGCCGGCATGATCTCGTGGAACGGCATCACGACGATCTCGCCCACCCCGCCGGGCACGGTGTCCGCCGCCCACAGCCGGAACAGCAGGTACGCCGTCGACTTCTCGCTGGGCACCGCGACCGTGCGGCCCTGGAGGCCGGCCTCCGGCTCGCGGGTCAGCACCAGCGGCCCGCAGCCCCGGCCGAGCGCGCCGCCGCACGGCAGCAGCGCGTACTCGCCCAGCACGTACGGCAGCACCGCGTACGACACCTTCAGCACGTCCAGCTCGCCGCGCTCGGCCATGCCGTTGGTGAGGTCGATGTCGGCGAAGGTGACGTCGAGGGCGGGCGCGTCGGGGACGCGGCCGTGGGCGAGGGCGTCGAAGACGAAGGTGTCGTTGGGGCAGGGCGAGTAGGCGATCTGCAACTGCTCAGGATTCTGCGGGCTCATGTGGCTTCCACCTCTCCAGTACGGGGACGAGCTTCCCGAAGCCCTCGGTCAGGGCCGCGAGCGCGTCGCCGATGCGCCAGGCGGCGCGGTCGCGCGGTCCGACCGGGTTGGAGACCGCGCGCAGCTCCAGTACGGGGACGCCGTGGGCGCCGGCCGCCTCGGCGACGCCGAACCCCTCCATGGCCTCGGCGAGGGCGCGGGGGTGGCGGGCGCGCAGGGCGTCGGCACGGGCGGCGGTGCCGGTCACCGTCGAGACGGTCAGCACGGTGCCCGTGGCCGCGCCCGTCGCGGCGGCGGCTGCCCGTACGAGTGATCCGGGGGGACGGTGGGTGACGGTGCCGAAGCCGAGGTCGGTCACCGGCAGGAACCCGTCACCGGTCTCGGCGCCCAGGTCGGCGGCGGTGATCTCGTCGGCGAGGACGAGCGACCCGACGGGCGCGCCGGCAGCCGCGGCGGACGGCGCGCCGCCGTCCGTGCCGCGGTCCGTTCCGGTGGGCGCGGCGGTGGCCGTCCGGGGGGCCGCGCCCGGCTCCCGGCCGGGCGTGAAGCCGCCCGCGATGCCCGCGGAGACGACCAGGTCGTAGGGGGTCCCGCCGAGCGCGGCGGCCGTGAGGGCGGTCGCGGTGGAGGCGGCGGCGAGGGCCGGGCCGACCCCGGCGGCGATCAGGTCGTACCCGCCGAAGCGGTGCACGGTCGTCGCGGGCAGCGGCAGTTCACGCACCGGTTCCGTGAACGCCCGTGCCACCGCGTCCCGTTCGGCCGGGACGGCGGTGGCGACGAGTACGCGTACGGAGGACGTGTCAGGAGTCCTTCTGCAGCTTGAAGGACCACACGCCCGTCACGTCCTTGTCGTTGCCCTCCTTGACGGCGATCCAGGTGGAGTTCCCGCTGGCGCCGTACTGGGGGTTGAAGAACACGCTGCCCGGAATGGTGGTGTACGTCTTCTTGCTGGTGTCGGTCAGCGGCTGACCGTTCATCAGGACGGACCAGCCCTTGTCCGCGATGTCCGGGTCGACGCCGAAGCGGACGGTCTCGTCGGGGTCGACCTTGATCGTCTTGTCCGACTTCAGGCACTTGGGCAGGTCGGCGGTCTTGATCGCCTTGCCGTCGTTGTAGCAGGTGGCCTCCGAGTGCACCGAGTCGTCGCCGACGGTGATCGTGGCCATCGGCGTCGGCTTGTCGCAGGCCGTCAGGAGAAGCAGTCCGGCGGAAACGGCGGCGGCGACGGCGCGGCGGCGTCGCACAGCGGATTGCAGCGAGGTCATGGCCGAAGGCTATCGGGCGCGTCCAGCCCTGTGGCCACGCGGGGGTACGGCGTGCCGCCCGACCGGCCCGGCAGGCAGGGCCCGGCCCCTCTGGAGCCGCCCCCGACGGGGTCAGGCCGCCCGGGGACGGCCGGTGTCCGCGCCGCGGCGGGCGGAGGCGAGCAGCCCGCGTGCCGTGGGGAGCCAGCCGGCCGCGACGATCGCCGCGCCCACCGACAGGCCCAGTACGCCGTTGAGCGGCAGGACGATGCCGATCGCGCCGCCCAGCACCCAGGCCATCTGCAGCAGCGTCTCGGAGCGGGCGAACGCGGAGGTGCGCACCACCTCCGGCACGTCCCGCTGGATCAGCGCGTCCAGCGACAGCTTGCCCAGCGCCTGCCCGAACCCGGCGAACGCGGCCAGGCACGCCACCAGGAACGCGCCGAAGAACACGGCCGCGGTGACGGCCACCCCGAGCACGATCGCCACGACCGTCACGACGATCAGCTCCGGGGCGCGCGAGCGCAGCCACGCGCCGACCGCGGTGCCGAGCGCGTTGCCCGTGCCCGCGGCGACGCCCACCATCCCCAGCGACACCGCCGCGCTCGCGCCGGCCAGCGGGTGCTCGCGCAGCAGGAAGGCGAGGAAGAAGATCAGGAAGCCGGACAGGCAGCGCAGCGCCGCGTTCGCGGCCAGGGCGTGGGTGACGGCCGTGCCGACGCTGCGCAGGCCGGGGCGCTTGGCCGCCCGGCGGCGCGGCCCGTGCGGCCGGGCGGCGTCGGCCGCGAGCCGCGCCCGGTCCTCGCCCTTGGCCGAGTCGACCTTGCGGGGCAGCGAGAAGGAGAGGAACGTTCCCGCGACGAAGATCACAAAGGCGCCGTACAGCGGCCAGCGCGGCCCGACCAGGTGCAGCCCCGCCCCGATGGGCGCGGCCACGCCGGTGGCGAGCAGCCCGCCCAGCGTCACCCGTGAGTTCGCCTTGACCAGGGAGAACGACGGCGGCAGCAGCCGCGGCACCACGGCACTCCTGACCACGCCGTACGCCTTCGAGGCGACCAGCACGCCGAGGGCCGCGGGATACAGCTCCAGACCGCCGCCGGCCGCGGCGCCCGCGATGATCAGCGCGAGCAGCGCGCGGGCCAGCATCGCTGCGGCCATCGCGGCGCGCCGCCCGTGCGGCAGCCGGTCCAGCAGGGGGCCGATGACCGGCGCGAGGACGGTGAACGGTGCCATGGTGATGGCCAGGTAGAGCGCGACCCGGCCGCGCGCCTCGTCGGTGGGGACCGAGAAGAAGACCGTGGAGGCGAGCGCCACGGTGATCATGACGTCGCCGGCGCCGTTCACCGCGTGCAGCTCGATCAGCTTGCCGAGCCCGGACTCGCCGGCGCCGTGCGCGTGCGTGGCGCGGCGGATGCCGCGGACCGTGCCGGTGAACGGCAGGCGCAGGGCACGGCCCACCGCGCGGACGGACCCGCCGAACCGGCCCGAACCGCTGCCCCGGCTGTTGCCCTCCGCCAACCCCTCGGGCTCACCGAGCCCTGCGGTCTCCGGGGGCGTCCTCGCGGCTGCCACCCCGTCATAGTGCCCCGATACGACCGCGGCTAGCGCCATTACGGCCCGGATCGACGACGGACGGCCCCCAACAGCCCCACCCCGCCCCACGCCCCCTATGAGCCCCCACACACCCTCGCCCGCCCCCACACCGCTCACGGTTCGGCGCCGGCGCCCCTGGGAGTCCGGCCCTGGCGCCCCTGGGGTTCGACTCCGGCGCCGGTTCCGGTTCCGGCCCCGGCCCGGATCGCGGACCCGTTCCCGGCCCGGCCCTGTCCGGCCCGCCTCCGCCCCGGATCAGCCTCGTCCGGTGCGACGCCGCCTGGTGCGACGCCGATCCCCGGCGGACCCTGCGCGGGGCGCGGCCCGCCCCGACCGGCTCCGAGCCGGCCAGCCTCGGGCGGTCCCGGTCCTCCCCGCCCGCTCCTGACCACCGGGCCGGTGCCCGACGGATCCCCAGATCCCAGGCGTCCCCAGCCGCGCTCAGTCCCGTCCAGTCCCGCCCCGGCCGCCCCGGGCGGCCCTGTGCCGTCCTCTGGCCCACCGGGCCGGTGCACGGCGCGTCCCCCGGCGGGTCCGGCCCCCGCCCCCCAGTGCCACCCCGGCCTGTCCGGACCGGCCCAGCACCCCCCGGCCTGCCCGGCCCGGCCTCAGCCCCGCCCCGTCCCCGGCCTGCCCGCCCCCGCCGCGGCCTCCCGCGTCCTCCCCCGGCCTGTCCGGACCGGCCCCGGAGCCCTCCGTTCCGCCCCCGGATCGCCGCCGGCCCCTCCTCCGGACCCCGCCGCGCGGGGTTGAACCCACCGTCGGTGTAGGCCCAGCGGCGGCGAGAAGGTAGCGTGCGTAGCGCGCCGTGGCGAACGTTCTCGGCCGCGCGCCTTACGTGCATACCGCAGAATGGATGACGTAGGTGCGCCCGAGCGCGATCGGGCGCGGACGTCGACGCGGTCCAGGGTCCGCTCCGTCCGCCCCGCCGCCTTCAGGCCGGCGCACCCGAGAGACGGCGTAGGAGAGAAGCGATACCTGTGAGCGCAGCGACCACGCGAAGCCGCACCCCCGACCGCCTGTGCGCCGAGGCGGTCGACCTCGCCCGGGCCGCAGCCGAGGAGGCGGCGGCCCCCGGCGTCGTCGGCGAGCACTCCGGCCTGGTGTCCGAGGGCGACCGCGTCGTCACGCACTTCTTCGAGTGCAAGGAGCCCGGCTACCGCGGCTGGCGCTGGGCGGTGACCGTGGTCCGCGCCTCCCGCGCCAAGATCGTCACCCTGGACGAGGCCGTCCTGCTGCCCGGCCCCGACGCCCTGCTCGCCCCCGAGTGGGTGCCCTGGAGCGAGCGGCTGCGCCCCGGCGACATGGGCCCCGGCGACCTGCTGCCCACCGATGCCGAGGACCTGCGGCTGGAGCCCGGTTTCTCCGGGGAGGACGAGCCCGCGCCGAATTCCGCGGTCTCCGAGGAGATGGCGGAACTGGCGGAGGCCGAGGACGCCGACGTCACCGCGGGCCCCCCGCGCAACCTGCCCACGGCCCCCTCCCGCGGCTCGATCGCCGCGGTCGCCGAGGAACTGGGCATGCGCCGTGCCCGGGTCCTGTCCCGCTACGGCCTGCATGCCGCCGCCGACCGCTGGGAAGAGGCGTACGGCGCCAGGACCCCGATGGCCCAGGCCGCCCCGGCGTCCTGTGTGAGCTGCGGTTTCCTGACGCCGATCGGCGGCTCGCTGGGCCAGGCGTTCGGTGTCTGCGCCAACGAGTTCTCCCCGGCCGACGGGCGGGTCGTCTCCCTGGCGTACGGGTGCGGCGGCCACTCCGAGGCGGCCGTCATGCCCAAGCCCCCGCAGCCGGCCCCGCCGGTGGTCGACGAGACCCGCGTCGACCCGTTCCCGCTGCGCCCGGCGCGTGACTCGGGCTCGGTGCCCGTCGCCGACGACGAGACCGCCGAACTGGGGCACTCCTAGGCAACTTCCCGGCCACCGGACGTCACGTCGCGCGCCCCGGCGGCTTCCCGGGCCGCGGCGTTCCCCCGCTGCCCGGCGCGGGATGCGCCGGGCCCGGTGGCGCCCTCCGCCGCGCGGTACCGTCTGGGCACCCTCATGAGGAGAATGAACGTGAGCATGTTGGTGCAGCCCTCCGCCGGGGGAGACCCGTTCGGGACCGCGCGTCTGCGGCGCGGTGTGCTGGACGCGTGGGCGACCAGCCCGGCCAGGTTCCGTGAGGACGCCAACGCCGAGGAGGACCTGGTCCTCGGCGGCTACCGGGACCGGCTGGTCGTCGAGCTGGCGCAGAACGCCGCCGATGCCGCCGCCCGCGCGGGCGTGCCCGGCCGGCTGCGCCTGACCCTGCGCGACGGCGTCCTCGTCGCCGCCAACACCGGCGCCCCGCTGGACGCGTCCGGCGTGGAGTCGCTGTCCACGCTGCGCGCCTCCGCCAAGCGGGACACCGCGGCCTCGGACCTGCCCTCCGTCGGCCGCTTCGGCGTCGGCTTCGCCGCCGTGCTCGCCGTCACCGACGAGCCCGCCGTCGTCGGCCGGCACGGCGGGGTGCGCTGGTCGCTGGCCGAGGCCCGCGGCCTGGCCGAGGAGACCGCCCGGCACAGCCCCGGCCTCGGCGACGAGATCCGCCGCCGGGACGGCCATGTGCCGCTGCTGCGGCTCCCGTTCGCCGCCGAGGGCACCGCGCCCGATCCCTACGACACGGTCGTCATCCTGCCGCTGCGCGACACGGCCGCCGCCGGCCTCGCCGAACGGCTGCTGCACGCCGTCGACGACGCCCTGCTCCTCGCCCTGCCCGGCCTGGAGGAGGTCGTCGTCGAGATCGGTGACGCCGCCGCGCGCACCCTGCGCCGCCGCGCGGAGGGCGCGCTGACCGTCGTCGAGGACAGCGCGCGGGGCACCACGCGGTGGCGTACGGCCGCCGCGCACGGGCCGCTGACCCCCGAACTCCTGGCCGACCGGCCGGTGGAGGAGCGGCTGCGGCCTCACTGGTCCCTCACCTGGGCCGTCCCCGTCGACGCCGACGGCGCTCCGCTCGCCCCGCACACCAGCCCGGTGGTGCACGCGCCCACGCCGAGCGACGAACCGCTCGGCGTGCCCGCCCTGCTCATCGCGTCGTTCCCGCTGGACACCACCCGCCGGCACACCGCGCCCGGACCGCTCACCGACTTCCTCGCGCAGCGCGCCGCCGACGCCTACGCCGGGCTCCTCGCCGACTGGCGGCCGGTGACCGAGGCCCTCATCGCCCTGGTGCCCGGGCCGCTCGGCAAGGGTGAACTGGACGGCACGCTGCGCCAGGCGATCCTGGAACGCCTGCCGCGCACCCCCTTCCTGCCGCCCGCCGCCGAGCCGGACCACGAGCAGGACGCGGACGGCCTGCCCGTCTCGCTGCGGCCCCGCGACGCCGAGGTGGTGGAGGGCGCGGGCGCCGAGACCGTGCGGGTGCTCGCCGAGGTGCTGCCCACCCTGCTGCCCGCCGGGCTCGAACGGCGCGCGGAGCTGCGCACCCTGGGCGTGGCCCGGGTGCCGCTGACCGACGCCATGGACCGGCTGGCCGGTCTGGAGAAGGAACCGCGGTGGTGGCGGCGGCTGTACGACAGCCTGGCCGGCGTCGACCCGGACCGGCTCTCCGGGCTGCCCGTGCCCCTGGCGGACGGCCGTACGACGATCGGGCCCCGGCAGGTGCTGCTGCCCGCCCCGGACGCCGGCGCCCCCGCCGACCCGGACGTGCTGGCCCGCCTCGGCCTGAAGGTCGCCCACCCGGACGCCGCCCACCCGATCCTGGAGAAGCTGGGCGCGCTGCCCGCCACGCCGCGCGCGGTGCTCACCACCCCGCAGGTGCGGGCCGCGGTCGCCGCCTCCCTCGACGAGGACGCCGGCGCGTGGGACGAGGACACCCCGGACGCCGAGGAACTCGCCGACACCGTCCTCGCCCTGGTCCGCGACGCCCGGCTGGAACCGGGCGACGAGCCGTGGCTGGGCGCGCTCGCCCTGCCCGACGAGGACGGCGAACTCGCCCCGGCCGGCGAACTGGTCTTCCCCGGCGGCCCGTTCGCCGAGGTGATGCGCGAGGGCGAACTGCCCGCCGTGGACGCCGAACTGGCCGCCAGGTGGGGCGAGGAGCCGCTGGCGGCCTGCGGGGTGCTCGTGGACTTCGCGCTGGTCCGCGCCACCGACGTCGTCCTCGACCCGGACGAACTGGAGCCCCGCGAGGGGGACTTCCCCGAGCCCGACGACCCCGGCCTGCTCGACGCGGTCGACGTGTGGTGCGAGGACGTCCTCGACCGCTTCCCCGGCTCCCCGGTCCCGCCGGTCGCCACCGAACTCGTCGCCGTGCGCGACCTGGACCTCGTCGACGACGACCAGTGGCCGCGGGCCCTGTCCCTGCTCGCCCGGCCGCCGCTGCGCGACGCGCTCACCCAGCCGGTGCGGATCCTGCTGCCGGACGGCACCCACGAGGTCGTACGCCCCTACACCGCCTGGTGGCTGCGCGGGCACCCGGTGCTCGGCGGACGCCGTCCGGCCGGTCTGCGCGCCGCCGGCTCCGACCCGCTGCTGCGCGGCCTGTACGACGAGGCCGACGCCACCGGCTTCGACGACGAACAGGTGCTGCGCGCGCTGGGCGTGCGCACCTCCGTCGCCGCCCTGCTGGACGAGCCGGGCGGCGCCGCCGAACTCCTCGACCGCCTCGCCGACCCCGAACGCCCGGTGAGCGCCGCCCAGTTGCACGCCCTGTACGGCGCGCTGGCCGAGCTCGACCCGGAGCAGGTGACCCTGCCCGACGAGGTGCGGGCGGTCGTCGACGGCCGGGTCGAGGTCGTCGACGCGGCCGACGCGGTGGTCTGCGACTCCCCGGACCTGCTGCCCTTCACGGCGGGCGTCCCGCTGCTGCCGGTGCGGCCCGCGCTCGCCGGCGCGCTGGCCGACCTGTTCCAGGTGCGGCGGCTGAGCGAGTCGGTCCCCGGCTCGGTGGACTCCGAGGGCACCGAGCACGACGTACCGGAGGCGGTGGGCGTCCTGCTCGGTCCCCGTACGCCCGTCACCTACGTCGAGCACGAGGAACTCGTCGTCGACGGCACCGGACTGGACTGGCGCCTGACGCAGGACGGCGTCCTGCACGCGGCCACCCTGGAGGGCGTCGCGGCCGGCCTCGCCTGGGCCGCGGGCCAGTGGCCCCGCCGCTTCGAGGTCGCCGCCCTCCTGGAGGACCCGTCCCGCACGGAGGAACTGGCCCGCGACCGCTGGTTCGACTGACCCCCGCCCGGGGCTACACCGGGAAGCGGCGCCCCACCCACTTCCACAGGAACTCCAGCACCACCGCCGCCACGACGGCGATGCCCACCGCCAGCCAGGGCATCGCCGTCCCCACCAGTCTCAGGGCGAAGAACCGCTGGAGCGCGGGCACGGCCAGCACGACGAGGAACGCCGCGCCCATGGCGGCCACCAGGAGGACCCGCCACCAGGTGTAGGGGCGGGCGATGATCGCCAGCACCCACATGGAGATCAGGAACAGGGTGAGGGTGGCCGCGCTGGTCTCCGCGTCCAGGGCGCTCGGGCCGGTGTAGTGGTGGCGGGCGATCAGGTAGGTCACGAAGGTCGCGACGGCGGCCAGGATCCCGCCCGGGACGGCGTAGCGCATCACCCGGCGGACGAAGTGCGGGCGGGCCCGTTCCGTGTTGGGGGCGAGGGCGAGGAAGAAGGCGGGGACGCCGATGGTGAGCGTGGACAGCAGGGTCAGGTGCCGGGGCAGGAACGGGTACTCCACCTGCGAGCACACCACCAGCACGGCCAGCAGCACCGAGTAGACCGTCTTGACCAGGAACAGGGTCGCGACCCGCGTGATGTTCCCGATGACCCGCCTGCCCTCGGCGACCACCGAGGGCAGCACGGAGAAGCTGTTGTCCAGCAGGACGATCTGGGCGACCGCCCGGGTGGCCTCCGAGCCGGACCCCATGGCGACACCGATGTCGGCGTCCTTGAGGGCGAGGACGTCGTTGACGCCGTCCCCGGTCATGGCGACGGTGTGCCCGCGCGACTGGAGGGCGCCGACCATGTCCCGTTTCTGCTGCGGGGTGACCCGGCCGAACACGGCCGCCTCGTCCACCCGGGCGGCCAGGCCGTGGCGTTCGGCGGGCAGCCGGCGCGCGTCGACGGCGGCGCCGGTGAGCCCGGCCTTGGCGGCCACCGCGCCCACCGAGACCGCGTTGTCCCCGGAGATGACCTTGGCGCGGACGTCCTGGTCGGCGAAGTAGCGCAGGGTGTCGGCGGCGTCGGGCCGCAGCCGCTGCTCCAGGACGACGAGCGCGGCGGGCGTGACGTCCCCGGCCACCTCCGGGTCGTCCAGCTCCCGCCCGGCGCGGGCCAGCAGCAGCACCCGCAGCCCCTGCTCGTTGAGCCGGCCGGTCTCGGCGAGGGCGGGGGAGGCCTCGGGCAGCAGCACGTCCGGGGCGCCCAGCAGCCAGGTGCTGGACTCGCCGTCGCCCTCGCTGAAGCTGGCGCCGCTGTACTTGCGGGCGGAGGAGAAGGGCAGCGACTCCACGCAGCGCCACTCCTCGCTGTCCGGGCAGGCGTCGATGATCGCCTGGAGGGAGGCGTTGGGCCGAGGGTCGGACTCGCCGAGCGCGCCGAGCACCTGGCGGACGTACGGCTCGGCGTGGCCGTTCAGCATCCGCAGCTCGGTGACGTCCATGCCGCCCTCGGTGAGCGTGCCCGTCTTGTCCAGGCACACGGTGTCGACGCGGGCCAGGCCCTCGATGGCGGGCAGCTCCTGCACCAGGCACTGCTTGCGGCCCAGCCGGATGACGCCGATGGCGAAGGCGACGGAGGTGAGCAGCACCAGCCCCTCCGGGACCATCGGCACGATCCCGCCGATGGTCCGCGCGACGGAGTCCTTGAGGTCGTCGTTCTTCGCGACGAGCTGGCTGACGACCAGGCCGACGGCGGTCGGCACCATCATCCACGTGACGTACTTGAGGATCGTGGAGATGCCCGTGCGCAGCTCGGAGTGGACGAGGGTGAAGCGGGAGGCCTCCTCGGCGAGCTGGGCGGCGTAGGCCTCGCGGCCGACCCTGACCGCCTGGAAGGCGCCGCCGCCGGTGACGACGAAGCTGCCGGACATGACCTGGTCGCCGGGGTGTTTGACGACGGGGTCGGCCTCACCGGTGAGCAGGGACTCGTCGACCTCCAGCCCGTCGGCCTCCACGCAGGTGCCGTCGACGACGACCTTGTCCCCCGGTCCGATCTCGATCACGTCGCCGAGGACGATCTGCGAGGTGCTGATCTCGGTGGCGGTGCCGTCGCGGCGGACGGTGGGCCGGGACTCCCCGATCACGGCGAGCGAGTCCAGGGTCTGCTTGGCCCGCCACTCCTGGATGATGCCGATACCGGTGTTGGCGATGATCACGAAGCCGAACAGGCTGTCCTGGATCGGCGCGACGAACAGGGTGACCAGCCAGAGCACGCCGATGATCGCGTTGAAGCGGGTGAAGACGTTCGCACGGACGATCTCGGCGAGGGAGCGGCTGCTGCGCACCGGTACGTCGTTGACCTCGCCGCGGGCGACGCGTTCGGCGACCTCGGCGCCGGTCAGACCGCTCGTGGCGGCCCGCCGGACGGGTACGGGGTGCACCGGGTCCAGTTCCGCGCCGGCGTCGGTGTGGCTCATGCTTCCGACGGTACGTGCGGATGTGCGGCTTCACTCGTCGAGCGGGGTGAAGATCCGACCTGGGGACGAGGCGGGCGTGCTGCGGGGGTTGCAGACGGGGCCGCGGGGGCCGCTCCGCTACTCCGCCGATGCCGGGCGGCCCGCGGGGGCCGCCTCGCGGTGCGCCGCCGCGCGCTTGATCGCCGCGTCCCGCTTGCGCACGTACCAGATGCCGACCAGGCCGAGGCCGCCGCCGGCCAGGCAGGTCCACAGCCACCAGGTGTGGCCGCGGTCGTCGAACCAGCCGTAGAAGGGGATCTGGACCAGGAAGAGGACGAACCAGACGATCGTGCCGCCGGTGATGGTGGCGACCACGGGGCCCTCCAGGGGCTCCGGCGCCTCGTGCTTGGGGGTCCACTTCGCCATGGGCTCAGCTTACGGCCCGCCGCCCGCGGTCCGGGGCGCCGGCCGGGGGCCGTCCGCAGGGGACCGCACGCCGGGCTCGCTCCCGGGCGGACCAGGGGTCTACGCGCGGAGATAGCCTTTTCCGCTTCATATGTTCATACTGAAACGGTCTGAGTCTGGCTACTTCTCTTCGTAGGAAACACCAACAGGGCGGCCGGGGGGAGCCTGCTGGTGAGGGAAGCGGCGGGACTCGTCCATGTTTGGTCCCCTTCCCGGCCCGGTACTCACGTACTGCCCGCATCCCACGAGGTCATCCGCATGTCCACCCCGGCCACCGCCAAGGTCCCCGCCCCCCAGAAGCCGGGAACATCGCCCGCCTACGGCGCTCTCGACCGCTACTTCAAGATCTCCGAGCGGGGCAGTTCCCTGGCCCGGGAGGTGCGCGGCGGCTTCGCCACCTTCTTCGCGATGGCCTACATCATCGTGCTGAACCCGATCATCCTGGGCAGCGCGACGGACATGTACGGCCACCACCTGGACCACGGCCAGCTGGTCACGGCGACCGCCCTGACCGCAGCGTTCACCACGCTGCTCATGGGCGTCATCGGCAACGTCCCGATCGCGCTCGCCGCCGGTCTCGGCGTCAACACCGTCGTCGCCCTCCAGCTCGCCCCGCGGATGTCCTGGCCCGACGCCATGGGCATGGTCGTCCTGGCCGGCTTCGTCGTGATGCTGCTGGTCGCGAGCGGGCTGCGCGAGCGCGTGATGGCGGCCGTGCCGTTCGGGCTGCGCAAGGGCATCGCCATCGGCATCGGCCTGTTCATCATGCTGATCGGCCTCGTCGACTCCGGCTTCGTCTCCCGCATCCCGAACGAGGCGCACACCACCGTCCCGCTCCAGCTCGGCGCCGACGGCCACCTCAACGGCTGGCCGGTCCTGGTCTTCGTCCTCGGCGTGCTGCTCACCCTCGCCCTGCTGGTGCGCAAGGTGCCGGGCGCCATCCTGATCTCGATCATCGCGATGACGGTGCTGGCCGTGATCGTGAACCTGGTCGCGCACGTGCCGTCCTGGGGCCTGACCGTCCCGAAGTGGCCCGGCAACCCCGTCGCCACCCCCGACTTCGGCCTGGTCGGCCAGGTCAGCCTGTTCGGCGGATTCCACAAGGTCGGCGTGCTGAACGGCATCCTGTTCGTCTTCACCGTGCTGCTGTCGTCGTTCTTCGACGCGATGGGCACGATCATGGGCATCGGCGACGAGGCCAAGCTGACCAACGCCGAGGGGCAGATGCCCGGCATCAACAAGGTCCTCTTCGTCGACGGCATCGCCGTCGCGGCCGGCGGCGCGACCTCCTCCTCGGGCACCACCTGCTTCGTCGAGTCCACCGCGGGCGTCGGCGAGGGCGCGCGCACCGGGTTCGCGAACATCGTCACCGGTCTGCTGTTCGCCGCGGCGCTCTTCCTCACCCCGGTCGCCACCATGGTCCCGTCCCAGGCGGCCACCCCGGCACTGCTCGCGGTCGGCTTCCTGATCCTCTCCGGCTCGATCCGGGAGATCGACTGGTCGGACTACACGATCGCCGTCCCGGCCTTCGTGACGATGCTGATGATGCCGTTCACGTACTCGATCACCAACGGCATCGGCATGGGCTTCATCACCTTCGTGGTGCTGCGCCTGGCCGTCGGCCGGGCCCGCGAGATCCCGGCGGCGATGTACGTGGTCTCGGCGGTCTTCGCCTTCTACTACCTGATGCCGGCCCTGGGCCTGACCTGATCGGCGGGGCCGCCGGCGGGACGCCGACGGCCGGGGGCGGGCGGCCGGGATCCGGCGGCGGGGCTCAGGGGACCCCGTAGAACCGTTCCGTCTCCTCGACGGCGGCCTGGAACCGTTCGTCGAAATCATTTCGGATGAGCGTCCGGACGACATAGTCCTGGACGCTCATTCCTCTTTTCGCGGCGTGGGACCGGAGCCGTTCGAGCAGCTCGCGGTCCATGCGCAGGCTGAGCACGCTGGTCCCCATGGAGACGAGGGTCGCGGCCCCGTTCCGCGCGAGGGGTCACGTTCCCCGCCCGTATCACCCATATGAGTGATACGGGCGTACGGGAGTGGCCGGAGTCACGGAGCGTGTGCGTGTCCCGGGTGGTCTTTAGCGAGAGTAATGACCTATCCTAAAGAACATGCCGGACCTTACCCATGGCGACGACGCGGCCGCCGTGAACTCCCTGCGATCCGCCGTGATGCGCCTGTCCCGTCGGCTCAAGCACCAGCGGGTCGACGAGTCGCTCAGCCCCACCGAGATGTCGGTGCTGGGCACCCTGTCGCGCTGCGGCAGCGCCACCCCCGGCGAGCTGGCCCGCAAGGAGCACGTGCAGCCCCCGTCGATGACCCGCATCGTCGCGCTGCTCGAAGCCAAGGGGCTGGTCCGCCTGGAGCCGCACCCCGAGGACCGGCGCCAGAAGGTCGTCACCCAGACCGAGCAGGCCGAGGCCATGCTCGAGGAGAGCCGCCGCAAGCGGAACGCCTTCCTGGCCCGTCTGGTCGACGGTCTCGACGAGGACGAGTGGGCGAAGCTGCGCGCTGCCGCCCCCGTGCTGGAGAAGCTCGCACATCTGTAACGCACGTCAGCCGCAAGGAGGCGAACCCTTTTGAGTACGGGATCCGGAGCAGCTTCCGCCCCCGCACCGACCGCCCACGACTCCCAGCCCGCCCCCGACACCCCCCGCAAGTCCTCGATGTTCAGCTCCCTGAAGGTCAGGAACTACCGCCTGTTCTTCCTGGGCCAGGTCGTCTCCAACACCGGCACCTGGATGCAGCGCATCGCCCAGGACTGGCTCGTGCTCAGCCTCACCGGCTCCTCCGCGGCCGTCGGCATCACCACGGCCCTGCAGTTCCTGCCGATGCTGCTCTTCGGCCTCTACGGCGGCGTCCTCGTCGACCGGCTGCCCAAGCGGCCCACGCTGCTGTGCACCCAGACCGCGATGGGCCTCACCGGCCTCGCGCTCGCCGCGCTCACGCTCACCGGGCACGTCCAGGTCTGGCACGTCTACGTCGCCGCCTTCGCCATGGGCCTGGCCACGGTCGTCGACAACCCGGCCCGCCAGTCCTTCGTCTCGGAGATGGTCGGACCCAAGCAGCTGCAGAACGCCGTCAGCCTGAACTCGGCGAACTTCCAGTCGGCCCGGCTGGTCGGCCCCGCGGTCGCGGGCGTCATGATCACCGGCGTCGGCACCGGCTGGGCCTTCCTCGCCAACGGCCTGTCCTTCGTCGCGCCCATCGCCGGACTGCTGCTGATGCGCGCCCGCGAGCTGCACGTCGTCGAGCGCGCCCCGCGCGGCAAGGGCCAGCTCCGCGAGGGCCTGCGCTACGTCGCCGGCCGCCCCGACCTGATCTGGCCGATCGTCCTGGTCGGCTTCATCGGCACCTTCGGGTTCAACTTCCCGGTGTGGCTGTCGGCCTTCGCCGACGACGTCTTCCACGCGGGCGCCGGCGCCTACAGCCTCTTCAACACCGTCATGGCGGTCGGCTCCCTCGTCGGCGCGCTGCTCGCGGCCCGCCGCGGCACCGCCCGGCTGCGCGTGCTGGTCGGCGCCGCCGCCGTCTTCGGCGTGCTGGAGGCCGTGGCCGCGCTCGCCCCGTCGTACTGGCTGTTCGCGCTGCTGATGGCGCCGATCGGGGTCTTCGGCCTGACCGTCAACGTCACGGCCAACACCTCGGTCCAGATGGCCACGGATCCGGCCATGCGCGGCCGGGTCATGGCGCTGTTCATGATGGTCTTCGTGGGCGGCACCCCGCTCGGCGCGCCCGTGGTCGGCTGGGTCACCGACGCCTACGGCGCCCGGGTCGGCTTCGCCCTCGGCGGCCTGGTCTCGGTCACCGCGGCCGTCACCATCGGCCTGGTCCTGGCCCGGATGGGTGACCTGCGCCTGTCGGTGGGCTGGCACCGGGGCCACCCGCGGGTGGACTTCGTGCCGCGCGAACGCGGGAAGGAACTGGCCCCGGCCGCGTGAGCCCGGTCCCCGCCCCGCCCCGACCCGGGCCGGAGCGGGGACACTGGCTCCATGAGACTCTTCGCCGCCGTACTGCCCCCGGACGACGTCGTGGACGCGCTGGCGGCCGAGGTGGAGGTGCTGCGGGGCCTGCCCGGGGCCGAGCGGCTGCGCTGGACGGGGCGGCCCGGCTGGCACCTGACCCTCGCCTTCTACGGCGAGGTGGGCGAGGAGACCGTACCGGAGCTGGAGGCGCGCCTCGGGAAGACGGCGCGCCGGACGGAGCCCTTCGCGCTGGCGCTGCGCGGCGGCGGGCAGTTCGGGCGCGGGCAGGCGCTGTGGACGGGCGCGGAGGGCGACCTGCGGACGCTGGGGCAGCTCGCGGGGCGTGCCGAGGCGGCCGGGCGCAAGGCGGGCCTGGAGACGGGGGAGCACCGCCGCTACCGGGCCCACCTGACGGTGGCGCGCGGCCGGCAACCGGTGGACGTGCGGCCGCACCTCGACGCCCTGCGCGCCTTCGGCAGCCGTACCTGGACCGTGGACGCGATCGTCCTCGTCCGCAGCTTCCTGCCGGCCTCGGGCGTACCGGGGGAGCAGCCCCGCTACGAGCCGGTCGGCCGCTGGCCGCTCGGGTCCGCCGGACAGGCATCGGGCGCGGCCGGTTAGTCTCGAAGACGTGGACCCGAAAACCCGGAACCGGATCATGGCCGGTGCGCTCGTGCTGATGTTGGCTGTCGTCGCCGTCGCGGCCGCGCTCGGCCGGTGACGGCAGGCGCGGCGGTGAGGACCGCCGCGCCCGCATCCCCTACGGCGCCCGCACGCACGCGCTTCAGGCACCGGTGCCCGGGCGGTAGCCCCCGATCAGGCACCGCGGCCCCGCTCAGGCACTCTGCGTGCGATCGGACGCCGGGCCTCCACGGGCACTCCGCGTCCGGTCAGGTACCGGGCCCTCGATCGGCACCGTGCGGCCGGCACCGTCCCGTCCGCCCGGTCGCCCGTGTGCCTGATCGGGGATCCCGGTGCTCACCAGGCGAAGGCCTCCGGGGACGGGCCCGGGCCCGGGAAGATCCCGTCGAGTTCGGCCAGCAGCTCCGCGTCCAGTTCCAGCTCGGCGGCGCGCACCGCGGAGGCGAGCTGCTCGCCGGTGCGCGGGCCGACGATCGGGCCGGTCACACCGGGCCGGGTGAGCAGCCACGCCAGGGCGGTCTCGCCCGGTTCCAGGCCGTGCTTGTCGAGCAGGTCCTCGTACGCCTGGACCTTGCCGCGCAGCGCCGGGTCGGCGAGGGAGTCCACGGCCCGCCCGCCGGCGCGCCGGCCGCCCTCCGCCTGCTTCTTGAGCACGCCGCCCAGCAGCCCGCCGTGCAGCGGCGACCAGGGGATCACGCCGAGCCCGTAGTCCTGCGCGGCCGGGATGACCTCCATCTCGGCGCGCCGCTCGACCAGGTTGTACAGGCACTGCTCGCTGACCAGTCCGTACGAGCCCAGCCGGGCCGCCGTCTCGTTGGCCTGGGCGATCTTGTAGCCGGCGAAGTTGGACGAGCCGGCGTAGAGGATCTTGCCCTGCCGGACGAGGACGTCGATGGCCTGCCAGATCTCCTCGAAGGGGGTGCTGCGGTCGATGTGGTGGAACTGGTACAGGTCGATGTGGTCGGTCCGGAGCCGCTTGAGGGAGGCGTCGACGGCCCGCCGGATGTTGAGGGCGGAGAGCTTGTCGTGGTTGGGCCAGGCCTCGCCGTCGGCGCCCATGTTGCCGTAGACCTTGGTGGCGAGGACGACCTTGTCCCGGCGGTCGCCGCCCTGGGCGAACCAGTTGCCGATGATCGACTCGGTGCGGCCCTTGTTCTCGCCCCAGCCGTACACGTTCGCGGTGTCGAAGAAGTTGATCCCGGCGTCCAGCGCCGCGTCCATGATCGCGTGACTGTCCGCCTCGCCGGTCTGCGGACCGAAGTTCATCGTGCCGAGGACCAGCCTGCTGACCTTGAGTCCGGTGCGTCCGAGCTGTGTGTACTTCATGGTCTCCAAGCCAACGACTTGGAGTGCGCTCCATGCAAGGGCGGTGCCGCTCAGTCGCGGGGGAAGGCGTCGGTCTTGAGGGTGAGACCGAGAGGAGTGGTGGTCATGTCGACATCGCTTCCGTACTCGACGCGCAGCTCGCAGGCGTAGCGGTCCTCCTTGGGCTCCGTATACACATGGCACCTGCCCTGGTAGGGGTCCGCGATGAGGTACACCGGTACCCCGGCGAGCGCGTACGCGGCCTTCTTGGGGCCGTAGTCGTTGCGTGCCGTGCCCTTCGAGATGACCTCGGCGACGAACTCCACGTCCTGCCACCGCCAACGGCCTTCGTCGTCCTTGGCGGCGCCCTCGCGCAGCTTGGCCACGTCGGGGCAGAAGCCGTTCTCCGGCCCGGGGAAGTCGATGCGGACGTCCGTGAACATGCGCAGGTCAACCTGTTCCAGTCGCGTACGGCTGTCCGATTCCCCACTCCCGGTGCATCGCCTCGGCGAACGCGCCCGCGATGGCGTGTTCGCCGCGCGCGTTGGGATGGGTGCCGTCGTAGGTGTCGCGGTGGATGTCGTAGCCGTCCGGCGGGGGCGCCAGCAGCAGCGGCGAGCGGGGCTCGTCGAGGTCGGCGACGGTCTTGGCCAGCAGCTCGTTGAAGAGGGAGACCTGGGCGGCGAAGGGCGCGTCGGTGGCGGCGCGGACGTTGGGTATGACCGGGAGCAGGACCATCCGGACGCGGGGGTTCGCGGCGCGCGCGGCGGCGAGGAAGGCGCGTACGTTCGCCGTCGTCTGCGCGGCGTCGGTGTAGAAGCCGAGGTCGATCAGGCCGAGGGAGACGAGCAGCACGTCCGGCCGGTGCTCGCGGACCGCCTCGCCGATCAGCGGGGCCATGTGCGTCCAGCCCTCGCCCCAGCCGGCCAGGTGGGCGCGCGGGAAGTCCGGGTCGGCGTACGCGTGGGAGACGGGGGCGCCGGCCGCCTTGTCGTACAGCGCCTCGCGCGGGCCGACGAGGGCGAACGGCCCCCCGTAGGTGGCGCGCAGGTGCTGCCAGAGCCGGTAGCGCCATGTGTGTTCGCCCGCGCTCCCGATCGTCATGGAGTCACCGACGGGCATGAACCTGAGCATCCGCTCATGATGGACGACGGGGGCGGGGGACGGCGCACGAGGGGCGGGCGAGCGGCTGTGACGCCTGCCACCTGACGTGAACGGACCCGGGGGATGGCAGGCTTGGGGCATGCGCCGACCGTCCGCCCTGCTCGCCGGGGCCCTGCTCGTGGGCGCGTTCGCCGTGCCCGCCGCCGCCCCGCCCGCCTCCGCCGCCGACGGGGACGGCGGGTTCACGATCAAGGACCCGAGGATCAAGGAGTCCAGCGGTCTGGCCGCCTCGCACCTGCACCCGGGCGTCTACTGGACGCACAACGACAGCGACGACGGCCCGTACATCTACGCGGTGGACAGCCGCACCGGCAGGACCGTCGCCACCGTCACCCTCCAGGGCATCGGCCGCCCCCGTGACGTCGAGGCGATCTCCATAGGCCCGGGCAACGAGATCTACGTCGGTGACATCGGCGACAACCTCGACGGCACCTGGCCGCACGTGTGGATCTACAAGCTGCCCGAGCCCAAGGTGCTCAAGGACCAGACGGTCCGGGCCACGCAGTACGTGGTGAAGTACGCGGACGGCGCCCGCAACGCCGAGTCGCTGGTGGTGCACCCGAAGACGGGGCGGGTGTACATCATCGACAAGAAGGAGGACGGCGGTCACCTGTTCGAGGGGCCGGCCCATCTGTCCTCCTCGGGAACCAACGTCTTCAAGCCCGTCGCCCCCGTCGACCTGTGGGCCACCGACGCCGCGTTCTCCCCCGACGGCACCCGGCTCGCCGTCCGCGGCTACTTCGGCGGGATCTACTACGACTGGAACGGCGGCAGGATCAAACGCCTCGGCCGCCTCGACGTACCGCTGCAGCGCCAGGGCGAGTCGGTCACGTACAGCGCCGACGGCACGAAGCTCCTGTACGGCAGCGAGGGCGCCGACAGCCCCGTACAGGCCGAGGACGCGCCGGGCGGAGGGAGCGCCCCCGCCAAGTCCCCCTCGGACAAGGGCGGTTCCTCCGCATCGGGGGAAAGCGGGGGCATGTCCGGGAAACTGACGACGGGTGCGGTGGCGGTCCTCGCGGCGGTCCTGCTGGTGTTCGGTCTGGGGCGGCTGCGGCGGCGCAGGTCCTGAACCGCGCGGCTTTACCCGGGCGGGTCCGCGTGATCAGATTCCCCTGCCGTGTTCGAACGGCCCTTGGGGAGGGGCCGCGGGGAGGGGAGAGCGGGACTTTCATGCCTACCGTCGTGGGGGGAACGACCCAGCCGTGCCCGGAATGCGGGGCGCGGATCCATGCGGACGACCGGTTCACCGTCTGGTGCGCCGCGTGCGACTGGAACGTCGACCCGAAGGGGCACCAGCAGGAGCGGGAGAAGGAGGAGGAGCGCGGGAGGCGGGGCAAGCGGGCCGGGCGGGACAGGCTGGAGGAGGCCCGGCGCGCGCTGGCCCGGCGGTACGGGGAGAGGCTCCACACCGAGATGGCGCAAGAAGGCGCCGGACCGCGCGCGCGGTGGGACGGCGCCACGACGCTCGGGTACGCCATCGCCCTCGCCGTGCACGGCGTCACCGCGGCGCTGCTGGCGGCAGGCGTCTTCTGCCTCGTGTGGGGCTGGGGCGGCGGCCTCGTGCTGCTGGGCGCGGTGCTGCTGGCGATGGCCGTCGCGCTGCGGCCGCGGCTGCCCGGACCGTCCGACGACGACGGGACGGTGCTGCGCCGTGCCGACGCGCCGGAGCTGTACGCGCTGGTCGACGAGGTGGCCCGGGCCGTCGGCACCCGCGGCGTGGACAGGATCACGGTCGGCAAGGAGATCAACGCGAGCGTCGTGTCCCAGGGGGTGCGCGGCCGCCGGGCCCTGTCCCTGGGCCTGCCCCTGTGGGAGGTGCTGTCCCCGCAGCAGCGCGTCGCCCTGCTGGGCCATGAGCTGGGCCACTACGGCAACGGCGACACGCGGCGTGGCGTGGTGGTGGCCACGGCCCTGCGGTCACTGACCGTATGGCGCTACTACTTCACGCCGATCGCGCGGCCGACCGTCGGCGAGATGCTCGTGAACGCGGTCTGCGCCGTGCCCCTCCTGCTCGTCCAGGGCGTGCTGTCCCTCCTCGACCACCTGACGCTGCGGGCGACCCAGCGCGGCGAGTACCTGGCCGACCGGGAGGCCGCCCGGGCGGGCTCCACCGAGGCCGCGGCGGCCCTCATGGACCAACTCCTGATGACGGAGTCCATCGACGTCTTCCTGCGGCGCGAGGTCAGCAACGCGGCGCTGACCGGGGCGCGTTCGGCCCGCAGGGCCGCGGGGGCCTCCGCGGACACCCAGGACGCCGGGGGCGGCCTGTGGACGCGGCTGGCCGCGCACATCGCCTCCGTCCCCGAGCACGAGTACGAGCGCCAGCGGCGTGCGGGGGCCCGGCGCGGCCACAGCGTCGACGCCACCCACCCGCCGACCCACCTCCGACGCGCCTGCCTGCTCGCGGGGCCGCCGTCGCGGGCGGCCGTCCTCCTGGACGACGACCGCTCGGGCCGGATCACCGCCGAACTCGCCGGGGCGCGCGCGGAGGTGGCCCGCAGGATCGTCCGCGACGGCATGGGATGAGGACGAGGTTCCTCCGGCCGGCCCGTGCGCAGGCGCGGCCGGAGGCGGTGCGGCCCGGGACGCCCGGCAGGTGCGGGTGATCACCGGGTCCGCCGGGGCAGCAGGTGCCTGTGCGGACGGCGCTCTGCGCGGCACGTCGGGCCCCGACCCGCGGTGTACGCGCGAAAGGGCGCCCGGCGGAGACGGTGGCGTGCTCCGCGGGGCGCCCTTCACCGGCGCGGCCGGACGGCTACAGCTTCTCGATCACGTGGTCGACGCACTTCGTCAGCGCCTCGACGTCCGCCGGGTCGACCGCCGGGAACATCGCGATGCGCAGCTGGTTGCGGCCGAGCTTGCGGTACGGCTCGGTGTCGACGATGCCGTTGGCGCGCAGGGTCTTGGCGACGGCGGCGGCGTCGATCTCGTCGGCGAAGTCGATCGTGCCGATGACCTGCGAGCGCTTGGCCGGGTCGGTGACGAACGGCGTGGCGTACTTGGACTCCTCCGCCCAGCTGTACAGCCGCGTCGAGGAGTCCTTCGTGCGGGCCGTCGACCAGGCCAGACCGCCCTGGCCGTTGATCCACTCCAGCTGCTCGTTCAGCAGGAAGAGGGTGGCCAGCGCCGGGGTGTTGTACGTCTGGTTCTTGCGGGAGTTGTCGATCGCCGTGGGCAGCGAGAAGAACTCCGGGACGTGGCGGCCGGAGGCGTGGACGCGCTCCGCGCGCTCGATCGCCGCCGGGGAGAACACGCCGATCCACAGGCCGCCGTCGGAGGCGAAGGACTTCTGCGGGGCGAAGTAGTAGACGTCGGTCTCGCGGACGTCGACCGGGAGGCCGCCGGCGCCGGACGTGGCGTCGACCAGGACGAGCGCGCCCTCGTCGGCGCCCGCGACCCGCTTGATGGGCATGGCGACACCGGTGGAGGTCTCGTTGTGCGTGAAGGCGTAGACGTCGACGCCGGCCTCGGCGCGTGCCTCGGGGTGCGTGCCCGGGTCGGCGGAGACGAGGGTCGGCTCGGCCAGCCACGGCGCGAGCTTGGCGGCCTTGGCGAACTTCGAGCTGAACTCACCGAAGGTGAGGTGCTGCGACTTGTTCTCGATCAGACCGTGGGTCGCGATGTCCCAGAACGCGGTGGAGCCGCCGTTGCCGAGGACGACCTCGTACCCGTCGGGGAGCTGGAACAGCTCGCTGATGCCCTCGCGCACCTTGCCGACCAGGTTCTTGACGGGAGCCTGGCGGTGGGAGGTGCCCATGAGGGACGTACCGGTGGCGGCGAGGGCGTCCAGCGCCTCGGTGCGCACCTTGGAGGGGCCAGCGCCGAAACGTCCGTCGGCGGGCTTGATGTCAGCGGGGATCTGGATGTCGGCCACGAGTCGGAGGGTAGTCGCTGGGCGAAACGGGACGTAACCGTGTCCGTCCGATGAGACGAGATCGGCCAGTGATGTGATGGTCGGTTCGTACGACGAGATCAGCGCCGCTGTGGACAACTCACGGTGACGACCGGTGGCCCGGTGCATTCTGGACCCATGACGGATCTCACAGCCCTCGAGGCGGAACTGCGCAGTGCCGTCCGGGGCGAGGTCGGCTTCGACGTCACCTCCCGGGCACTGGTCACCATGGACGCCTCCAACTACCGCCGGGTCCCGCTGGGCGTGGTGGCCCCCCGGGACGCCGACGACGTGGCGGCGGTGCTCCGGGTGTGCCGGGAGAGAGACGTTCCGGTCGTGCCGCGCGGCGGCGGCACCTCCATCGCGGGGCAGGCGACCGGCACCGGAGTCGTCCTCGACTTCACCCGGCACATGAACCGGCTGCTGTCCCTCGACCCGCGGACCCGCACCGCCGTGGTCGAGCCCGGCCTGGTGCTCGACCGGCTCCAGGAAGCCGCCGCCCCGCACGGACTGCGCTTCGGACCGGACCCCTCCACCCACAGCCGGTGCACCCTCGGCGGAATGATCGGCAACAACGCGTGCGGCTCGCACTCGGTGGCGTGGGGCACCACCGCGGACAACGTGCGGGAGCTGTCCGTCCTCACCGCACGCGGGCAGCGGCTGCGCCCCGGACCGCGGTGGGCCGGGGCACCGCAAGGGCTGCGCGAACTGGCCGGGACCGAACTGGCCCGGCTGCGCACCGGCTTCCCCGACCTGCCCCGCCGCATCTCCGGGTACGCGCTGGACGCCCTGCTGCCCGAGCACGGCGCCGACGTCGCCCGCTCCTTCTGCGGCTCCGAGGGCACCCTCGGCGTCCTCACCGAAGCGGTCGTGCGGCTGGTCGAGGCGCCCCGCGCCCGAGCACTCGCCGTTCTCGGGTACGCCGACGAGAGCGCCGCCGCCGAGGCCGCCGCCGGCCTGCTGCCGCACCGGCCGCTCACGGCGGAGGGCATGGCGCGCGACCTCGTGCCCGCCGCGATCACCACCCACCTCCCCCGGGGCGACGCCTGGCTGTTCGTGGAGACCGGCGGCGACACACGGACACAGGCACGCGCGCGTGCGCAGACGATCGCGTCCGCGGCCGACGCCGTGGACACACTGGTCCTCACCGACCCGGCCGCGCAGCGCGCGCTGTGGCGCATCCGGGAGGACGCCGCGGGCACCGCCACCCGGATGCCGGACGGCACCGAGGCCTGGCCGGGCTGGGAGGACTGTGCCGTCCCGCCGGCCCGTCTCGGCGTCTACCTCCGCGACTTCCGCACCCTGCTGGCCGCCCACGGGCTGCGCGGCACCCCCTACGGGCACTTCGGGGACGGCTGCATCCACGCCCGCATCGACTTCGACCTGCTGAGCACGGCCGGTGTCAGCCGCTTCCGCCGCTTCTCCGAGGAACTGGCCCACCTGGTCGTGGCCCACGGCGGCTCCCTGTCCGGGGAACACGGCGACGGACAGGCCCGCGCCGAACTGCTGCCGAAGATGTACGGCCCGCAGACCGTCGCCCTGTTCGAACGGGCCAAAGCCGTCTGGGACCCGGACGACCTGCTCAACCCCGGGATGCTCGTCCGTCCGGCGCCCCTCGACACGAACCTCCGGTTCGCCGTGCTGCCGCGTGAACCCGTGGACGTGGCCTTCGGCTACCCGGCGGACGGCGGCGACTTCGCCGCCGCCGTCCGCAGGTGCGTCGGCGTCGCCGCATGCCGCACCACCCACACGTCCGGCCCCGCCGTGATGTGCCCCTCGTTCCGGGCGACCGGCGCGGAGGAGCATTCCACCCGCGGCCGCGCCCGGCTGCTGCACGAGATGCTCGCGGGCGAACTGGTCACCGACGGCTGGCGGTCGACCGAGGTACGGGACGCGCTCGACCTGTGCCTGTCCTGCAAGGGCTGCCGCTCCGACTGCCCCGCCGGCGTCGACATGGCCACCTACAAGGCGGAGTTCCTGCACCACCACTACGCCGGCCGGCGCCGCCCCGCCGCCCACTACTCCCTGGGCCTGCTCCCACGCTGGCTGCGCTGGGCGGCGGCCACCCGCACCGCACCCGCCCTCAACGCGCTCGCCACCGTGGGCCCGCTCGCCGCCGTGGCCAAACGGCTCGCCGGGATCACACCCCGGCGGGCGATCCCGCGCCTGGCGGCGGAGCCGTTCACCCGCTGGTGGCGCAGACGCCGGCGGCCGGCCAGAGAGGGCGGCGGCGAACTGGTCGTCCTGTGGCCCGACACCTTCACCGAACACCTCTCGCCCACCGTGGGCGAGGCAGCCGTACGGGTGCTGGAGGCGGCCGGACTGCGGGTGGCACTGCCGCCGACCCTGCGGCTGCGCAGGCCCCCCGTCGGCGACGGAAGATCCGTGACGGTGAACCCCCTCGCCGTCCTCCGCGGCCGGGGCCGGGTCTGCTGCGGCCTGACCTACGTCTCCACGGGCCAGCTGGAGCGCGCCCGCGCCGTGCTGCGCCGCACCCTCGACCTGATGGATCCGGTCCTGGAGACGGACGCCCCGGTCGTCGTCCTCGAACCGAGCTGCGCCGCCGCCCTCCGCACCGACCTGCCCGAACTGCTCCCCGACGACCCGCGCGCCCACCGCCTGGCCGGCCGCGTCCTGACCTTCGCCGAGGCACTGGAGCGGCACGCCCCCGGCTGGCGGCCACCCCGACTGGACCGCCCGGTGGCAGGACAGACCCACTGCCACCAGCACGCCGTCCTCGGCGACGCCGCCGACCGCCGGCTGCGCGCCGCGGCCGGCCTGACCGGCGACCTGGCGGGCGGCTGCTGCGGCCTGGCCGGCAACTTCGGCTTCGAAAAGGGCCACTTCGAGGTGTCCGCGGCCTGCGCCGAGGAACAGCTCCTGCCCTCGGTGCGCACCGCCCCGGCCGGCACGGTGGTCCTGGCGGACGGCTACTCCTGCCGCACCCAGCTGGACCAACTGGCGGGGACCCGGGCCCGCCACCTGGCAGAAGTCCTGGCGGAGGCGCTGGGGGAGGGGGCGGGATAGGGAGGGGAGACGGAAGGGGGCGGGGAGGGGAGGGGGGAGGGGGAGGGGGCCCCGGAGAGCGGGAGGTGAAGCTGGGAAGCGGGAGCGGACGCCCGTACGCGCGCGGCGAACACCCCGTCCTAGCCGTCGGGTCCGCTCCCAGGATGGGCCCATGCAGCCCTCCCATCCCACTGAGCCCACCGACCCCACGCAGTCCGCGCGGTCCACCCGCCCCACCCAACCGTCCCCGTCCACGCGGTCCGCGCGGTCCACCCAGCCCGCCCGGTCCGTGCAGTCGATGCAGTCGATGCAGTCCGTGCAACTGAACCGTGTGGCGGTCCTCTCCGACATCCATGGCGTCCTTCCCGCGCTGGAGGCCGTGCTCGCCGAACCGGAGGTGGCCGCCGCCGACCGGATCGTGCTCACCGGTGACATCACGGCGGGTCCGCAGCCCGCCGAGGTGCTCGACCTGTTGCGTGCCCAGGGCGAGAGGGTGCTGTGGGTGGCGGGCAACGCGGACCGGGAACTGGTCGAGTTCCGGCGGGGGCGGCGGACGGAGATCCCCGACCCGATCGGCCCCTTCGCGGCCGATGCGCTCCGCGCCGAGCAGGTCGACTTCCTGGCCGGTCTGCCGACGACGCTGACGCTCACCGTGAGCGGGCTGGGCCAGGTGCTCTTCTGCCACGCCACGCCGCGCGACGACGAGGAGATCGTCCTGGTCGACTCCGGCCCCGGCCGGTGGGCGGAGGTCTTCACCGGCCTGGCCGACGACGTCCGCACGGTGGTCTGCGGCCACACCCACATGCCGTACCTGCGTCTCGCGCACGGCCGCCTGGTCGTCAATCCCGGCAGCGTCGGCATGCCCTACGGCCGTCCCGGCGCCCACTGGTGCCTGCTCGGCCCGGGGGTCGATCTGCGGGTCACGCCGTTCGACACCGAGGCGGCGGCGGCCCGGCTGGTCGCGGAGTGCGCCTACGAGGACATCGCCGCCTGGGCCGACTACTTCCTGCACGCCCGGGCGACCGACACGGAGGTGCTGGAGCTGTTCCGCGGCCGGATTCCTCCGGAAATGACAGGGACGGGGGCGGGGGCGTAAGTTCCGAAAGAGGTTCACACACCTGACCTGGTCCACTACCGTGGACGTAGTAGTACACCGAGATGAACGCCCCCGGACTCGCCCCGAGCGCCCGGGCCCGCCCTTGAACCAGCCCCAGGACCGCCCGTGAGCACCCCCGACGCCGCACCCACGACCTCATCCCTGCTGTCCTCGTCCCTGCCGTCCTCGTCGCCGCCGTCGCCCGCGGCGTCCCCGGCGCCGTCGGCCTCGCCGGTCACGCCGGGCGCCCCCGGCGGTCAGGGCCGCCTCGGTTCGTTCGGTCCCGTGGGTCTGGTGCTCGCCGGATGCATCTCCGTGCAGTTCGGCGGTGCGCTGGCCGTGACGCTGATGCCGAGGGCGGGCGCGCTCGGGGTGGTGAGCCTGCGGCTGCTGGTGGCCGCGATCGTGCTGCTGGCGGTCTGCCGGCCCCGGCTGCGCGGCCACTCGCGCGCCGACTGGGGCACGGTCGTCGCCTTCGGCATCGCCATGGCCGCGATGAACGGCCTCTTCTACCAGGCCGTCGACCGCATCCCCCTCGGCCCCGCCGTCACCCTCGAGGTCCTCGGCCCGCTCGCCCTGTCCGTCGTGGCCTCACGCCGGGCGGTCAACGCCGTCTGGGCGGGCCTCGCCCTGGTCGGTGTCTTCCTCCTCGGCGGAGGGGGTTTCGGCAGTCTCGACGCGGCCGGAGCCGCGTTCGCGCTGGGCGCGGGGGTGATGTGGGCGGCGTACATCGTCTTCAGCGCCCGTACCGGCCGGCGCTTCCCGCAGGCGGACGGGCTGGCCCTGGCGATGGCGGTGGGCGCGGTCCTGTTCCTGCCGCTGGGGATCGCCGAGTCGGGTGCGAAGCTGGCCGACCCGACGACCTTCGGGCTGGGCGCGGCGGTGGCTGTGCTGTCCTCCGTCCTGCCCTACACCCTCGAACTGCTCGCCCTGCGCCGTCTGCCCGCCTCCACCTTCGCGGTTCTCATGAGTCTGGAACCGGCCATCGCCGCCCTGGCCGGGTTCCTCGTCCTGAGCCAGTCCCTCGCGCCCCTGGAGATCGTCGCGATCGCCCTGGTCATCGCGGCGAGCATGGGCGCGGTGCGGACGCAGGTGGGCCGGGGCAAGGCCCCGGTGCCGCCGCGGGTGGACGCCTG
Source organism: Streptomyces sp. NPDC006743 (assembly GCF_040703815.1). Lineage (NCBI taxonomy): Bacteria > Bacillati > Actinomycetota > Actinomycetes > Kitasatosporales > Streptomycetaceae > Streptomyces > Streptomyces sp. NPDC006743. The sequence continues at coordinate 136,543 of NZ_JBEYJA010000004.1, read as the reverse complement.
ACCGCGCGGCCGGAACGCGGTGCGGTGTGAGGGGGCCGGAGGACACGTCACGTGACTCCGGCCCCTTGGCCCGCGCCTGACGGCGAGAAAAAAATCATGCAAGCATGCTTGATTGGTTTTCCGGGCGCTGCCATGCTCCCACCCATGCCCGAACCGACACCCGCGTCCGCCGGGTCCCCCGTGCCCGCCGCGTCCGACGTGTTCGACGATCTGCGTGCGGAGAGCGAAGAACTCGACCGGCTGGTCGCCGGGCTGGCCGCCGAGGGGTGGCGTCGGACGACGCCCGCCCCCGGGTGGAGCATCGCGCACCAGATCGCGCACCTCGCCTGGACCGACCGTTCCGCGCTGCTGGCCCTCACCGACGCGGACCGCTTCCGGGAGCTGGCGGAGGAGGCGCTCGCCGCCCCCGACGCGTTCGTCGACGAAGGGGCGGAGGAGGCGGCCGGTCTGCCGCCCGCCGAGTTGCTGGCCCGGTGGCGGGAGGGCCGGGCCCGCCTCGACGCGGCGCTGCGGGCGGCGCCGCCCGGCGCGCGTTTCCCCTGGTACGGGCCGCCGATGCCGGCTCCGTCCATGGCCACCGGGCGGCTGATGGAGACGTGGGCGCACGGGCAGGACGTGGCGGACACGTTGGGTGTGGTGCGCGCACCCACGGACCGGCTGCGGCATGTGGTGCGCATCGGGGTGCGGGCGCGGGACTTCGCGTTCGGGGTGCGGGGACTGCCCGTGCCGGGGGAGGAGTTCCGGGTGGAGGTCGTGGGGCCCTCCGGGCAGGTGTGGGCGTACGGCCCGGAGGATGCCGCCCAGCGGGTCACCGGCCCGGCCCTCGACTTCTGCCTGCTGGTCACCCAGCGCGCCCACCGCGACGACCTCGCCGTACGCGCCGAGGGGCCGGACGCCGACCGCTGGCTGGACATCGCCCAGGCGTTCGCCGGACCTCCCGGCACGGGGCGCGCCCCGAGGACGGGGGAGGAGCCGACCGCATGACGGCGGCCCCCCGCCCCACGGGCGGCAACCGCACGCCGGGCGGCCCCCCGGCCCCCCTCCGCGTAGGCAACGCCTCCGGTTTCTACGGTGATCGTTTCGACGCCCTGCACGAGATGCTCACCGGCGGTGAGCTGGACGTCCTCACCGGGGACTACCTCGCCGAGCTGACCATGCTGATCCTGGGGCGGGACCGGCTGAAGGACCCGGGCGCCGGGTACGCCCGCACCTTCCTGCGGCAACTGGAGGAGTGCCTGGGGCTCGCGCACGAGCGGGGCGTGCGGATCGTGGCCAACGCGGGCGGTCTGAACCCCGCCGGGCTCGCCGAGCGGGTGCGGGAGCTGGCCGGGCGGCTCGGCCTGCCGGTGCGGGTGGCGCACGTCGAGGGCGACGACCTCACCGCCCGCCACCCCGGCAGCCTCGCCGCCCACGCCTACCTGGGCGGCTTCGGCATCGCCGAGTGTCTGCGGGGCGGCGCGGACGTCGTCGTCACCGGGCGGGTCACCGACGCGTCCCTGGTCACCGGCCCGGCCGCCGCGCACTTCGGCTGGCGGCCCGGGGAGTACGACCGGCTCGCCGGTGCCGTGGTCGCCGGGCACGTGCTGGAGTGCGGCGCGCAGGCCACCGGCGGGAACTACGCGTTCTTCACCGACCACGCCCTCGAACGGCTGCGGCGTCCCGGCTTCCCGCTCGCCGAGATCGACGCCGACGGCGGCTGCGTCGTCACCAAGCATCCCGGCACCGGCGGTGTCGTCGACGTCGGCACGGTGACCGCCCAGCTCCTCTACGAGACCGGTGGTGCCCGCTACGCCGGTCCCGACGTCACCGCGCGGCTGGACACCGTACGGCTGAGCCAGGACGGGCCGGACCGGGTGCGGGTCGAGGGGGTGCGCGGGGAGGCGCCGCCGCCGGCCCTCAAGGTGGGCCTCAGCCGGCTGGGCGGTTTCCGCAACGAGGTCACCTTCGTCCTCACCGGACTCGACATCGAACGCAAGGCCGACCTCGTGCGGCGGCAGATGGACGACGCGCTCGGCGCCGCCGGATCCCGGCCCGCCGAGGTGCGCTGGGACCTGGTGCGCACCGACCGCCCCGACGCGGGTACCGAGGAGACGGCGAGCGCCCTGCTCCGGCTCGTCGTACGCGATGCGGACCCGCAGGCGGTGGGGCGGGCCTTCAGCGGGGCCGCCGTGGAGCTGGCGCTCGCCGGGTATCCCGGCTTCCACGTCCTCGCGCCGCCCGGCAAGGGCGCGCCCTACGGCGTCTTCGAGGCCGCGTACGTCCCCCAGGACGCGGTGGACCATGTGGCCGTTCTCCACGACGGCCGGCGTGTCCCCGTGCCGCCGGCCCAGGACACGCGCGCCCTGGAGGACGTGCCCGAGCCGCCCCTGCCGGAGCCGCTGCCCGCGGGGCCGACCCGGCGGGCGCCGCTCGGTCTGGTCGCCGGGGCCCGCAGCGGGGACAAGGGCGGCGACGCGAACGTCGGCGTGTGGGCGCGGACGGACGACGTTTGGCGGTGGCTGGCGCACGAGCTGACCGCCGGCCGGTTCCGGGAGCTGATCCCGGAGGCCCGGCCGCTGCCCGTCACCCGGCACGTGCTGCCGCGTCTGCGCGCGCTGAACTTCACCGTCGAGGGGATCCTCGGCGCGGGCGTCGCCGCCCGGCACCGCTTCGACCCGCAGGCCAAGGCCCTCGGGGAATGGCTGCGCTCCCGCCACCTGGACATACCGGAGGCACTGCTGTGACCGTCCTCTCCTCCGCCCTGGACACCGCGTCCGCCGAGCACCGGGCCCGCCGTGAGGCCATGCTCGCCAAGCTCGCCGGTCTGGAGGCCGAGCACGCCAAGGCGCTGGCGGGCGGCGGCCCGAAGTACGTCGAGCGGCACCGGCGGCGCGGCAAGCTGCTCGCCCGCGAGCGCGTCGAGCTGCTGCTCGACCCCGACACGCCGTTCCTGGAGCTGTCGCCGCTGGCCGCCTGGGGCAGCGAGTACGCGGTCGGCGCGTCGCTCGTGACCGGGATCGGGGTCGTCGAGGGCGTGGAGTGCCTGATCACCGCGAACGATCCCACCGTGCGCGGCGGGGCCAGCAATCCGTGGAGCCTGAAGAAGGCGCTGCGGGCCAACGACATCGCGCTCGCCAACCGGCTGCCCTGCGTCAGCCTGGTCGAGTCGGGCGGCGCCGATCTGCCCTCGCAGAAGGAGATCTTCATCCCCGGGGGCGCCGTCTTCCGTGACCTGACCCGGCTTTCGGCGGCCGGCGTCCCCACCGTCGCCGTCGTCTTCGGCAACTCCACCGCCGGGGGCGCCTACATCCCCGGCATGTCCGACCACGTGATCATGGTCAAGGAGCGGGCCAAGGTGTTCCTCGGCGGGCCGCCGCTGGTGAAGATGGCCACCGGTGAGGAGAGCGACGACGAGTCGCTGGGCGGCGCGGAGATGCACGCGCGCGTGTCGGGTCTCGCCGACCACTTCGCCGTCGACGAGCGGGACGCGATCCGGCAGGCGCGCCGCGTCGTCGCCCGCCTCAACCACCGCAAGGCCCGTCCCGATCCCCCCGTCGCGAAGCCGCCCGAATACGACGACGAGGAGCTTCTCGGTATCGTCCCCGGCGATCTGAAGGTCCCCTTCGACCCGCGCGAGGTCATCGCCCGGATCGTCGACGCCTCCGACTTCGACGAGTTCAAGCCGCTGTACGGGACGAGCCTGGTCACCGGCTGGGCGGCCCTGCACGGCTATCCCGTGGGCATCCTCGCCAACGCGCAAGGCGTGCTGTTCAGCGAGGAGTCGCAGAAGGCCGCGCAGTTCATCCAGCTCGCCAACCAGCGCGACATCCCGCTGCTGTTCCTGCACAACACCACCGGCTACATGGTGGGCCGCGAGTACGAGCAGGGCGGCATCATCAAGCACGGCGCCATGATGATCAACGCCGTCTCCAACTCCCGTGTCCCGCACCTGTCGGTGCTCATGGGGGCGTCCTACGGCGCCGGGCACTACGGCATGTGCGGGCGGGCCTACGATCCGCGCTTCCTGTTCGCCTGGCCCAGCGCCAAGTCCGCCGTCATGGGGCCGCAGCAGCTCGCCGGGGTGCTGTCGATCGTCGCGCGGCAGTCGGCGGCGGCCAAGGGGCAGCCCTACGACGACGAGGCGGACGCCGCGCTGCGGGCGATGGTCGAGCAGCAGATCGAGTCCGAGTCGCTGCCGATGTTCCTGTCCGGGCGGCTGTACGACGACGGTGTCATCGACCCGCGCGACACCCGCACCGTTCTCGGCCTGTGCCTGTCGGCCGTCCACACCGCCCCCTACGAGGGTGCGCGCGGTGGCTTCGGCGTCTTCCGGATGTGAGGGGTGAGGGAATCCGTGATCAAGAACCTGCTCGTCGCCAACCGGGGCGAGATCGCCTGCCGTGTCTTCCGCACCTGCCGCACGCTGGGCATCGGCACGGTCGCGGTGCACTCGGACGCCGACGCGGACGCGCTGCACGCGCGCGTGGCCGACGCTGCCGTACGCCTGCCGGGTGACACGCCCGCCGAGACGTACCTGCGCGGCGACCTGGTCGTGAAGGCGGCCGTCGCGGCCGGCGCGGACGCCGTGCACCCCGGCTACGGCTTCCTGTCGGAGAACGCCGGCTTCGCCCGTGCCGTCCTGGACGCGGGCCTGGTGTGGGTCGGGCCGCCGCCCGGCGCCATCGAGGCCATGGCGTCCAAGACCCGCGCCAAGCGGCTCATGGGCATCGCGCCCCTGGAGGACGTCACCGCGGCCGACCTGCCCGTCCTGGTGAAGGCGGCGGCGGGCGGTGGCGGGCGCGGGATGCGGATCGTACGGCGCCTGGAGGACCTGGAGGCCGCGCTGGCCGCCGCGCGCGCGGAGGCGGCGAGCGCGTTCGGTGACGGGGAGGTGTTCGTCGAGCCGTACCTGGAGAACGGCCGCCACGTGGAGGTGCAGGTCCTCGCCGACACCCAGGGCACCGTGTGGGCGCTCGGGACCCGGGACTGCTCGCTCCAGCGGCGCCACCAGAAGGTCGTCGAGGAGGCTCCCGCGCCCGGTCTCACGGACGGCCTCGCACGGGAGCTGGCCGAACTGGCGGTGCGGGCGGCGCGCGCGGTGGGCTACACCGGCGCCGGGACCGTGGAGTTCCTGGTGGCCGGCGGCCGGGCGCACTTCCTGGAGATGAACACCCGCCTCCAGGTCGAACACCCGGTGACCGAGGCGGTGTTCGGCATCGACCTGGTCGCCGAGCAGATCCGGGTCGCCGAGGGCCACGCGCTGGAGGGCGCTCCTCCGCGCGCGCGGGGACACGCGGTCGAGGCCCGCCTCTACGCCGAGGACCCGGCCCGCGACTGGGCCCCGCAGACCGGCACGCTGCACCGCCTGGCCGTCCCGGACGGTGTCCGCCTGGACACCGGTTACAGCGACGGCGACACCATCGGCGTGCACTACGACCCGATGATCGCCAAGGTCGTCGCACACGCCCCCACGCGCGCGGAGGCCGTCCGCAAGCTCGCGGGCGCGCTGGAGCGGGCCACCGTCCACGGCCCGGTCACCAACCGGGACCTGCTCGTCCGCTCCCTGCGGCACGAGGAGTTCACGCGGGGCCGGATGGACACCGGCTTCTACGACCGTCACCTCGCGGCGCTCACCGAGCCCGTCCGCGACCCCCGCGCCCCGCTGGCCGCGGCGCTCGCCGACGCCTGCGGCCGTTCCCGGTTCGGCGGCTGGCGCAACGTTCCCTCGCAGCCGCAGTCCAAGCGGTACCTGATGGCGGGTGAGGAGCACGAGGCGCGCTACCGGCACACCCGCGCGGGGCTCGCCGCCGAGGACGAGGGGGTGCGGGTCGTGCACGCGGACGCGTGCCGGGTCGTCCTGGAGGCGGACGGTGTGCGGCGCACGTACGAGGTCGCGCGGTACGGGGACCGGGTGCACGTGGGCGGCATCGCGCTGACCGCCCTGCCCCGCTTCCCCGACCCGGCCCTCCAGCGCGCCCCCGGGTCCCTGCTCGCCCCCATGCCCGGCACCGTCGTCCGCCTCGCCGACGCGGTGGCCGAGGGAGCGGCGGTACGGGCCGGCCAGCCCCTGCTGTGGCTGGAGGCCATGAAGATGGAACACAGGATCACCGCGCCCGTCACCGGGACGCTCACGGCCCTGCACGCGACCGCCGGGCAGCAGGTCGAGCCCGGCATGCTGCTGGCGGTGGTGCGGCCGGCCCAGGGGCACGGGGAACAGCGCGAGCAACCACCGTCACCTCGCACCCGGGAGACCGCATGAGCCCCGTCGTCGAATCCGAGGAACACAAGGACCTGCGCGCGGCCGTCGCCGCACTGGGCCGGCGCTACGGCCGCGCCTACCTCACCCGCACCGTCGCCGAGGGCCGCCACCCCGCGGAACTGTGGGCGGAGGCCGGCAAGCTCGGCTACCTCGGCGTCAACCTGCCCGAGGCGTACGGCGGCGGGGGCGGCGGCGTCGCCGAACTCTCCATCGTCCTGGAGGAGCTGGGCGCGGCCGGGGCGCCGCTGCTGATGCTCGTCGTCTCGCCCGCCATCTGCGGCACCGTCATCGCCCGTTTCGGCACCGAGGAGCAGAAGCGGGCCTGGCTGCCGGGGCTCGCCGACGGCAGCCGCACGATGGCCTTCGGCATCACCGAGCCCGACGCCGGGTCCAACTCCCACCGCATCACCACCACCGCGCGCCGCGACGGCGGGGGAGACTGGCTGCTCACCGGCCGCAAGGTGTTCATCTCCGGGGTGGACATCGCGGACGCGGTGCTGATCGTCGGCCGTACCGAGGACGCCCGCACCGGACGCCTCAAGCCGTGCCTGTTCATCGTCCCGCCGGACGCCGAGGGCTTCCGGCGGCGCCCCATCGACATGGAACTGCACGCGGCCGAGAAGCAGTTCGAGCTGGTCCTGGAGGACGTACGGCTGCCCGCCGGCGCGCTCGTCGGCGACGAGGACGCGGGCCTGCTCCAGCTCTTCGCCGGACTCAACCCCGAACGCATCATGACGGCCGCCTTCGCGATCGGCATGGGCCGCTACGCGCTGGAGCGGGCCCTGGAGTACGCGCGGGAACGCTCCGTGTGGAAGACGCCCATCGGCGCCCACCAGGCCATCGCCCACCCGCTCGCCCAGGCCCACATCGACCTCGAACTGGCCCGTCTGATGATGCAGAAGGCGGCCCACCTGTACGACGCCGGGGACGACGCCGGGGCCGGGGAGGCCGCCAACATGGCGAAGTACGCGGCCGGGGAGGCCTGCGTGAGGGCCGTCGACCAGGCCGTGCACACCCTCGGCGGCAACGGCCTCACCCGCGAGTTCGGGCTCGCCTCCCTGATCACGGCCGCGCGCGTGGCCCGTATCGCCCCGGTCAGCCGGGAGATGATCCTCAACTACGTCTCCCACCAGAGCCTGGGCCTGCCCAAGTCGTACTGAGCCGCACCGATCCGCAGCGACCCCGCCGCCGGCGGGGCGAGGAGGAACCGTGTTCCGTAGCGCGTACGCAGACGTCCCGGCTGTAGAACTGCCCATCCACGAGGCCGTGCTGGGGCACGCCGCCGACTTCGGCGACACGCCCGCGCTGATCGACGGCACGGACGGCACCACCCTCACCTACGCCCAGGTGGACCGCTTCCACCGGCGCGTGGCCGCCGCGCTCGCCGGGGCGGGCGTGCGCAAGGGCGACGTCCTCGCCCTGCACAGCCCGAACACGATCGCCTACCCGGTCGCCTTCTACGCGGCCACCCGCGCGGGTGCCTCGGTCACCACCGTGCACCCGCTCGCCACGCCCGAGGAGTTCGCCAGGCAGCTGCGGGACTCGGCGACCCGCTGGATCGTCACCGTCTCGCCGCTGCTGGAGGCGGCCCGCCGGGCGGCCGCGCTGGCGGGCGGCGTCCGGGAGATCTTCGTCTGCGACAGCGCCCCCGGGCACCGGTCGCTGCTCGGCATGCTGGAGAGCACCGCACCCGACCCGGCCGTGCCCGTCGACCCGGCCGAGGACGTCGCCGTGCTGCCGTACTCCTCGGGCACGACCGGCACCCCCAAGGGCGTGATGCTCACCCACCGGCAGATCGCCACCAACCTCGCGCAGCTGGAACCGGCGATCACCGTCGGCCCCGGCGACCGCATCCTCGCCGTGCTGCCGTTCTTCCACATCTACGGGCTCACCGCCCTGATGAACGCGCCGCTGCGCAAGGGCGCCACGGTCGTCGTCCTGCCCCGCTTCGAACCGGACACCTTCCTCGCCGCCGTGCAGAACCACCGCATCGGCATCCTGTACGCCGCCCCGCCGATCGTGCTCGCCCTCGCCAGGCACCCCTCGGTCGACCACCACGACCTGTCCTCGCTGCGGTACGTCATCAGCGCGGCGGCCCCGCTGGACGCCCGCCTGGCCGAGGCCTGCTCCCGGCGCCTGGGCCTGCCGCCCCTCGGGCAGGCCTACGGCATGACGGAACTGTCCCCGGCCACCCACGTCGTCCCGCCCGCCGCCCTGCACGAGGCACCCGCCGGCACCGTCGGCAGACTCATCGCCGGCACCGAGATGCGGATCGTCTCCCTGGAGGACCCCGGCCGGGACCTCGGCCCCGGCGAACCCGGCGAGATCCTCATCCGCGGTCCGCAGGTCATGAAGGGCTACCTGGGGCGGCCGGACGCCACCACCGCGCTGATCGACGGCGACGGCTGGCTGCACACCGGGGACGTCGGCCAGGTGGACGACGACGGCTGGCTGTTCGTCGTCGACCGCGTCAAGGAACTCATCAAGTACAAGGGCTTCCAGGTGGCCCCCGCCGAACTGGAGGCCCTGCTGCTCACCCACCCGGGCATCGCCGACGCCGCCGTCGTCGGCGCCCGCGACGACGACGGCAACGAGATCCCGCACGCCCACGTGGTGCGCCAGGCGTCGGCCGCGGACCTCTGCGCCCAAGAGGTCATGGCGTACGTCGCCGAGCGCGTCGCCCCCTACAAGCGCGTCCGCCGCGTCACCTTCACCGACACCGTGCCGCGGGCCGCCTCCGGCAAGATCCTGCGGCGACAGCTCAGGGACCGCCCGTGACCACCCCCACCGCCCCGCTGATCGGCCGCGGCCGCACCCGCGGGATCGAGACGCTCAGCCTCGACTCCCCGGGCACCCGCAACGCCCTGTCCGCGGCCCTCGTCGCCGCACTGGCCGCCGCGCTCACCGAGTGCGGCGAGGACCCCGGTGTCCGCGCCGTCGTCCTCACCCACACCGGCAACACCTTCAGCGCGGGCGCCGACCTGCGCGACCCGCCCCGTCCGGAGGCGCTGACCGGCCTGCTGCGGCAGGTCGTCGCCCTGCCCAAGCCGGTCCTCGCCCGCGTCACCGGGCACGTGCGCGCGGGCGGCCTCGGGCTGCTCGCGGCCTGCGACATCGCCGTCGCCTCGCACCGGGCGACCTTCGCGTTCACGGAGGTGCGCATCGGGGTGGCGCCCGCCGTCATCTCCCTGCCGCTGCTGCCGCGCACCGACCCGCGCGCGCTGGCCCGCCACTACCTCACCGGCGAACGCTTCGATGCGGCCGAGGCGGTGCGCACCGGCCTGCTCACGGCGGCCGGGGACGACGCCGACGCCGTCCTCGCACCCATGCTCGACGGCCTGCGCCGGTCGGCCCCCGACGCCCTGGCCGCGACGAAAGGGCTGCTCACGGCTAAGGTGCTGGAGACCTTCGACCGGGACGCGGCCGGCCTGACCGCGCTCTCGGCCCGGCTGTTCGCCTCCGCCCAGGCCCGGGAGGGGATGACGGCCTTCCTCGAACGACGGGATGCCGAATGGGTGCTGTGAGAGCGGCGGTGAGCACGCCATGGGCGTGACGGCGGCGGACCGCGCCCCCAAACAGGACCGCAGCCGGGCCACCCGGCAGCGTCTCCTGCAGGCGGCCGTCGCCTGCCTCGCCGAACGCGGCTGGGCCGGCTCCACGGTCTCGGTCGTCGCCGAGCGCGCCGGTGTCTCCCGCGGCGCGGCCCAGCACCACTTCCCCACCCGCGAGGACCTGTTCACGGCCGCCGTCGAGTACGTCGCCGAGGAACGCTCCACCGCCCTGCGCGCCCTCTTCCCCGAGGGCGCGCAGGGCGACCGGCGCGCCGTCGTGCGGGCCCTCGTGGACCTCTACACCGGCCCCCTCTTCCGCGCCGCCCTCCACCTGTGGGTCGCCGCCTCCAACGAGGACCAGCTCGGCGCGCGCGTCACCGAGCTGGAGGCGCGGGTCGGCCGCGAGACCCACCGCATCGCCGTGGACCTGCTCGGCGCCGACGAGAGCCGCCCCGGCACCCGCGAGACCGTGCAGGGCTTCCTCGACATGGCCCGCGGCCTGGGCCTGGCCAACCTGCTCACCGACGACGCGGCCCGCCGCGAGCGCGTCGTCGCCCAGTGGGCGGTCGTCCTGGACCAGGCACTGGGCTGAGAGCCGCGGACGGAACGGAAAGTCCGGTCGGCTCGCGGCGCCAGCGTGCGGGCCGGGCGTCGCGAGCTGGGCGCGGCGCTTGGTCCGCGGCTGCGAGGGCGACCGCCGGCACGCCGTGTCCCGGAAGCCCCGCCCGCCCCACGACAGGCGGGGCCGGGGCCTCAGTGCGCGATGGCGTCGTACCCCTCGACCTCGCGCGGGCTGCGCGGGCCGGGGCCGATGTAGCGGGCGGAGGGGCGCACCAGGCGGCCGGTCCGCTTCTGCTCCAGGATGTGCGCCGACCAGCCCGCCGTGCGCGCGCAGGTGAACATCGACGTGAACATGTGCGCCGGCACCTCGGCGAAGTCCAGCATGATCGCCGCCCAGAACTCGACGTTCGTGGCCAGCACCCGGTCCGGACGGCGGTTGTGCAGCTCCTCCAGCGCGGCCTTCTCCAGCGCCTCGGCCACCTCGTAGCGCGGGGCGCCCAGTTCCCGGGCGGTGCGGCGCAGCACCCGCGCGCGCGGGTCCTCGGCCCGGTAGACGCGGTGGCCGAAGCCCATCAGCCGCTCGCCGCGGTCCAGGGTGCGCTTCACGTATCCGGCCGCGTCCCCGGTGCGCTCGATCTCCTCGATCATGCCGAGCACCCGGGAGGGGGCGCCGCCGTGCAGCGGGCCGGACATCGCGCCCACCGCGCCCGAGAGGGCGGCGGCCACGTCCGCGCCGGTGGAGGCGATGACGCGGGCGGTGAAGGTGGAGGCGTTCATGCCGTGCTCGGCGGCGGAGGACCAGTAGGCGTCCACGGCCGCCACGTGCCGCGGGTCGGGCTCGCCCCGCCAGCGGATCATGAAGCGCTCGGTGATGGAGGTGGCCTTGTCGATCTCGCTCTGCGGGACCATGGGCAGGCCCTGGCCGCGCGCCGACTGGGCGACGTAGGAGAGTGCCATGACGGCCGCCCGCGCCAGGTCCTCACGGGCCTGCCCGGCGTCGATGTCCAGCAGCGGTTTCAGGCCCCACACCGGGGCGAGCATGGCCAGCGCGGACTGGACGTCCACCCGGATGTCACCCGAGTGCACGGGGATGGGGAACGGCTCGGCGGGCGGCAGGCCGGGGTTGAAGGCGCCGTCGACGAGGAGCCCCCACACGTTGCCGAAGGAGACGTGACCGACGAGGTCCTCGATGTCGACGCCCCGGTACCGCAGCGCGCCGCCCTCCTTGTCGGGTTCGGCGATCTCCGTCTCGAACGCGACGACTCCCTCGAGTCCGGGTACGAAGTCGGACATCAGGCGGCTCCTCGTGGTCTGTGCGACAGATGGTGCGACAAAGACGACGACCAGGTGTCGGAGGTCGGATGTGGGGCGCCGTACGGATCCGCGGTCGCGTGGCGATGACTCGCGGTCCGGGGCGGTCATCCCTGTCATGCCCCGTGCGGTCCGCGGCCACCCCACCGGGTCGGCAACAGCACGATATCCCTGAGTGCCACCTTTGGGGAGAGAGTGCGGCACTGAGTGCCACGTCGTGACGAAGGACACTTCGCCGGTGCCCGTCACCCATACGGCAAGATGACCGCGTGACCGACCGAGAAGCCGGAGAAACCGCGCCGTTCGACCTCGCCGCCATGCGCAAGCACTACCGCGCCGAGGGCCTGACCGAGGCCGGCCTGGCCGGCACACCCGTGGCGCAGTTCGCCCGCTGGTTCCGGCAGGCCGCGGCCGAGGGACACCTCTTCGAACCCAACGCCATGATCGTCTCCACGGCGGACGCCGAAGGCCGCCCCAGCTCCCGCACGGTCCTGCTCAAGGGCTTCGACGAACAGGGCTTCGTCTTCTACACCAACTACGACTCCCGCAAGGCCCGCGACCTCGCCGAGAACCCGTACGTCTCCCTGCTGTTCCCCTGGCACCCCATGGCCCGGCAGGTCATCGTCCAGGGCGTCGCCCGCCGCACCGGGCGCGACGAGACCGCCGCCTACTTCCGCACCCGCCCGCACGGCTCCCAGCTCGGCGCCTGGGCCAGCGCCCAGTCCACTGTCATCGCCACCCGGGGCGTCCTCGACGCCTCCTGGGCCGAACTCGCCGCGCGCTACCCGGAGGGCGAGCAGGTCCCCGTCCCGCCCCACTGGGGCGGCTTCCGCGTCGCCCCGCGGTCCGTGGAGTTCTGGCAGGGCCGCGAGAACCGCCTCCACGACCGCCTGCGCTACGTCGCCGAGGCGGACGGCGGATGGCGGGTGGAGCGGCTGAGTCCCTGACCGCAGGGGAGCCGGCGGCCCCGCGACCGGCAGGGCGGCGTGCCCGGCGATGCCGTATTGACACCGCTGTGGTTCAGACCTCACCGTGATCCGCGACACGCAGCCACCCCCGAAGGGACGGACCTCGCATGAGCGACCGCACGCTGGCAGGCCAGTACTTCGACGCCGCCATCGGCCTCCTCCAGCGGGTCCGCGACGAGGAGGCCGACGCCGTCACGGCCGCCGGCACCCTGCTCGCCGACACGGTGGCCGACGGAGGGCGCCTGTTCGCCTTCGGCGCCGGCCACTCCTCCCTCGCCGCCCAGGACCTCGTCTACCGCGCCGGCGGTCTCGCCCTGGTGAACCTCCTGGCCGTCCCCGGCGCCGTCGGCGTCGACGTCGTGCCCGCCACCCTCGGCTCCGCGCTCGAACGCGTCGACGGCCTGGCCACCGCCGTCCTCGACACCTCCCCGCTGCGCGCGGGCGACGCCCTGGTGATCGTCTCCCTGTCCGGGCGCAACGCCCTCCCCGTCGAGATGGCCCTGCACGCGCGCGCGCTGGGTGTGCGCGTCATCGGCGTCACCTCGGTCGCCTACGCCACCGCGACCACCTCGCGGCACACCTCGGGAACCTTCCTCAAGGACCACTGCGACCTCGTCCTCGACTCCAAGATCGCCGTCGGCGACGCCGAACTCACCCTCGACACGGTCCCGGCGCCCTTCGCCCCCGCCTCCACCGTCGTCACCTCCGCGCTCCTCCAGGCGGTCGTCGCCACCGCCGCCGGCGTCCTCGCCGACCGCGGCGTCGAACCCCCGCTGCTGCGCTCCGGGAACGTGGACGGCGGCCACGAATGGAACGGCCGGATCTTCGACCGGTACGCGGACCGGATCTTCTACCGGCGCTGACGGCGGCGCCCGGCGCAAGGCGGTTGACCCGCGCGCCGCAGATGCGGTTCGCTGCCCCCGTGTCCGACGATCTTGGTCTCCGTATCGAACCCGTGAGCGGCGAAGCCATGCTCCGCGACGGGCGGCACGTGCACAACGTGATCGTGCCGCCCGCCGCGATGACCCTCGACGAGGTGCGCGAGCGGGCCGGCCGCTACCGCCTGGAGAACGCCTGCCTCGGCGCGACCCTCGCCGGCTGCTCCACCGTGCGCCCGCCCGCCGTTGAGGACGCGACGGCCACCGTGATCGCACGCGTGCTCCCCGGCCACCGGCGCACCGGCATCGGCACCGCCCTGTACGAGAGGGGCCTGGCACACGCGCGCGTGCTCGGCGCCCGGAGCGTGGAGACCGTCGTCCTGGCCGCGGGCGGCGACGGCGTACGCTTCGCCGCCGCCCGCGGCTTCACCGAGACCGAACGGTTCGTGCTGCCCGGCGAGACGGACGAGTGGGTCACCCTGCGGCTGACGCCGGCGCCGGCGCCGTGACCGGGAGGGACCCGGGATCTCCGTGGTGCAACGATTCCTGCAATCTTGGGGAACACGGTGTGTGCTGCATCACGTTCAAGTTGAATGATGGTCAGTGAGCGAACCGACGCGCCGTACGTGCGGACGCAGCCTGCAGGGGGTCCAGGTGAGTGCTTCCCGGCGTAGAGGAACCACCGACGAGCTGGGGCCGGACGAGCCCGAGCCGCGCCGGGACGGTCCCGGGGGACAGGACGTCCCCGACGGGCCCGACGGCTCGGACCTGCTCGCCGCCCTGCTCGACGGCATGGACGCCGCCCTGTGCGCCTTCGACGCGAAGGGCGTGGTCACCCACTGGAACCGTGAGGCCGAGCGGATCCTCGGCTGGAGCACCGCCGAAGCCGTCGGCCGGCACGGCTTCGCCGGGTGGGCCGTGCGCAGCGCCGACGCCGAGGAGGTCGAACGGCGCCTCATGTCCGCCATGCACGCCCCCGGCCGGCAGGTCCACGAGTTCGCCCTGCTCACCAAGGACGGCGGCCGTGTCCTCGTCCGCACCCAGTCCGCCGCCGTCCGCGGACCCGACGGATCGCCGGCGGGCCTGTACTGCGCCTTCAGCGAGGTGCACGCGCAGATCGACCTGGAACGCTCCATCGCCCTGAGCGAGGCGCTCTTCGAGGACGCCTCCTGGGGAGTCGTCCTGGTCGACGCCGACCTGCGCCCCGCCATCGTCAACGCGCACGCCGCCCGCGCCCTCGGCACCGGCCGCACCGCCCCGCTCGGCCGCCCCCTGGGCGAACTCCTCTCCCAGGGCGTGGAGGAACTGGAGAGCGTCCTCACCCACGTCCTGGCCGAGGGCGCGCCGCCCGCGCCCGCCGAGATCTGGGTGGGCGTGCGCACCCCGGAGGGCGAGCGGCGGCGCTGCTGGCGCAGCGGGTTCGTGCGGCTCGCCTCGCCCCTCGCCGAGGAACCGGTGCCCCTCGGTGTGGCCTGGCTCTTCGTCGACGTCACCGACTCCCGGCACACCGAGCAGGAGGCCTCGCTGCTGCGGTTCCGCACCAACCAGCTGCACCGCGCGGCCCGCGCCGCCGCGGAGTGCGACAGCCCCCTGGAAGCGGCCACCGTCCACCTCGACTTCGCGCTCGCCGGGTTCGCCGACCACGCCCTCGTCGACCGGGTGTGCCCCCCGGCGGGCGGTGGGCCGGCCGGCGCGGGGCCGGAACCGGCCGCGGGCGGGGACGGTCCGCCGGCGCCGCCGCGCCTGGTCCGCGTCACCGCCACTCCCACCGCGGGCCCCGGCCCCAGCCTGCCCGCCGCGGGCGCCGGGATCCCCGTCCGCTATGGCGAGGGGCACCCCGCCCTGCAGTGCATCGAGCGGACCGGATCCGTACGGGCCACCGCCGGCACGGCACCGGCCGAGCAGGCCCGCGAATGGGCCCTCGCGCGGCAGTGGCCGGCGGACACCGTGCACGCCCTGTGCGCGGTGCTGCGCAGCCGGGGCCGCACCCTGGGCGTGGTCACGTTCCTGCGCTCCCTGGGGCGCGCCCCCTTCGAGCGCGCCGACGCGGCCCACGCCGAGGACGTCGCCGTACGCATCGCGACCGCCCTGGACCTGGCGGACCTGCTGGAACCGGGGTCCGGACGGTCCTGAAAAAAAGCGGTTGATCGAGGGCCGGACGGTTCCTAGTGTGTGGGGTACACGAGAAGGGAGGTGGTTCGGCAGATGTATGGAAACCGGACGCGTGAGGTGGCTGCGGGCTAGCGGCCCGTCACCACACCCAGTGCGGTGCCGGATCAGCACGTCGAGACGTGTGCGGCCGGCCCAATCCCAAGCAGTCACCCGACCCGCGAGCTGCCGGTACGTCCGGCCGGCTTCTCCGCCGTCAGGCGGAGGGACCCAGCTCGCGGGTCGTCTGCGTGCGGGGGACGCGCCGCCCCGCTTCCCGTGACGACGGCACCCGGACTCCGCTCCGGCGGGGTCCCGCGTGCCCTTCGGCGGAGACCGGGGGGCCGTGCCGGTCGGTGGCCCGCGCCCGCTTCGGCCCGGGCCGTCGCGCGGAGCACTCCGGTTGTCAGTGGTATGCGTCAGAATTGAGTTCAGGGCCAGCGCACGCGCCGCGGAGTCGCAGGGCTTCCGGCAGAGGTAATCGAGGGGCACGTATGTCCGGACTGATCGACACCACGGAGATGTATCTCCGCACCATCCTCGAGCTGGAGGAGGAAGGCGTCGTCCCCATGCGCGCCCGGATCGCGGAGCGACTGGACCAGAGCGGGCCGACAGTGAGCCAGACGGTCGCGCGGATGGAGCGCGACGGACTCGTCTCGGTCGCCGCGGACCGGCACCTGGAGCTGACGGACGAGGGCCGCCGGCTGGCCACGCGCGTGATGCGCAAGCACCGGTTGGCGGAGTGTCTGCTGGTCGACGTGATCGGCCTGGAGTGGGAGCAGGTGCACGCCGAGGCGTGCCGCTGGGAGCACGTGATGAGCGAGGCGGTGGAGCGCCGGGTGCTGGAGCTGCTGCGGCATCCCACCGAGTCGCCGTACGGCAATCCGATCCCGGGCCTCGAGGAGCTGGGCGAGAAGGACGGCGCGGACCCGTTCCTGGACGCGGGGCTGGTGTCCCTGGCGGACCTGGATCCGGGTGCCGACGGGAAGACGGTCGTGGTGCGCCGGATCGGTGAGCCGATCCAGACGGACGCGCAGCTGATGTACACGCTGCGCCGGGCGGGCGTGCAGCCCGGCTCGGTGGTGAGCGTGACGGAATCGGCGGGCGGTGTCCTGGTGGGCAGCGGCGGTGAGGCGGCGGAGCTGGAGTCGGAGGTCGCCTCGCACGTCTTCGTCGCCAAGCGCTGACCCGGGGCGGCCGGCCGCCCGGCGGCGGACCGGCCGGACCAGGGCGGACGGGGCCGGACGGGGCCGGCGGGGCCGGTCTCCGGTGAACCGGTGGTGGCCGGTTCTCCCCTTGTTCTCTCCCACGGCCTCCCCTCGTGTTTTTCCGCGCGTCGCGGCGGAGCGCTCGCGCGCCGCGCGTGCGACGCTGGGACGGCGGTCCTGGCAGGCATATGACGCTCAGGGGTGGGGGAGGATGTGCCGCAGACAGGGAGAGGGCCCCGGCGCCGCACGGCGCCGGGGCCTGTCCTCCCCTGTGCGACCCGGAGCCCCGAGCTCTCAGGGTCGTCCCCCTCGGACCGCTTTTCCCCGAGTGGTCCGCCTCCCGTTGAAGATCTCCCCTCGGCGGCGGCGATCATTCCTTGTGGGGGGTCACTCGAACGAGGGGTGTTCGTGATGCAAGCGGCTTTTTCGAATGAGCATTCGATAATCTGGTGAGCGCCACACGGCTCCGGCAACGGCCGGCAAGAGCCGGGAACGGCCGGGCCCGGCCGGGAGCGGTGGCTGGGGCGGAGCCAGGTCAGAGCTAGGGGGTGCCGGGATCACATGGCGCGACGCATCGACGTGACCGGGGCGGGCGGCGTACGGCTGGCCGCCTGGGAGTTCGCCGAGCCCCCGAAGGGGCCGCCGTTCGTACCGGCCCAGGCCGGGGCGTACCGGCAGGACCTGCCGCAGCAGCTGCCGGGGCCGCCCGATCCGCCCGCCCCGGCGGACGGGGGCGCGGCCGGGCACGGTGCCGGGGTGCTCCTGCTCCACGGCCTCATGGGCCGGGCCTCGCACTGGGCGCCGACGGCCCGCTGGCTCTCCGAGCGGCACCGGGCCGTCGCTCTCGACCAGCGCGGCCACGGCCAGAGCGAGAAGCCCCCGCGGGCCGCCCACACCCGGCAGGCCTACGTCGAGGACGCCGAGGCGGCCGTGGAACAGCTCGGCCTCGGCCCGGTCGTCCTCGTGGGGCACGCCATGGGGGCGCTGACCGCCTGGCAGCTCGCCGCACACCGCCCCGACCTGGTGCGCGGCCTGGTCATCTGCGACATGCGGGCCTCCGCGCTGGGCGCGTCCTCCCAGCGCGAGTGGGAGGACTGGTTCAAGACCTGGCCGACGCCCTTCGCCACCCTGGCCGACGTCCGCAAGTGGTTCGGCGAGGACGATCCGTGGGTGGAGCGGCCGAACCCGGCGCGCGGCGCGTTCTACGCCGAGATCATGCAGGAGTGCGCCGACGGCTGGCGCCCCGTGTGCGAACCGGAGCAGATGCTCGCCTCCCGCGAGACCTGGGTCTACGACGCGCACTGGGAGGAGCTGGCCCAGGTGCGCTGCCCGGCCCTCGTCGTGCGCGGCCTCGACGGCGAACTGGGCCGGGCGGAGGCCCAGGAGATGGTCCGCGTCCTGCCGCGCGGCCAGTACGCGGAGGTCGCCGACGCCGGCCACCTCGTCCACTACGACCAGCCCGACGCCTGGCGGGCGGCCGTCGCCCCCTTCCTGGAGGCGGTCCTCACCTCGTGAACGTGCCGGCCCCCGCGGCACCGGCCGTCTCCCACGGCCGGGCGCAGGACGGGCGGTCCGGTCATGAGGCCCGCGCCGCCCGGCAGCCTCCTGGCCGGGCGGTCGGCTGTGGGGGCGGCCGGGTTCTCGGCGGGCGGGCGCCCGGGACGGGTCAGCCCTTGCTGACCGCTGCGAGGATCTCCGGGAGCCGGGTGGCCGCGCGGGGGGCGGCCAGGCGCAGGCCCACGAGGGTGATCGTGGCGCCGTAGGCCGCGCCCACCGGCAGGAGCAGCCAGCCCAGGCCGTCACCCCTCGCGCTGACGTTCGTCCAGATCGCCAGGGCGATGACGGGGGAGCACAGCAGGGCGGCGGCGAGCATGCCGCCGACGATGGCGATCCAGGCCAGCCCGGCCTGGCCCGGGGCGACGTTCTTGTGACCCTCCTGGGGGATGGAGTACGGGAAGCGGACCGACGCCCAGGCCCCGGTCGCCAGCATCGCGCCGAGCAGCGCGAAGGAGAGCCCGAGCACCTCGGGCAGCCGCGCCCGGTCGCCGACCAGCGCGGCCGTCAGCACCGTGACGAGGGTGGCGTAGGGCAGGGTCACGACCAGCAGGGCCAGGGCCCGGCCGCGCAGCTCCAGGTAGGCGTCGCGCGGGGAGGAGATGGTCAGCGCGACCATCCAGAACGCGGAGGTGTCCTGGCCGAACTGGTTGTACATCTGGACGCCGAGCATGCCGGCGGCGAAGCACGCCAGGTAGACCGAACCGGTGCCCTGGAGGGCGTTGAAGACCGGCACGATCAGGCCGATGGCCAGTGACGTCACCCAGGCCGCCTTCGTCTTCGGGTCGCGCAGGACGTAGCGCAGCGACCGCTCCGTCACGGTGCCCGTGCGGCCGTCCGGGAACAGCCGGGCCGGCCCGCCGCTCCGGGAGCGTGTGCGGCCGGCGTCGGGGGCCTGGACGGTGGAGGAGTCAGGGGTCGTCATCAGCCGGGTCAGGCTGCGCGACCACAGGCCCAGCAGGGCGGCCAGAGCGAGGGCGGTCAGGGCGAGCCGGGCGGCGGCGACACCGTAGGACCCTTCGCTGGCCGAGTCCACCGCGCCCACCGCCGACGCGGGCGGCACCCAGCGCAGGACGTCCGTCACCGGGTCGAGCCGGCCGAGCCCCGAGGAACCCAGGTGCTGCGCGCCGAAGTTGACCAACTGGGCCCCGATCGCGACGACGAGCCCGCTCAGCACGGCCAGGTCGCGCCCCTTGCGGCTGGTCAGCAGCCGGGTGTTGGCGGCGGCCACGGCCCGGGCGAGCGCCACGCACACCAGCAGAGCCAGGGCGACGGCGAGGACGGCGACGGCGTACGCCACCGCGCCGTGCGCCACCGAGATCACGCAGCCCACCAGCAGCAGCGCCGTGAACAGCGGCCCCACGCCGACCAGGGAGGCGGCGAGCAGCGCCCGGACGAGCGGCTGCGGGCGCAGCGGCAGCATGACCAGCCGGGTCGCATCCAGGGTCTCGTCGCCGCTGGGGAAGAACAGGGGCATCACCGCCCAGCCCAGGGCGAGCACGGCCGCGCTCAGCACGGCCACGGAGACGGCGTGCGGGTGGCCGCGCAGCACCGCGAACCCGGTCAGCTGCAGGGCGCCGAGGAGCAGCGCGAAGACGGCCGAGCCGAGGTACGCCGCGCGCCGCCCGCCGGACTGCCGCAGCCCGTTGCGCAGCAGGGACAGCTTCAGCCGCACCAGGACCGGCGTGAGGCCCTCCGGTGCGCCCTGCCCGCTCATCGGGCACCGCCGCCCAGCCAGTCGAGGTCCGAGCCGGCGTCGCGGCCCTGCGCGCCGACGAGTTCGAGGAAGGCCTGCTGGAGGGTCGGCGCGTCGCCGCGCACCTCGGCGAGCGGGCCGTGCGCGCGGATGCGGCCGGCGGCGAGCACGGCCACCCAGTCGCACAGCGACTCGACCAGTTCCATGACGTGCGAGGAGAACACGACGGTCGCGCCGGAGGCGGTGTACCGCTCCAGGACGCCCCGGATGGTCTGCGCGGAGACCGGGTCGACGCCCTCGAACGGCTCGTCCAGGAACAGCACTTCGGGATTGTGCAGCAGCGCCGCGGCGAGCCCGATCTTCTTGCGCATGCCGGTCGAGTAGTCGACGACCAGCTTGTGCTGGGCGCCGGCCAGGTCGAGCACGTCGAGCAGCTGCGTCGCCCGGCGCTCCGCCTCCGCGGCGGGCAGCCCGCGCAACCGGCCCGAATAGGAGAGCAGTTCGCGGCCCGAGAGCCGTTCGAAGAGCCGCAGCCCCTCCGGCAGGACACCGATCCGGGCCTTCACGGCGACCGGGTCCCGCCACACGTCGTGCCCGACGACCTCGACGGTGCCCTGGTCGGGCCGCAGCAGCCCGGTCACCATGGACAGCGTGGTCGTCTTCCCGGCTCCGTTCGGCCCGACGAGGCCGATGAACCGCCCGGCCGGCAACTCCAGATCGATCCCGGCCACGGCGACCTGCTGCCCGAACCGCTTCCACAGCCCCTGAATCCGTACGGCGCTGGTACTCACCACTGCTGCTCCCTCCGTCAGGAGGAACCCTATGGGGGAGCGGGGTTCCCTCTCCCTGCCGCTACCTGTCCCGGCCGCACGCGTACGCCAGCGCCGAGGCCAGCTCCTCCACGTCCGGCAGCCACCGGTTGGCCGGGGTGGGGCGGCAGGCCCACTGGACCGCTCCCCGCGATCCGTACCGGGTGGGCGGTGCGGCGATGTAGGCGCCCTCGCCGAGGGCGGTCAGGTCCAGCGAGCCGGGCGACCAGCCCAGCTTGCACACCAGGCCCGGGAGTTTGGCGCAGGCGCCGGGCAGCACGAGGAACTGCATCCGGCGCTCGGGGGTCAGGGTGACCGGCCCGAGGGTCAGCGCCATCCGTTCCAGCCGGGCCAGAGCGAGGAACCCGGCGGTCTCGGGGACGCAGAGCGCGTCGAAGGCGCGGCCGGTGGGCAGCAGGATCGACGCGGCCGGCTGCTTCTGCCACATCCGGCGCACGACGGTGGCGCTGCCGGTGGCCTGGGTCGCCCAGTCCTCGCGCGCGGGGTGTGCGCCGGGCGCGGCGCAGGCGGCGTCGCCGCAGGAGCAGCGCTGGGTGCCGTCCACGGCCTCCAGCCAGGTGCCGGGGAACACGTCCCAGTGACGCTCCTCGGCGTAGCGAACGGCCGTCTCCAGCAGGGAGTCTCCGCGCTGCTTGGGGATCTGACCGGCAGTCTGTGCGGCTTCGGTGCCCGGGATCGTCTTTTCCACGTTCCACTCAACTTCCGCGCCCACCTGGAGTTACGGGCGCGGCGGCCCGGTCCGCGGCGGCCCCGCGCGCGGGGAGGAGCACCCGGTCCCCGCCCGGGGCGCACGGGTGCATCCACGGGGGCGCGCGGGAGGGGCACCGGCAGGCGGGGGGTAGTGCTGTGTGGGGGGGGCGTTCAACGGGGACTCGCGGTGGGCACGTTCGGCGGGTGCGTCCACGGGGGGCGTCCGCGGGGGGTGTTCGGGCGGGGCGCTGCCGGTGACGGCCGGGCGGGAATGCTCGTGCGGGGATGTTCGTGCGGGATGTCGTGCCGGGGCGTCTCCGCGGAAGGTCCGTGCGGAGGTCTCCGCACGGTGGTGTCCGCGCGGAACGTCCGTGCGGGGGACGGCCCCGCGGGGGTGTCCGGGAGGGGGGATCGAGGGGGTCCGCTGCGCTTTTCGCTCCGTATGTTCCGGCAATCTTCGCATGTCCCGCATTTTCGTCATGTCCGTGGGGCATTGATCTTCACGGCAGGACAACTCCGCCGGGACACGGCGGGGTCCGGCCGCGCAGGACACGTCAACGTCGGTGCGTGGGCAGGGCACCGCAGCCACGCGAGCCGCCAGAAAGCAGGGGGTTTACGCCATGGCCGCCAGGCCTCTCGTCGCGCGGCAGCCGAACGAACGGCTGCAGGCGCTCATTCAGGAAGCGGGCTGTTCCAACGCCGGGCTGGCCCGCCGGGTCAACATGTGCGGCGCGGAGCACGGCCTCGACCTGCGGTACGACAAGACCTCCGTGGCGCGCTGGCTGCGCGGCCAGCAGCCGCGGGGGCGCGCCCCGGCGGTCATCGCCGAGGCACTGGGCCGCAAACTCGGCCGTACGGTCACGATCGACGAGATCGGCATGGCCAACGGCAAGAACCTCGCCTCGGGCGTGGGTCTCCAGTTCTCGCCGACGGTGGTGGGAGCCATCGAGCAGGTCTGCGAGCTGTGGCGCAGCGACGTGGGCCGCCGTGACTTCCTGTCCGGCTCCTCCGTCGCCGCCTCGGCGCTGGTGGAGCCGAGCCGCGACTGGCTGATCACCGCGCCTGACGGGCAGGTCGCGCGCTCGGCGGGCCCCCGCGTGGGGCAGTCGGACGTGGCGGCGGTACGGGCCATGACCCAGGCGCTGGTCGACCTGGACCACAGTTACGGCAGCGGGCACGTGCGCCCGGTGGTGGTGCACTACCTCAACAGTGTCGTCTCCGGCCTGCTGGCCGGGTCGTACCGGGAGGCGGTGGGCCGCGATCTCTTCGCCGCGGTGGCGCGGTTGACGGAACTGGCCGGATACATGGCCGTGGACACCGGGCAACCCGGCCTCGCCCAGCGGTACTACATCCAGGCGCTGCGGCTCGCCCAGGCGGCCGGGGACCGCGGCTACGGCGCCTATGTGCTGGCCGCCTCCATGAGTCACCTCGCCGCCCAGCTCGGAAACCCGCGGGAGATCGCCCAGTTGGCGCGGGCGGCGCAGGAGGGGGCGCGCGGGCGTGTGACCCCGCGCGCGGAGGCGATGTTCCACGCCGCGGAGGCGCGCGGGCACGCGCTGCTGGGGGACGCGCGGGCGGCGCAGGTGTCGTCCGGGCGCGCGGTGGGCGCGCTGGAGCGGGCCGCGGCGGACTCCGGGGACGACCCCGCCTGGATCGCGCACTTCGACGAGGCCTACCTGGCCGACGAGTTGGCGCACTGCCACCGGGACCTGGGGCAGGCGGAGACCGCCGCACGGTACGCGGAACAGGCGCTGGCGAACCATCCGGTGACGCGGGCCAGGCGCCGGGCCATCGGGTACGTGCTCCTCGCCACGGCGCAGGTGCAGCAGCGCGAGATCGAGCAGGCCTGCGCCACCGGTCTGAAGGCGGTGGACCTGCTGGAGACGCTGAGATCCAACCGGGGGGCCGAGTACCTGGAGGACTTCCAGCAGCGCCTCGATCCGTACCGGGACGAGGCGGTCGTCAGGGAGTTCGGGGCCAGGCTGGAGGTGCAGATGGCGGCCTGAGCGGCGTGCGGTGAGCCGGACCACAGCGCACCGCGCGCGGGTTCCGTCACCGGAGGGGCGGGGAAGGAGGCCGCGTCCTGTGCTGCGTAGCACCGGGCTCCAGGGACCCGGTAGCGTGAGCCGACGATTCCGCAAGTCCCCCATTCGTAGGAGTCCCGGTGACGCAGAGTGGACAGGGCGAGGAGCCCTCGGCGCGGCCCGCGCGCGAAGGCATCGTGCTGCCTTCCGACGGTGGGCAGCCCCTGCTGCCGGGCACGACGGGCGGGCCGGGCGGTCTGACACCCGCGCAGCCCGCCGGACAGGGCCCGGCCCACGCGCCGGCCGGTGGCCAGGCGTGGGGCCAGCCGTGGGGTCCGGGTGGGGAGCAGGCGCCGCCGCAGCAGTCAGGACAGGACTGGCAGGCGCCGCCCGCCCAGGCCTGGGGCGCCGCCCCGTCCCACCCGCAGACTCCGACGGGCCGGTGGGACGCCCAGGGACAGCCCGGCGGCCCCGGCGCGGCGGGCGCGGGCCCGCTTCCCCCGGAGGGTGCCCCGGCCCCGGCGTACGGCACCCAGGGCGGCGGCGCTCAGCCGCCGTACCAGCAGAACCAGGGGTTCCAGGTGGCGGGCCACGGGTTTCCGCCGCACCAGCAGGCGCACCAGCCCCACCAGCACCAGCACCAGTACCAGCCGCCGCAGCAGGGTGCCTCCGGGCAGGGGGCCCCGCTGCCCCCGGCGGGTCCGGGCCCCTACGGCACCCCGCCCTCCGGCGGCGCCCCGCTGCCGCCCGCGGGCCCGGCGCCCTACGGTCTTCCGGCCGCCCAGGGCGGCCGCGGGGCGCCCGCGGACGAGGGTGCGACCCAGTTCCTGCCGCCCGTCGCCGCCGCACCGGCGGACGAGGGGGCCACGCAGTTCCTGCCGCCGGTGGCCGCCGCGCCGGCGGACGAGGGCGCGACGCAGTACATACCGCCGGTGCCGGCGGGCGCCATGCCGCCGGAGACGTCCGGTGACCCCTCGACCCGGTTCCTGGGGCACGTGCCCCAGGGCGGCGGTGCGCCCGGCGCCGGGCCGGACGCCGAGGCCACCCAGTTCATCGCGCCGGTGGACGCCCAGGCGGGCGGGCCGGGGGCGCCGTACGGCGCGGGTCCCGGCGGCCCTGGCGGCCTCGGCGGTCCCGGTGGGCGGCAGACGCCCGCCGAGTTCGACAACCTCTTCCGCGACGGCGCGGGCGGCGGAGCGCCGGCCACCCAGCAGATACCGCGCTTCCAGCAGCCGTACGACGGCCGTCCGGGCCCCGGCGGCCGCGCCGGCGCCCCGCCCGTCCAGCCCGGCCCCGGGGGTGCCGGCGGTCCGGGGCAGCCGCAGTTCGCCGGGCAGCCGGCCACCGGGGGCGGGGACGGCGGCGGCCGCCGGACACGCTCGCGGGTTCCGCTGATCGCGGCCGTCGGCGTCGGCATCGTCGCCCTCGGCGTGGGCGCCGGTGCGCTGCTCAGCGGCGGCGGTGGCGGTGACAGTGGTCAGCACACCGACAAGGCCGCCAGCGTCTCCTCGGCCGCTCCGTCCACCGGCGGTGCCAGTTCGGCGCCCGCCGCGGACCCGGCCCGGCAGCAGGCCGTCGCGCTGGACAAGCTGCTGGCCGACAGCGGCAGCAGCCGCGCGTCCGTGATCAAGGCGGTGGCCGACGTCAAGGGGTGCGACAACCTCGGCGGGGCCGCCTCCGACCTGCGCGCCGCCGCCAAGCAGCGCGGCGAGCTGGTGACGCGGCTCGGGTCGCTGCCCGTGGACAAGCTGCCCGAACACGCCGCGCTGACCAGCGCGCTCACCAGCGCCTGGAAGGCGTCCCAGTCGGCCGACCAGCACTACGCGGCCTGGGCCGACCAGACGCACGGCAAGAAGGGGTGCCAGAAGGGCCACGCGCGCATCACCAGCCACGCCAAGGCCGGCAACCAGCAGAGCGGCGTGGCCAGCGCGCAGAAGGCCAAGGCCGCGCGGCTGTGGAACGCCATCGCGAAGAAGTACGGCCTCACCGAACGCCAGCCCACCCAGCTCTGAGCCCGGCCCGGCGCCGAGCCCGGTCCGGCTCTGGTTCCGGCCCTACGGGGGCCCCGACCCGACTTCGGGTCCGGCCCGGCGCCGAGCCCTGCCCGGCTGCGGGATCCGGCCCTGCGACGGGCCCGACCTGGCTCCGAGCCCGGCTCGGCTCTGGACCCGGCCCGGCTCTGGACCCGGCCCGGCTCTGAGCCCGGTGCTGCTCGGCGTCCGGCCCGGCCGGGGTGGCTGTTCACCGCTGTTCAGCCCGGGTCCGCGTCCTGGAGCGTCTTCGTCACGTCGACGAACCCCGTGGTGGCCGACACCAGGCGGCCGCCGTGCACCACCTGGAGGGTCACGTCGGCGTTGGCCAGGCGGGCGAAGCCGGTGGAGGCGAAGGGGCCCGACAGGGGCCACCGCAGCCGCGGGGTCAGTCCTCCCGTGTCGACGGAAAGCCCGGAGTCGAGGGTGCGCCGTACGGTGTCGGCGTTCACCGGCCCGGAGCCGATCCGCTCCAGGACGGCGCGCAGGACGGTGTACGCGATCCACGTGGTCTGCACCCCGGCGTCCGTGGGGTCCACCCGGTTGTCACCGAAGGCCTGCGCGTTGATCACCTTCTTCATCGCGTCCCAGCGGGGGTCGTCCGCGACCGGGTACCAGCCGGTGATGGACGCGCCCTCGTAGGGCCCCGAGGCCCCGCCGCTCGCGTCGATCACGGTCTGGTCCACGCTGCCGAGCACGGCGGCGGTGCGCACCGCCGGGTACTCCTGGCGGGCCCGGCGGAAGGAGTCCATGAAGATGTTGGTGCGCTCGCCCAGGGCCGGGACCACACAGCCCTTCCTCCCCGGCACGGCGGACGCCTGCGCCAGGGCCTCCACCGCCTTCCCGGAGTACTCGGTGGCGTCCTCGGCGGCCAGTTGGTCGTGGGCCCG
Source organism: Streptomyces sp. NPDC006743 (assembly GCF_040703815.1). Classification (NCBI taxonomy): domain Bacteria; kingdom Bacillati; phylum Actinomycetota; class Actinomycetes; order Kitasatosporales; family Streptomycetaceae; genus Streptomyces; species Streptomyces sp. NPDC006743. The sequence continues at coordinate 109,966 of NZ_JBEYJA010000004.1, read as the reverse complement.
GCCGTGGCCGCCGGCCTTCAGTCCGGCGTCGAGCAGGCCGGGCAGCTCGTCGCCCGCGATGCTGTCGGGCCGGACCAGGGCGACCGGACCGCAGCGCGGGGCGAGCACCCGGCCGAGGCCGACCAGCAGGGCGGGCTGCCCGCCGTTGACGGGATAGGACAGGGCCCGGGTGAACTCGGCGGTGGTCACGCCGTACCCGCCGATGTAGGGGATGCCCGCGCTCTCCAGCGGCGGGAAGAAGGAGTCGCTGTACTGGCTGTAGGAGCCGACGACGGCGGCGACGTCCTCCTTGACGGCGAGCCGGGCGCACTTGGCGGCGGCCACGCTGTCGTTGCTGTCGTTGCAGGTCACGATCTTGAGCTTGTGCCCGGCGATGCCGCCCGCGGCGTTGACCCAGCGGGCGTAGGCGCGGGCCATGGCGGGCATGCCGGGTTTGTTGGTCGCCGGGGTGCCGTCCGGTGCCCAGGTCATCACGGTGACGGTGCCGTCCCCAGAGCCCCCCGTGGCACCGGGGACGACACCGCAGCCGGCGGAGAGCGACGCGCACGCCGCCAGGGCGCCCGCGGTGAGCAGGTGCCGCCTCGGTCCGGTCCGCGCGGGTGCGGGGAGGGATGCGTTGCGCCTGAGTCGCCTGCCGGTCATGCAACGGCACGATTCCGGCACATCTCTAACCCGGCAGTGACCCATGGCCGACAATGGGTGACGCGAAGGTGAATTGCGGGGGGCGGCGGGGACGCCGGTGAGGAGAACGTACGATCGATGACCGTGCAAGGTTCGGAGAACTCTTCCCGTCGCGGCCGCCGCTCCTCCACCATGGGCGGCATGCCACTCAACGACATGCCGTGGTGGCGCTGGCGCAGCAATGTGCGCTCCGCGCTGCACATGCTCTCCGACCCGGTGTTCCAGCGGGACGTCTGGCTGGCGGGCGTCGAGGGGTACGGCGACGTCACCGACGCCGTCTACCGCCTGGTCGAGGACACCTGGCTGGACAACTGGTCCGCCGAGAAGTACGTCGGCACGATCTTCCGGGACTCGCAGGAGGCGGCGCTCGTCGACACGGCGGTGCTGCGGGTGCTGCGGATCATGCACCAGGTCGGGCCGGACGCGCCGGTGGCCGCGTACCTCGAACACCACGGCTGGCCGGAGGCGGTGCGGGCGGCGCGCGACGCGCACCTGCGCCTCGCGGCCAGTGACGGCGACGACCCGGACACCCCGCCGCGCAGCCTGGAGGTCCTGCGCATCATGACCCGCGCCGCGTAGCCGGCGCGCCACCGGCGCCACGCGGCTTTCGGCTCGCTCGTCGCACGACGTCCGGGCCGCTCGTCGCACGGCCTCGGGCCGCCGGTCGCGGGTGCCGCACCGTCCCGTCCTGCGGACGGGGCGTCCGGGGCGGGGCGCCCGTGTGGGACCCTGTCCTGCATGACTGAGCAGTCCCCCCGATCCGCGACGGCCCCGGCCGACCAGTACCTGCTGACCCTCTCCTGCCCGGACAAAAAGGGCATCGTGCACGCCGTGTCGAGCTATCTGTTCATGACCGGCTGCAACATCGTGGACAGCCAGCAGTTCGGTGACCAGGACACGGGACTGTTCTTCATGCGGGTCCACTTCTCCGCCGAGTCCTCGGTGACCGTGGACAAGCTGCGCGCCAGCTTCGCGGCGGTGGGCGACTCCTTCGGCATGGACTGGCAGCTCCACCCGGCCCAGACGAAGATGCGGATCGTGCTGATGGTGAGCAAGTTCGGGCACTGCCTGAACGACCTGCTCTTCCGCGCACGGACCGGCGCGCTGCCGGTGGAGATCGCCGCGGTGGTGTCGAACCATACGGACTTCGCCGAGCTGGTGGGGTCGTACAACATCCCGTTCCATCACATTCCGGTGACCCGGGACACCAAGGCCGAGGCCGAGGCGCGGCTGCTGGAGATCGTGCGCGAGGAGAACGTGGAACTGGTGGTCCTCGCCCGCTACATGCAGGTCCTCTCCGACGACCTGTGCAAGCAGCTCAGCGGCCGGATCATCAACATCCACCACTCCTTCCTGCCGAGCTTCAAGGGCGCCAAGCCGTACCACCAGGCGCACGCCCGGGGCGTGAAGCTGATCGGCGCGACCGCGCACTACGTCACCGCCGACCTCGACGAGGGCCCGATCATCGAGCAGGAGGTCGAACGGGTCGGCCACGGCGTCACCCCCGACCAGCTCGTCGCGATCGGCCGGGACGTGGAGTGCCAGGCCCTGGCCCGCGCGGTCAAGTGGCACGCCGAGCACCGCATCCTGCTCAACGGCCGGCGCACGGTGGTCTTCGCCTAGGGCGTGTTTCGAAAGTCCCGCCTGCCCCGCGGCGCCTGGCACGCGCGCTCGCTGCGTTGTCGGGATCGTCCACGTACGCCCAGTACGAGGACGACCCTCCGCCTTGCGATCACACGCACCAGGCGCCGCCGGGCCCGCCCTTCGGACGGACGGCGCCACTTTCGACACACGCCCCAGCTCGAGATTCAAGGTCGCTAGCCGGAACGCGATACATACGTCGGGTCTGGAGGCGAGCGGCGCATGTCTCGAGACCCGACGGCTACAGGCGATCTCCGCTCAACTGTCCTGTGCTGCCAGTGCCGCGACCACGGGGATCGCAGCGAAGGCCTTGCGCATGTGCCGGATGAGTGCCGCACGGTCCTGCCGTGCGGCGTCCGATGAGGCCCATGCCTCCAGTGCGCAGTGCCAGGCGGCGACCATGAGGTCGAGCAGCAGGCGCAGTTCGGTGCGGCCGGGGGACTGTGCGGCCAGCCGGTCCGCCACAATCCGGACGATGTCCGCGGAGACCTCTGAGCAGTGGCGCAGGCTGTGTGCGGCCAGCGCGGGGGTGCGGTCGGCCAGGCTGCGGCTGGCCAGGAAGCGCCGCTCCCATCCGTCCGTCATCTGCTCCAGTGCCGCGAACAGTGCGTCTTTGTAGGCGCCGAGCAGGTGCTCGCCGGTCAGGGGCCGGGTCTCGATGTCCGTGAGGTAGGCGGCCCACAGTTCCTTCTCCGGGGCCAGGGCCACGTCTTCCTTCGAGGTGAACGTGCGGAAGAACGTGCGCTTGGAGACCTCTACCGCTTCGACGATCTCGTCCAGTGTGACCCCGGTGAAGTCCCGCGCGGTGAACAGCTCAAGGGCCGTATCGACCAGGGCTTGACGGGTCCGCAGCTTCTTGCGCTCACGCAGCGGCAGTTCCTTGGGGTCCTTGTGCACAGATGCAGCCTACCAGCAGCTTTTGCCACTTGTAAGCTTATGCCACTGAGTGGCATTATTCCTCGCCGTGAAGGCACTGACGATTGATCACTCAGCCCCGGGCCACCTCACGCTCGCCGAGGTCGCCGACGCCGAACCCGCCGCCCACCAGGCCCTGATCCGGGTCCACTCGTTCTCCCTCAACGCCGGCGAGGTCCACCACGTGGTCCCCGAGGGCGAAGCCGGCACGGTGCCCGGCTGGGACGCCGCGGGCGTGGTGGTCCGGGCAGCCGCCGACGGCTCCGGCCCCACGACCGGCACCCCCGTCGTCACCGTGGGGGCCGCAGGCGCCTGGGCCGAACTGCGCGCTGTGGACACCGACTTGATCGGCACCGTGCCCGAGGGAGCCGACCTCGGCCCGATCAGCACGCTGCCGGTCGCAGCCGGCACGGCCTTGCGCGCCCTGCACCGCATCGGCCCGATCCTGGGACGGCGCGTCCTGGTGACCGGCGCGGGCGGCGGCGTGGGCCGCTTCGCCCTGCAACTCGCGACCCGAGGCGGCGCCCACGTCACCGCAGTGACCAGCGATCCGGCGAAGACGGACGCACTGCGCGCACTCGGCGCCCACGAGATCGTCACCGACCTGGCCGCGCTCCAGCATCTCGAACCGGTACACGGAGTGGTCGAACTGGTCGGCGGCGCCCACATGGTCGCCGCGCACGGCGCCCTGGCCGAGAACGGCGTGCTGGTTTCCGCGGGTCACATCTCCGGCGACGGCGAGCAGTTCCCCTACGGAGCCCTCTTCGGCAACGGCCATCGCCACAACCGCCAGATCGCCACCTACTACCTCCTGGACGATGCCGTAGGACTGGGCGCCGACCTCACCTGGCTCGCCGCACTCACGGCCCGCGGCGAGCTGGACCCGCAAGTCGCCCTGCGCACCGACTGGACACAGGTGACGCGGGCAGCCGCTGAACTGGCAGGCCGCCGCGTGCCCGGCAAAGCCGTCATCGACGTCCCCTGAGCGGACAGGACGACGTCCGCTGCCGCCCCCGTGACGATCCCGCTGACTACGAAGCCATCGGGACAAGGGACCAGCAGCTGACTTCGTAACCTCCGCCCAGGAGCGCCGGATCGGTGACACCACCGGTAGCCGGCGGGTCTAGAGACAAGCGGCGCTTTTCTCCAGTCCCGACGTGTGCATCGCGTCCAACTCGCAAAGTTGAATCTCAAGCTAGTGCTGTGACCGGAAGGTTCACCGGCTCGCGACGCCCGGCACGTCTCCCCCGAGCTCTGGCGAGCAGGGGGTGCCCCCAGCCGCGTGGTCGCAGCACCCGAGTACATCCAGTACGCGGGTCATGCTCCGCCTTGCGATCCTCCCCCACTGCCCGAACGGCGTGGGAGGTGCCCCCGGCACCGGACGCCGCGAGCTGCCCGGCAGACCTTCCCGGCCACGGCACCGGCCAGGCCCTGCCCGGCCGGTCATGCCCCGGACGCGGGGGCGGCACGCCCGTCCGCGGCGTTGTCCGCCCGGCGCCGTCACAGCCGGCTGAGGGACGCCGCCGCGTGCAGCACGTCGCTGATCGCGTCCGCGTCGCCGACCTGCCCGGCCGCCGCCTCGCGCGGCGCGACGTGTCCGGCCGCCAGCCGGCAGAACTCCACTCCGTCCAGCGCGACATGCGCCACCTGGTGCTCCGCGGAGCCCACCGCGCCCGGTGAGTCGAGCGGGATCAGCCACTCGCCGCCGCCCCTCCCCTCGATCTCCAGCCGCAGACTGCGCCCCGGCCGGCCCGCCGGCACCAGGTGCCGGGTGCGGGCGGGCGCCGCCAGGCCCGCCCGGCGCCGGGCGGCGAGCACGCCGGGCAGGGTCCGGGCCGCGAGGTCGATCATCGCGTGCAGATGCCGCGGGGCGGGCGGGTCGTAGGGGTAGTCCACCGCCTCCGCGACGTCCTCGGCGTGGATCCAGCATGCGAAGGCCCGGTCGAGCAGCGCGTCCCGCAACGGCAGCGTGAAACCGCCGCCGTAGGGCACTGCCGGCGGCCCGCAGGACCCGGCGGCCTCACCCGCCCCGCCCGCCCCGGTGTCCCCTCCGGCGGAGGACGCCGTGCGGACGATCGCGTGGGTCTGGTCCCGCCAGGGCCCCCGGACGGTGCGGGTCGGCGGCGGGTGCGCCGCCCGCCAGTACGCCTCGGTGCGGGCGGTGGGCGTCGGGCCGGCCGCGGGCAGGCCTCCGAGCGGATCCTCCAGCCCGAGCGCGTCCGCGACGAGCCCGTCGACGCTCATCAGGTGCGCGATGACCCCGGCGACCGTCGTACGGCGGCTCACCGGCCGCCCGCCCTCGAACCACCGCAGCCGCACCGGCGCGTGCCACTCGGCGTCACCGAAGTCCTGCAGCAGCGCGTCCAGGCGGGCGGTCTCCGCGTCGTAGGGCGCCGCCCACCCGGGGACCGGCACGTGCGCCGGCCTCCGCTCCAGGCAGGCGTCCAGGACCCGGGCGCGCAGCCCGGGATCCAGGTCGAGGCTGTCGGGCCGGTGCAGCAGGCCGACCGCGTCCCGCAGCCGCAGCGCCTCGTCCGCGCAGTCGCCGCAGCCGCCCAGGTGCTCCTCGACGGCCGTCGTCTCCTCCGGCGAGCAGGCGGCCAGTGCCCAGGCCCCGAGGAGCGACTTCAGGACGTGATGCTCCGGCACGGTCGGGTCCTTCTGCTCGGTCGGTCCTCCCCGGCCGGACGGAGCCGGCCCGCCGGTTCCGCTCATGCCGCACCTCCCGGACCGGGCGGTGCGCCGGGGCCGCCGGTGTCGCGCCCGGCGTCGTGGGCGGTGGACAGCAGTTGCAGGCCCAGGCGCAGGCGCCGGCGGGCCTCGTCCTCGCCGACGCCGAGGTCGGCGGCGGCCTGCCGGTAGTCGCGGCGCTGGAAGTAGGCCAGGTCGAGGGCGGCGCGCAGCGGGGCCGGCATGGAGTGGACGATGTAGTCGGCGCGGGCGGCCACGGCGGCCCGGCGCACCTTGTGCTCCAGTTCCTCCGCCGACCCCGGGCCGCCGGCGGCCAGCGCGGCGGTCTCGGTGACGCGCAGGCGCTGTACGGCGAGCCGGTGGGCCAGCGCGGCCACCCAGGAGCGCAGTGGGCCCTGGGCGGGATCGTAGGCGTCGGGGTGCTGCCAGACCTGTGCGAAGACCTCGCGGGTGATGCTGTCGGCCGCCTGTTCGTCCCCGAGCACGCGGTGGGCGAGTCCGTGCACGAGCGAGGCGAACCGGTCGTACAGCTCGCCGAGTGCGGCGGCCTCTCCGCGCGCCAGCCGCTGCTGCATCCCGCGGTCCCAGCGGGGCGGTGCGTCCGTCTTCGCCATGCGGCCCCCTTCACGCCCAGCCGTGCCGTGCCTCTGTTTGTCTCTGTCCCGGCCGGTCCCTGGTCCAGCGTGTCTGCCTGATCTCCTCGAATGTAGTCGGCACGTTCGCCCGTGCACGCCCCTTTGTGGCGATGTGCGCCCCCTGAAGAGCCCCAGGTGGTAAAGGGGCGCGTGGAGGGGGCACGGTGGGGGCGCGGGCGGGTGGTTACCCCTTATACCCTTCTGTTTCGGATCAACTCTGATCGAATGCGACGGAAGATGACCGAAACAAGCCCTTCAAGGAACCGTGGTCGTTTGCTGTGCGGTGTTTGGGGGAACGGCCGCTGGGCAGCCGCGCGGAAAGAAGCGTAGGAACTGCTTCCGTTTCCGGGCGGTTCCGGGGAAGATCCGGCGAGCGGAGGGCAGGCCGTGGTGTTGAACGTGACCGGCGACGGGCAGGGCGGGTGGAGCGTGCTCAGGGTCGCGGGCGAACTGGACCTGGTGACCTCCCCGGTGCTGCGGCAGCGCGTCCACGCGGTGGTGGCCGAGGGCCGGCACGACCTCGTGCTGGACCTCTCGGAGGTCTTCTTCTGCGACTCCAGCGGCGTCGGCGTGCTCATCGCCGCCCGCCGCCTGATCCGTTCCTGCCAGGGCCGGCTGCGGCTGATCCTGCCCGCCGGCGGCGCGGTCGAGGGATCCCACGTCAACCGGGTGCTCGGCGCCCTCGGCGTCCGCCGGCTCTTCGACGTCTACCCCGACGTGGCGTCGGCCGTCGACGAGGAACCCCTGTCCGCCTGAGCCTCCCGTCGCACGGCCGTGCCCCGAATTCACCCGGTCCTGGCACAACCGTGGCTTTCCCGTCCCCGGACCGCCGCCCGCGTCGTACGCTCCGTGCCAAGTGCACCCCCAGACGTGAGGCGGCCCGAGAAGACATGGTCAGCAGCGAGTACGAGCGCAGGATCGGGGCCCGGTTCGCCACCTTCGACCAGGACGGCAACGGCTACATCGACCGCGAGGACTTCAGCATGGCGGCCAAGGCGCTGCTCGCCGAGTTCCACACCGCCGCCCGCTCCGACAAGGGCCAGGCCCTCTACGCCGGCGCGGAGGCCTTCTGGCAGGGCATGGCGGGGATCGCCGACCGGGACGGCGACCAGCGCATCACCCGCGAGGAGTTCGTCACCGGCGCGGTCAAGCGGCTGCGGGACAACCCCGGGCGGTTCGCGGAGATCGCGCGCCCCTTCCTGCACGCGGCCCTGGCCGTCGCGGACACCGACGGCGACGGCGCCGCGGGCGTCGAGGACACCGTGCGGGTGCTCAGGGCGCTCGGGGTGCCCGAGGAGGTGGCGCGGGCGACCGCCGCCGCGCTCGACACCGACGCCGACGGCCAGGTCCGCGAACAGGACATCGTGCCCGCGTTCGCCCGCTACTTCACCGTCACCGAGTAGCACCGGCCGAACCGGCAGGGGAGTCCCGGCGCCGTTCCCCTCCTGCGCCCGGCCGCAGGTGACCGTACGCCCGCAGCCCGCACGTCCGTGGCCCGTACGTCCGCAGCCCGCACGTCCGTGGCCGGTACGTCCGCAGCCCGCACGTCCGTGGCCGGTACGTCCGCAGCCCGCACGTCCGTGGCCGGTACGTCCGCAGCCCGCACGTCCGTGGCCCGCACGCCTGCACGCCCGCAGACCGTACGGCCGCAAGCCCGCCGACCGTACGGCCGCAAGACCGCAGGCCGTACGGCCGTACGGTCGAACCGGCGCCCTGGGTCGCGCGGGTGTGCGAGCGGGGAGGGCAACACGCCCGGCCGCGCGAGGAGTTCGCGGCGGCCCGCGGCGGCTCAGCGGCGGTGCGGCAGGCGTGCGCGGGCCCGTGCGCCGGGGTCCGGTGCGGCCCCGGCCGGCGGGTGGGCGCGGCGCGCCGCCCTCGGCACCGGCGGCCGGATCACCCCGGCGGGAGCCGGGGCGGTCCGACGGCGCGCGGCGGGCCCGCCGGTGCGCCCCGCCCGTTCCCGCCCCGAGGGCACCGCGCCGCTCGCACCGGTCTCACCAGGCAGTCCTCCGCCCCGCCCGCCGCTCCCGGCGGGCCGGGCGGCCGGTCCCGCCCCGGCGCTCCCGCGACGCAGAGTGAGAGGCGCCCGGAGACCGTCCCGGGGCCGGGGTGCCGCGCGCCTCCGCGCCCACCGGCCCACCCGGCCGCTCGCGTTCCGGTCCCCGCGGACCCGCGGCCCACCTTGATCACGGAGAGTCGCCTCCGGACGGTGGTCCCGGACAGGTCTCGTCACGTCCCGGAGTCGCCGCCCCGCTCGGGTACCTTGTGTGGGATGCGAGTGGTTCCGATGGCCGGTGGTCGCGGTGTTGCCCGGGCGGCGACTCCGGATCCGGCGGTGCGTGCCGCTGTTCGCGAGGTCGGGCGGCCCGTCCCGCCCATGTGTGCGACTCCCCGCGGCGGGCGTCGCACAGTATGCCGCACGGGTACTCCTTCGCGCGGGAATATGCCCGAAGCGCTTGTTGCGGTGACGGTACGTCAACCATGCTGGCTCGCAAGGGAGTCACAGTCCGTGACCCTTGCTCTGGCCGTTGTTCTGGCCATGCAGAGAATGGCTGTGATCGTGGCCCCGTCCGGCGCGGGGTCACGGGACCGCCGGTTCGGATGGTGTGAGCGGTGCAGGTGCTTCAAGTGCAGCTGGAGATCCGGCCCGACCCCGCGGAGGTGGGGCGGGCCCGCGAGTGGGCCCGTTCGCGTCTGGCCCGGTCGGGGATAGCGTCCGACGAGCCGCTCGCCGAGACCCTGGTCCTGCTCGTCTCCGAGCTGGTCACCAACGCGGTGGTGCACACCGGTTGTCCGGCCGTCCTCAGACTCTCGCTGCCCGGCGCGGCGGCCGATGCGGCCACCGTGCGCCTGGAGGTCGCCGACGCCAGCACCTGCGCGCCGCAACCGCGTCGCGCGGGCGACGAGGCCACGAACGGCCGGGGGCTCGCCCTGGTCGACGGGCTGGCCGACCGCTGGGGCTGGAGTGCCGAGGGCGCGGGCAAGCGCATCTGGTGCGAACTGGACCGCTGTCCGCCGCCGCCCCCGGCGGTGACGGCGGTGCCCGCGACGGTGACCGCGGTGCCCGCGGCCTGCGGGGGCCAGGCGCCGGTGTGCGGCGGAACCGGGCTGGAGACGGCGGCCTACCGGGGCGTGGGCCTCACCGGTCAGCCCGGCACGGGTCTCACCGGTCACTGGGGGACGGGTCTCGCCCGGTTCCTGGGCGAGGGCCTCACCGCCTGTCCGGGCGCGGTCCGCGGAGGGCTGCGGTACGAGGTGGTGTGAGTCCCGGTGCGGACGCGGCCGGAGCGGACGGTTCCGTCACCGGCCCCGCACCGGCCGGGAGCCCGTGCGCCGGGGGTGCTTCCGTGCGCGCCCGTTGCGATCCCGGCACAACGGGCAAATCGCCAGACGGCTGTTGACGGACCGTGTCCGTTTGATCACGCTTGGGGCAGCGATTCGCCGTGAGGGGACGTCGAGGGTGCCCGCGACCGGAGCCCTCGACGAGTGTGAGTCGTGAGGTCGGCGCCGGCCGGTCCCGTCAGGAGCGAGGGGGGTGGGCCGGGGCGCCGGAGCCGGATGGCGGCGCGCGGTGTCGTGCTCGGGGCGGGCATGGGCGCGCCGCCACCCGGAACCCGCCGTCCACAGCCTGTGGACGGTGTCCCGCGCACGGCTCGGACCCTACGGCGTCAGTGCCCGGACACCGTCGAGGAGACGGCGGCGCGCGCCGTCCGCTGGACCAGGGAGACGCCCTCGCCCATCGAGGCGTTGCCGTCGGAGAGGACCGCCACCAGGTAGCGGTGCCCGTCCACCGTGATGCGGCCGACGCTGTTGACGTCCCACAGGCCGGAGGTGCTGCGCTGGAGCCACCCGTTCTTCAGGGCCGTGGCCGACGGCGTCCCGGCCGCCGAGACGCCCCAGGCCTGCTCCGGTTCGACCGTGTTCATCAGGGTCCGGATGTAGGCGCGGGAGTCGGCGTTCAGCGCACCGCCGGTGCCGGCGCGCGCGTCTGTTCCGCCGGCGGCACCCGTGTCGAACACCGCGCGCAGGAGCCGGATCTGGTCGCTGGCCGTCGTCCGGGTCAGGCCCCACTTGGCGCCCGGTCCGCCCTTCGTCGCGGTCAGCCCGAGCCGCTTGTTGGCCGCTTCCAGCCCCGGCGCCCGGCCGATACGGCGCCACAGCGCGTTCGCCGCGGCGTTGTCGCTGTGCCGGATCATGGGCTCGGCGCAGGCGCGCTCCTGCGCGGTAAGGGTCCGTCCCGCGTCCTGCGCCTGGAGCAGCGCCGTCGCGAGGATGTCGACCTTGATGATGCTGGCGGTGTCGTAGGGGACGTCGTCGCCGTACACGGCGGGTTCGCGTCCGGAGCCGTCCAGGGGGAGCACCGCCGCCGTCACGCGGGACTGGTCCGGTGCCTGGTCCTGCGCCTGCGCCGGTGCGGCGGCGCCCAGGGCGCCGGCGGACAGCAGGGCCGCGGCAAAAGCGAGGAGGGCGCCGGTCCGCGAGGGGCGCGGCAGGGAGCGCAAGCGTTTCAGCATGGCCGAAACATAGACAGAACACCCGCCACCGGTCGGTGACTCCCGTCACCGAAATCCCCTTTTCGCCTGGATTGTGAGAAGGGCCATAGAAGGAGAGGCTCTGTGCGGCGGAGAGGGCGAGGGGGGCGGGGGAGCGGTCGGACAGACCCTAGGCGGGCCGGCCGGTGTCCCCGACCCGGAAGGTGCGCCGGTAGGCGGTCGGGGTCACGCCGAGGGCCGCCTGGAGGTGCTGCCGCATCGACTGCGCCGTACCGAAGCCCGCCCGCTGGGCCACCCGGTCCACGGACAGGTCCGTGGACTCCAGCAGGTGCCGGGCCCGTTCGACGCGCTGCTGGGTGAGCCACTGCCCCGGGCTGATCCCGGTCTCCTCGCGGAAGCGCCGGGTGAAGGTCCGCACCGACATGGCCTCCTGCTCGGCCATGTCGCGCAGCTGGATCGGTTCGTGCAGCCGTCCCAGCGCCCAGGCGCGGGCGTTGGTCGTGGTGGCCAGCTGCGGGTCCGGCAGCGGCCGGTGGATGTACTGCGCCTGGCCGCCGTCGCGGTGCGGCGGCACGACCGTGCGGCGGGCCACGTCGTTGGCGACCGCCGTGCCGTGGTCGCGGCGCACCATGTGCAGGCACAGGTCGATCCCGGCGGCGACCCCCGCGGAGGTCAGGACGTCGCCGTCGTCGATGAAGAGCACGTCCGCGTCGACGGCGATGTGCGGGAAGAGCCGCTGGAAGCGCTCGGCGTCGGCCCAGTGGGTGGTCGCGGGGCGGCCGTCCAGGTAGCCGGCGGCGGCCAGCACGTACACGCCGGTGCAGATGGAGGCGAGCCGGGTGCCGGGCCGGATGTGCGCGAGCGCGGCGGCCAGGTCCTCGGGGAGCGTGCCCTGCTCGTAGAGCCGGCCCCGCTCGTAGGACGCCGGGACGATCACGGTGTCGGCGGTGGCCAGGGCCTCCGGTCCGTGCGCGACGACGATCGAGAAGTCGGCGTCCGTGCGCACCGGGCCCGGCGGCCGGACGGAGCAGGTGACGACCTCGTACAGCGGCCAGCCCGCGGCGTCCTTGGGGCGCCCGAAGATCCGGTGCGGGATCCCCAGCTCGAAGGGCAGCAGCCCGTCGAGCGCGAGGACGACCACGCGGTGCGGAGAGAACTGCCCGGACGGAGGGGCGAGGGCGGGGGCCGGGGCCGCGCTGACGGAGGGCGGCGCATCAGGGGAGGGGGCTGTGGCGCCGGCGGGAGCCGCGCCCGCGGACGGAGCCGCGCCCGTGAACGGATCCGCATCGGCGGAGGGGTTCGTCCCGGGGGCCGGGGGCGCGTCGGCGGAGGGGGCCGCGCCGGGGGTGGGGTCTGCGCCGAGGCTGTGATCCCTGCTGACGGGCGGGGCCGCGCCCGCGGACGGCACGAGGGTGGTGCGCTGAGCCGGAGCCGGAGCCGGAGCCGGAGCCGGAGCCGTGTCGGAGTCCATGACCCGATCCTATGGCCCGATCCTAGCGAATGCTGGCCTTCGGGCCACTCGATGGGTGCGGGGCCGCCCGCGAAGCTGAGTGACGTGACCCAGACAACGGAATCTGCTCTCGACACCGAGGCCCGGACACCGTCCCGGCGCCGGGCGCGTGTGCACCGCGCGTGGTTCGTCGCCGCCGTCACCTTCGTGACCATCATCGGAGCGGCGGCGTTCCGCTCGCTGCCCGGACTGCTCATCGACCCGCTGCACCAGGAGTTCGGCTGGTCGCGCGGCACGATCGGCGCCGCCGTCTCGCTCAACCTCGCCCTGTACGGCCTCACCGCGCCCTTCGCCGCCGCCCTGATGGACCGTTTCGGCATCCGCAAGGTGGTCGCCGTCGCGCTGACCGTGATCGCGGTCGGCTCGGGCCTGACGGTGTGGATGACGGCCGCCTGGCAGCTGTGGCTGTGCTGGGGCCTGCTGGTCGGCCTCGGCTCCGGTTCGATGGCGCTGGCCTTCGCGGCCACGGTCACCAACCGCTGGTTCACCGAGCGGCGCGGCCTGGTCAGTGGCATCCTCACCGCCGCCTCCGCCTCCGGCCAGCTGATCTTCCTGCCCGTCCTGTCCTGGACGGTCCAGTCGCACGGCTGGCGTCCGGCGGCCGTGACCGTGGCGCTGGCGGCGCTCGCCGTCGTGCCGTTCGTCTGGCTGCTGCTGCGCGACCACCCGGCGGACGTGGGCGTACGCCCGTACGGCGCACCGGAGTTCGTACCGAAGCCGGCCCCGGTGCCGGGAGCCGCGCGCCGCACGCTCGGCGTGCTGCTCTCGGCGGTGCGCACCGGGCCCTTCTGGCTGCTGGCCGGCTCCTTCGCGATCTGCGGCGCCTCCACGAACGGCCTGATCCAGACGCACTTCGTGCCCGCCGCCCACGACCACGGGATGCCCGTCACGACGGCGGCGTCGCTGCTCGCGGTCGTCGGTGTGTTCGACGTGGCCGGAACCATCGCCTCGGGCTGGTTCACCGACCGTTTCGAGCCACGCCGGCTGCTCGCGGTCTACTACGCGCTGCGCGGTGTCGCCCTGCTCTTCCTGCCCATGCTGCTCGCGCCGGGCGTGCACCCGCCCATGATCTTCTTCATCGTCTTCTACGGCCTCGACTGGGTCGCCACGGTCCCGCCCACCCTGGCCCTGTGCCGGGAGCACTACGGCGAGGACAGCGCGATCGTCTTCGGCTGGGTCCTCGCCTCCCACCAGGTCGGCGCGGCACTCGTCGCCTACCTCGGCGGGGTCGCCCGCGACGTCTTCGGCTCGTACGACGTCGTCTGGTACGCCTCCGGGGCGCTGTGCGCCGCGGCCGCGCTGATGGCACTGGTGATCCGGCGCCGGCCGCGCGCCCTCGCCGTGGCGGTCGCGTAGGGGGGCCGGTGTCAGCGGTGGGCGCGGGCGATGACCCTGGCGATCTTCTGCGCGTCCCGGGCCAGTTCGCGGAGCATGCCGCTGATGGGGTTGGTGAAGCCGGTGAAGTACAGGCCGGGCGCGTCCGGGGCGGTGCGGGCGCCCCGGACGACGGGCCTGCCGTTCGGGGCCAGTACGCCCAGGTGCCCCACCAGGGGCTCCAGGCCGCGGGAGTAGCCGGTGGCGGCGATGACGGCGTCCGGCCCGATGCGGTCGCCGTCGGCGAGGACGACCTTGCCGTCCTCGAAGCCCTCGACCGCCGCCACGATCTCGACCCGGCCGCCGCGCACGGCGTCGACGAGGCCGACGTCCTGGACGGGGATCGCGCCCTCCTTGACCCGTGAGTACAGGCCGGTGTCCGGGCGGGGCAGGCCCTGGGCCGACAGGTCGGGCATGCTCAGCCGCGTCAGCGGCCCGGCGAGCCGGTCGACGAGCGCGACGGGCAGGCGCCGGCACAGGACGCCCGTGTACTGCGAGGGCCATCCGGCGGTCGACCGGCGCAGGATGTGCGGGACGGTGCGCACGGCCAGCCGTACCCGCGCGGCGCCGCCCTCGACGAGGTCGACGGCTATCTCGGCCCCGGTGTTGCCGATGCCGACGACGAGCACGTCCCGGCCGGCGTAGGGGCCGGGCGAGCGGTAGTCGGCGGCGTGCAGCAGGGTGCCGGGGTAGGCGGCGCGGCCGGGCCAGTCCGGCAGGCGGGGTGTGTGGTTGTAGCCGGTGGCGACGACCACGGCGGCGCCCGTCAGCTTGCGGCCGCCGGTGGCGTGCAGCAGCCAGCCGCTGCCGTCGGGGGCGCGTTCGACGCGGGAGACCTCGACGCCGGTCACGATCTCCAGTTCGTGGTGCTCCGCGTACTTCTCCAGGTACCGCACGACGTCGTCGCGGGCCACCCACCGGCCGAACCGGCGCGGCATCGGCAGGCCGGGCAGCGCGGAGAGCCGGCGGGTGGTGTGCAGGTGCAGGCGGTCGTAGTGGCGCCGCCAGGACGCCCCGACGCGGTCCGACCGCTCCAGCACGACGGCGCGCACGCCCCGCGCGCGCAGCGCGTACGCGGCGGCCAGACCGCCGGGACCGCCGCCGATGACGTAGACGGGGCGGTCGGTGCGCCCCGGGACGGGAGCGGACGCGGCGGCGCTGGTGGACGGGGAGTCGGCCATGAGCGCGAGCGTAATCACGCCCCCGCTTGATGGGTCTCGGTCAAGACGGGAATTGGTTGCGGATCGGTCACGCATGACCGCGCAGGGCGCCGCGCCGGGGCCCCGGACGGCCCCGTGCCCGATGACGGCGTGCCCGCCTGGCCGTGCCCCCGGGTGGCCGGCCCGGCGGTGCGGCGGCCGGTAATCCGGATGTGGCGGCCCCGCTCATTCGGCCAGAATGGCCGGATGGCCGAGATACCTGAGAAGTCCCTTGCCGGCCCCGCCCCCGAGCTGCGCGGTCATGGTCTGCGGCTCCGTCTGTGGGACCCGGCGTCCGAGGCCGATCTGGAGAGCTGGCTGCGAGGGCGGTCCGACCCGGAGTTCCGGCGCTGGAACACACCGCTCATCATGGAACGGGACCTGGCCGACGCGCGCGAATCGCTCACCGCCCACGTGCAGAGCGCCGTCGACGGCACGGGCGTGCCGTTCTGCGTCACGGACGAGGCGACCGGCGAGCGGCTCGGCCACGTCAGTGTCGCCGTCATCAGCCGCCCCATGCGCTCCGGGCGCGTCGGCTACTGGGTGCTGCCGGAGGCGCGCGGGCGCGGTGTCGCCACCCTCTCCCTGCTCCTCGCCGGCCGCTGGGCCTTCACCGAGTTCGGCCTGCACCGCCTCGAACTGGACCACGCCGTCGGCCACGAGGCGTCCTGCCGCGTCGCCGAGCGCTGCGGCTACCTGTACGAGGGGACCGCACGCGGCGCGATGTGGGAGGCGGGTCGCCACGACGCCTTCCGGGACTGCCACTTGCACGCCCGGCTGGCCACGGACCCCGAGCCCGAGCCGCCCGCGCCGCGCTGACCCCGGCCGGCCCCGGCGAGAAATCCGGAGGCGGACCCGACGGCCGGGCGGAATCATGAGGCATGGCTTGCGACGACTGGTACCTCACCCGTGACCTCGACGAATTCCTCGCGCGTGCCGGGGAGTTCCTGCGTTCCCGGCCCGACCGGCACACCGTGCACCTGACCGTGACGGAGAACCTGCGCGCCCGCGGCGGACGGACGTACGGGGACGGCGCCCCCGAGTTCGGCGTGCTGGAAGGCGCGGCGGCGCGGACGGGCACGCGCGGCGTGCGGGCCGCCTTCTTCCGCACGCCCCCGCACCCGCTCGTGCTCACCCCGCTGACCGAGGCGGAGGCCGACGCCCTGGCGGCATGCCTGGCCGGACCGGAGCGGGAGGGCACCGCGGGCGCCGGCGGTTCCGGGGGCGTCGAGGGGCCCGCGGGCGCGGAGGGGCCCGCGGGCACCGGGGGACTCTCCGGCGTCAACGCCGACCAGGACACGGCCGCCGCCTTCGCCGCCGCCTGGCACCGCCGCACCGGCGCCCGTACCTCTCTCCGGCGGCGGATGCGGCTGTACCGGCTCGGCGGGCTGACCGTGCCGCGGCCGGCCCCGCCGGGACGGGCGCGGGTGGCGGGCCCGGCGGACCGCGGCCTGCTGGCCCGCTGGTACACCGACTTCTGCGCCGCCGTCGGCGAGACGGCCGTGCGCGACCCGCGGGACTGGGCCGAGGAGCACGCCGGATCCGGCGCCGTGACGTTCTGGGAGACCCCGGACGGCACCCCGGTCTCCATGGCCGGCAGGTCCCCGGTGGTCGCCGGGCAGGTGCGGGTGACCGCGGTCCACACGCCGGAGCACCTGCGCGGCCGGGGGTACGCGGGCGCCGTCACGGCGGAGGTGAGCCGCGTCGCCGTGGAGTCCGGCGCGGCCGAGGTGCTGCTCTTCACCGACCTGGCCAACCCCACCAGCAACGGCCTGTACCAGCGGATCGGCTACCGGCCGGTCTCCGACTTCGCGGTGTACGGGTTCCGGCCGGCCGCCCCCGCCCCGTGACGGCGGACGGGCGGCGCCGCCGTCACGGCCACAGCAGCTCCCTGACCCAGCCCTCCGGGCCGGTCCGCTCCCGCTCGGCACGGCGGTAGCGCAGGCGTACGTGGCGGCGGCGGGCGTCGCCCTGGAAGAACTCGACCTCGTCGGGGCACAGGCGGTACAGGGTCCAGGACGGGACGTCCGCGTCCGGCTCGCGGCCGGCGCGGTCCCAGGCCGCCCGCGAGGCCCGGCTCAGTTCACCGAGGGAGTCCAGGACCTGGCTCTGCGCGCCGGTGAGGGCGGCGGCCAGGGCGCCGGCCGAGCGGGCGTGCAGGTCCGAGCGGGCCTGCTCGTGGGGTGCGGTCGTGACCGGGCCCCGCACCCGCACCTGGCGTCCCAGGACGGGCCAGTAGAAGACGAGGGCCGCGTACGGGCGTCGGGAGAGGTGGCGGCCCTTGCGGCTGTCCGCGTGGGTGGCGAAGGCCCAGCCCTCCGCGTCGGCGCCGTGCAGCATCACGATGCGGACGTCCGGGTCGCCGGCCTCGTCGGCCGTCGCCAGGGACATGGTGTGCGGCTCGCGCTCACCGGCCGCGACCGCCTGCGCGAACCACCGGGTGAACAGGGGGAGCGGGGCGGCGGGCGCCTCCTCCGGGTCGAACGCGGGCAGCTCGGTGACCTCCGGGTCCCACACGCGCAGCGACCTCAGCAGGGCGTCGAGTTCCGTGTTCATGCCCCGAGTATCACCCGGTGCCGTCCCCCGGGCGGCGCCCGCCGCCCGTCCGCCGCGCGGTACGGGACCGCGCCTCCGCGCCTGCGCCCCCGCGCCTGCGCCCCCGCGCCTGCGCCCCTCGCGCACACCGGGACGTACCCGCGGGCCCTCACCCCTCGCGCACACCGGTCACGCTCGTGCACACCGGGACGTACCCGCGCACCCTCTCCCGAGATGCCCCACAACGCGACAGGCGGCGGTCCACTCGGGTGAACCGCCGCCTGCCTGACAGGACTTGTGGCCTGGAGGTGCCGCACGGGCGCCCGGGGCCGGGGGACCGGCTATCTCGTCGGCTTCTTCCCGGTGACGCCCAGGTACACCAACAGTGCGAGGTTCGGCTTGAGTTCGGCCTGCTTCACGCCCCAGGAGGTGAAGCCCTTCTGGTGCGAGGCGACCGCGGCGAGCATGGCGACCAGTGAACCGGCGATCGCCGCCGGGTTCACGTCCTTGTCGATCTTTCCCTTGGACTGGAGTTCGGCAATCGAATCCGTGAGGGAGCCGTTCACCGCGTTCAGGATCTTCATACGGAGCTTGTAGAAACGCTTGTCGCCCTCGGCCGCCCCGAGGTCGACCACGCGCAGGATCGCGTCGTTGCGGCGCCAGAAGTCCAGGAAGCCGTCGACGAGTTCCTGGGCGGTCTGCCAGCCGGCCTTGCCGACCCAGGACCTGCCTTCGAGGAGGCCGGTCAAGTCGGCGCTCTCGGCGGCCATTTGCTCGGCGATCTCCAGGACGGCACCTTCGACGTCCGGGAAGTACTGGTAGAAGGTCGCGGGCGAAGTCCCCGCCTTCCGGGCGACATCGATGACTTTGACATCCCGGTAGGGCGAGGAGCTGAGCATCTCGCTGAGGCAGTCGAGCAGCTTCTGCCGGGTCGCCTGCCCTCGCCGGCCGGCCACGCGGCCGTCGACGGTACGCACTTGTCCTGTCATGTCGTCAGCTTACCGAGGGGTGATGGGAGCGCGATTCGGCCGACTGCAAATGGGGTGCGCGGGCGCCGAGAGGCTGGTGTGCCTGGTCTGCGGGCTGCGGGAGTCCCGGCTACTTTGACGGCATGGCCGAAAACAGGGCATCCGCGTACACGGAGGGCGTCCCCTGCTGGGTGGACGCGCAGCTCTCCGACACCGCCGCCGGCCGGCGGTTCTACGGTGAGCTTTTCGGGTGGACCTTCGAGGAGAAGGAGGCGTACGGCGGCTCGGTCCTGGCCCTGCTGGAGGGGCGGCCCGTCGCCGCGCTCGCCCCGAAGTCGGACGGCCGGATGCCCACCGTCTGGACGGTGTACTTCGCGGCCCCGGACATGGGGGCGCTGGCCGCGCGGATCCGGGCGGGCGGGGGGCAGATCGTCGGCGACGCCCGGCAGGTCGGCCACTACGGCACGGCCGCGCTGGCCGCCGACCCCGAGGGCGCCGTCTTCGGCCTGTGGCAGCCGGGCCGGCACGCGGGCTTCGGCGTGCGCCACCAGCCGGGCAGCTTCGACTGGGCCCAGCTCTACACCCGCGACACCGAGACGGCCAACGCCTTCTACGGCGGGCTCTTCCACGAGGCCCTGTTCGGCCGGGACACCCGCCCCGACTTCGGCCGGGCCCCCGTCACGGACGTCTTCCCGGCCGAGATGCCGCCGCACTTCCTCGTCCACTTCCGGGTCGCGCGGGCCGAGGCCGCCCTCGGCACGGCCGCCCGGCTCGGCGGCCGCGTCCAGGTGCCCCCGTTCGAGACGTCCTACGGCACGGTCGCGGTCGTCGCCGACGACCAGGGCGCCTCCTTCGCCGTCCTGGAGCGGTGAGAGAAACCGCGTGCGCCGCCGTCGGCGGCGGGGAAGCCGTCGGTGGCGGCGCGGCCGGCCGCCCGGAGCGGCGGAGCCGTCGCACCCGGCGCGTGGAATGCCGTCGTACGGGAGCCGGTGAAATCGCCATGAGGCGGTCAAATCCGGCCAGCGGTGGCGTCCACACGGCGAGAATCCGTCGTTTTGCGTCGTAAAAGCACCAGGACATCCCGGTTCGTCGCCGGGTTCGCCACCGATGCCGCGGCCAGGAAGAATCGGAGTGCGTGCCGCCGCGGCGGTGCGGTGGTGAGACGCTGCACGGGGGCCGCGTACACACGGAGGTGGCGCGGCTCGTACGGGGAGGTGGCAGGCAAGTGGTGGATCAGCTGACGCAGCACGATCCGCGGCGGATCGGTCCGTTCGAGGTGCTGGGACGGCTGGGCGCCGGCGGCATGGGGCTGGTCTATCTCGCGCGCTCGGCGTCCGGCCGGCGGGTGGCGATCAAGACGGTCCGCACCGAGCTGGCCGAGGACCAGCTCTTCCGGGTCCGCTTCACGCGCGAGGTCGAGGCCGCGCGGGCGGTCTCCGGCTTCTACACGGCCGCCGTGGTCGACGCCGACCCGCGCGCGGCGGTGCCGTGGCTGGCCACCGCCTACGTCCCCGCGCCCTCCCTCGAGGAGATAGTGACCGAGTGCGGGCCGCTGCCGGTGCAGGCGGTGCGCTGGCTGGCGGCGGGCGTCGCCGAGGCGCTGCAGTCCATCCACGGCGCCGGGCTGGTCCACCGTGACCTCAAGCCGTCCAACGTGCTCGTCGTCGAGGACGGGCCGCGGGTGATCGACTTCGGTATCGCCTCCGGCGTTTCGAACACCCGTCTGACGATGACGAACGTCGCCGTCGGCACCCCCGCCTACATGTCACCCGAGCAGGCCAAGGACTCGCGCAGCGTCACGGGTGCGAGCGACGTGTTCTCGCTCGGCTCGATGCTGGTCTTCGCCGCCACCGGGCACCCGCCCTTCCACGGCGCCAACCCGGTCGAGACGGTCTTCATGCTGCTGCGCGAGGGACCCGACCTCGAAGGCCTCCCCGACGAGCTGCGTCCGCTGATCGAGTCCTGCATGCAGATGGAGGTCGCGGGCCGCCCCACCCCCGCCGACCTCCAGGCCCAGCTCGCCCCGCACCTCTTCGGCTCGGGCACCGACGACAGCGGCACCGCGTCGGCCTGGCTGCCCGAGCAGGCGGTGGGCCTCATCGAGTCCCGGCGCGGCGGACGCCTCGTCCCGCCGCCCACCTCGGCCGGCCCGGCGGGCGGCGCCCGGCCCGCCGTACCGCCGCCGCCCCCGCCCTCCTACGACCCCGTCGTGCCGGCCCCGCCCGCGCCGCCGCTGCCCGCGATGCCCGCGCCGGTCGGCGCCCCCGGCGCCGGTCCGGTGCGGCTGGCCGGCGCCCAGGTGCCCATCGGGCCCGGCCCGCGCGTCGCCGACGCCCGCGCCGCCGCCGTGAAGGCGCCCCCGCCGGAGGCGGGCCTGGCCGCCACCTGGTCCAGATCCCGGCCCGGCGCCGCGCCCGTCGTCCCGGCGGTGACCGGCGTGCCGCCGGAGACCGCGCCCGGCTGGCGCCCCTGGCGCTTCCGCATGTCCAACGACGTGTGGGGCACCCCGTCCGTCGCCGGTGACCTGGTCTACGTCACCTCCTTCGAGGTGCACGCCCTGGACGTGGCCACCGGCCGGCGCCGCTTCAAGACCCGGGACGTCGCCTGGTCCATGGCGGTCGCCGACGGCCGCGTGCACGCCTCCGACGGGCCCACCCTGTTCGCCCTGGACGCCCGGGACGGCGCCGACCTGTGGCGGTTGCAGACCGACGCCTGGGTGTACTCCCTCAAGGCCGAGCGGGGCACCGTCGTCACCGGCACCCGCGGCGGCGGCGTCCAGGCCTGGGAGGCCACCGGCGGCCAGAAACTGTGGGAGATCACCGGCTGCCAGACCGACTTCGAGTCCCCGGAGGCCGGTCCCGCCCTGCACGACGGCACCGTCTACGTCTGGCAGGACGCGCGCCTGCGCGCCCTGGAGGCCCGCACCGGCGACGAACGCTGGTCCTACCCCGTCGGGGACACGGCCTCCTGCGGCGGCGTGCCGGTCCGCCTCACGGCCGCCCCCGACGGCTACGTGTACGTCTCGGCCGGTACCCGTGTCGTCGCCCTCGACGTGGCGAGCGGCCATGTCCGCTGGCACTTCGAGGCGCCGGCCGTCTTCCTCTCCCCGCCGGCCTTCGCCCCCGGCCCGGCGGTCACCGGCGGCGGTGTCTACCTGGCCGACTACCTCGGCACCGTGTACGCCCTGGACGCCACCGACGGCCGCGACCGCTGGCGCATCGCCACCGAGGCGCGGTCCTGCGTGGACCCGGTCCTGGTCGCCGCCGGACATGTGCACGTCGGCAGCGGCAAGGGCCTGTACACCCTGGACGCGGTGACCGGGACGCCCAAGTGGCGCTTCCAGTCCGGCGGGGAGATCGTCGGTTCCCCGGCGGTCGCCGAGGGCCGCATCCACTTCGGCTCCACCGACCACCTCCTGTACACGCTGAAGGCCGACGACGGCCGCCTGCGCTGGAAACTGGCGACCGGCGGCGAGATCACCGGCTCCCCGGTCGTCCGGGACGGCGTCGTGTACGCGTGCAGCAAGGACCGCTGCGTGTACGCCCTGGACGCGGAGAAGGGCACGGGCACGGCCCGCACCACGGGGTAGGGGGCCGCCCGTGCGGACACGGGGGCGCGGACTCAAACGGTCCGACCGACCAACCCCCACGGCAGGCGCGGCATGTTCACCGCCACCGTCGCCTTCCAGGACGCCCCGGCGGCACGATCCGCTCCGCGCTCCAGGAGACCGACGTGCCCGCGAACGGCAGGCGGACGGTACGCGTGGCCGCCGGCGCACCCGGCGACGTGGCCCGCCCGGCCCATTGCACCGTGGCCCTGGCGGCCCTGGCGGCCCTGGCGGCCCCGGCGGCTCCGGCGGTCGACTGACGGCCCGCACCGGACGCGCGGCCAGGCCGGGCCCCCGAACCTACGTCGGCCGCGACGCCCTCCTCGGACGCGGGGCCAGGCCCGCCCCCGAACACACGTCGGCCGCGACGGCTCCCCCTCCGCGCCGCCGCGGCCGATCCCCCGTGCCCCCCTGTTCCCCCGTGCCCCCCTCTGTGGCCCCCCGGCCGATCCCCCGTGATCCCCCGTGATCCCCCCGTCCGGTCCCCCCGGTACGCGGGCTTACCTCGTCGGCTTGAAGGGCTCCGACGTGGCGTGCATGTCCTTGACCGTGACAGGCTCGTCCGTGGCGTGCATGTCCTGCGTCGTCACGTCGCCGTCCCCGGACTGAGCGACGGCTGCCGCGGCCTCGCCGTCCTTCGTGCCGGTGGCGTGCATGTCCTGGGGCTTGATGACCGACTCGTCGCTCATGCTCTTCGCTCCACTCGGTGTGTTCCTCATCGGGCGCTGGAAGCCCGCCCGGTCACTCCCCCGAGTGTGCCCGGGCGGGCATTCCTGGGCCGCTCACACTAGTTCGCCAGTGCGGGGCCCCTCGCAGTGACCCGTCTGCCCCCCGACGCGACGGATCGACTGGGTCGAGCATGGCGCGAGGCGATAAACGTTCGATGAACGCGCCGGTGCCGTCCCCGCGGACCCCGCACGGCCCGCGCCGGGCGCGGAAGTCCGCTCCTCACACGGCCTGGGCCGGGCGCAGCAGTTCGCTCACGGCGGCGGCCTCGGGCGCGCCCAGTTCCTCGTAGATGCGCAGGGCGTCGCGCCAGCACACCCGCGCGCGGTCCGTCTGCCCGATGCCCGTCAGGGCGTGGCCCAGAACGGTGAGCACGTTGCCGCGCCGCCACTCGCCGCCGATGCCGCGCAGCACCGTGAGGGCCAGCTCCGCGTTGGCGGCGGCCTGCGCGGGGCGCTGCGCGGCGATGTCCACCTCGGCCAGGCGGAACAGCGTCATTCCCTCCCAGAGCCGCTGCCGGCTGTCCCGGAAGACACCCAGCGCCTCGGTGAGGCTGTCGGCGGCGGCGTCGAGCCGGCCGCTCTGGGTGAGCGCCATGCCCAGGGCGTAGCGGGCGTTGGCGCCCCGCATCGAGTTCCCCATGGCGTCGTAGATGCCGATGCCCTGCTGCGCCAGGGCCACCGCGCTCCTGGTCCGGCCCGTCGCCAGGTGGATGCGGGAGAGGTTGCACAGCGCGCTGGCCTCGCCGGGCCGGTCCTGGAGGATG
This sequence comes from Streptomyces sp. NPDC006743, assembly GCF_040703815.1. Classification (NCBI taxonomy): domain Bacteria; kingdom Bacillati; phylum Actinomycetota; class Actinomycetes; order Kitasatosporales; family Streptomycetaceae; genus Streptomyces; species Streptomyces sp. NPDC006743. Next base: position 86,225 of record NZ_JBEYJA010000004.1, on the reverse strand, counting down.
CGGAAGTGCCGGATGGCCTCGGTGAGATGCCGCTCGCCGTCCTCGTTGCGGCTCTGGTACAGCGCGATGATGCCGCGCGCGTTGCGTGCCCAGCACACCGGCAGGAGGTCGTCGGCGTCCATGGCGCGGCGGATCACCTGTTCCGCCTCCTGGTCGGCCATCTCGAAGCGGCCGGCGTCGACGTGCGCGTGCGCCAGCGTCATCAGGGCCCGGGCCTCCACCTGCGCCACACCGGCCCGCCGGGCCGCGTCGAGCAGCGCCTTCGCGGTCGCCTCGTACTCCCGGGAGTTGGCCCCCGACTCGGAGATGTCGAGCGCGGCCCACAGCAGGTCGGTGGCGCGCCGGAGCGAGGCCGAACGCTCCGCGCTGCGGCGGGCGAGGGCGAGGAGGCAGTCCGCCTCGGTGTAGAGCCAGTCCCGGGCGGCCTTGCGGTCGGGGAAGACGAGACCGGGGTACCTGGTGGCGGCGAGGTGGTCGACGAGCCGGTCCCCGGGCCGCTCGATCGCGTACACGCCCGCCGCCGTGGCCAGGTAGAAGTCCAGCAGGCGCGACATCGCCGCGTCGCGTTCGCCAGGGGTGCGCTCGTCGCGTTCGGCGCAGGCCCGGGCGTAGAGGCGGACGAGGTCGTGGAAGCGGTAGCGGCCCGGGGCGGCGGACTCCAGGAGGGAGGTGTCGACGAGGGATTCCAGCAGGTCCTCGGTGTCCTCGGCGGGCAGGTCGAGCACGGCCGCTGCCGCCGCCAGGGAGATGTCCGGACCGTCGGCGAGGCCCAACAGACGGAAGGCGCGGGCCTGGGCCGGCTCCAGTTGGCCGTAGCCGAGTTCGAAGGTGGCCTTCACGGCCAGGTCGCCCGCCTGGAGTTCGTCCAGGCGGCGCCGCTCGTCGGCCAGCTTGGCGGCCAGGACGGAGACCGTCCAGGTGCGGCGGGCCGCCAGCCGGGAGGCGGCGATACGGATGGCGAGGGGGAGGAAGCCGCAGGCGGCGACCACGTCGAGCGCCGCCTCCCGCTCCGAGGCGACCCGCTCCTCGCCGACGATCCGGATGAAGAGCTGGAGCGCCTCCTCCGGGCTCATCACGTCCAGGTCGACCAGGTGCGCGCCCGCCAGGTCGACCATCCGCACCCGGGAGGTGACCAGCGCGGCGCAGCCCTCGGTGCCCGGCAGCAGGGGTCTGACCTGGGCGGCGTCGCGCGCGTTGTCCAGCAGCACCAGGATCCGGCGGCCGTCCAGGACCGAGCGGTACAGGGCGGCCCGCTCCTCCAGGGAGTCGGGGATCGCGGACTCCGCCGTGCCGAGGGCGCGCAGGAAGGAGCCGAGGACCGTCTCCGGTTCCGCGGCGCGCTGCCCGGCGCCCTGGAGGTCCACGTAGAGCTGGCCGTCGGGGAAGGCGGCCCGGGCGTGGTGCGCGACGTGCACGGCGAGGGTCGTCTTGCCGACTCCGCCGATCCCGGCCAGCGCCGATACGGCCATCACCCGGCCCTCGGCCGAGGCCAGCATGTCGCTCAGCTCGCTGACGAAGGCCGCGCGCCCGGTGAAGTCGGGGACGGTGGCGGGCAGTTGGGCGGGGCGCACCGGGGCCGCGGCGGGTTCCGGGGCGGGGGCGGAGGGCTCGGCCAGGGCGGGGTCCGCCTGGAGGATGCGCTGCTGGAGCGCGCGCAGCTCCGGGCGCGGGTCAACGCCCAGTTCGCCGGCGAGCAGACGGCGGGTGTCCGCGTAGACGGCCAGCGCCTCCGCCTGCCGGCCGCTGCGGTACAGGGCGAGCATCAGCAGTTCGCGCAGGCGTTCGCGCAGCGGGTGGGCGGCGGTCAGCGCGGTGAGTTCCGAGACCGCCTCGCCGTGGCAGCCCTGTTCCAGGTCCATGTCGAGCCGCGACTCCAGGAGTTGCAGCCGCCACTCCTCCAGGCGCACCCGCTGCGCCTCGGCGTACGGGCCGGGCACCCCCGCCAGGGGCTCGCCGTCCCACAGGCGCAGCGCGCGGCCGAGCAGCGTCCGCGCCCGGTGCAGGTCCCCGGCGGCGCGGGCCTTGTCCGCCTGCGCGGAGAGGTCCTGCGCCGTCCCGGCGTCCAGCGCGCCCTCGCCCAGGCCGCGCACGGCGTATCCGCCGGACTCGCTGACCAGGACGCCGGGGTCCAGGACCTTGCGCAGCCGGGAGGCGTACGTCCGGACCGCCGCCAGCGCCTGCGAGGGCGGTTCCTCACCCCACAGGGCGTCGATCAGCTCGGACGCCGTCGCCGTGCGCCCCTCGCGCAGCAGCAGCGCGGCGAGCAGGGCGCGCTGCTGGGGCGAGCCGGTGGGCAGCAGCTCCTCGCCGCGCCAGGCGCGCACCGGTCCGAGTACGCAGAAGCGCAGCGCGGCCGACCGCTCGGCACGCCGCTGCTCCGGTACTCGCGGTACACCGTCCATCGCTGCTCCCTGACCGCTGCCGAACTGTCCATCGCCGAGAGGCCAGTTTGCCTTGTTCATGGCAGATGCGTCAGCTCCGGGAGACAGCGATCACAGGGCGTGGTGCCCTGCCTCACAAGGCTTGCACAAGCTCTCCTCTTGCGGAGGGCGCTCAGTCGGTGAGATCCACCCGCACCGTCAGCAGATCCGTCCCGAAGGCCCGCACCGCCGCGCTGTTGAACCGGGGCAGGCGGCGCAGCCGGGCCACGGCGTCGTCGCCGGGCAGGAGGTGGGCGGTGCCGTGGTGCCAGCGGCCCCGGATGCGGACGCGGACGGCCGGGTCGGCCTGGATGTTGCGGACGTACTGGGACTTGAGGCCGAACTCGGAGACGAACCAGAAGGATCCGTCCGTGAGGCGTCCGCCCACGGGGGTGCGGCGGGGCAGATGGGAGACGCGGCCGGTGGTCTCCAGCAGGGTCTGCGAGGGCAGACGCCGGTTCACCGGATTGGCGACGTACCGCTGGAAGCGGGTCACCATCCGGTGCTTCAGCTCGCTGTGGCGGGTCATGGGCCGTCAGCCTAGGGCGTGTCTCGAAAACGGTGCCGTCCGCCCGCGGGGCGGGCGGGACTTACGCGACACGCCCCGGGGGCGCGCCACGGGAGGCGCGCGCTCACCGGGGGAGCGGGCCGGCCACCTGCGTCCGTGCCGCGTCCGCCCGCTCGCGCCTGCTCGTACGGCTCGCGCCTGCTCGTACGGCTCGCGCCTGCTCGTACGGCTCGCGCCTGCTCGTACGGCTCGCGCCTGCGCGTACGGCTCGCGCCTGCGCGTACGGCTCGCGCCTGCGCGTACGGCTCGCGCCCGCTCCTACCGCCCGCGCCCGCCCCGGCCCGCCCGCCCCCGCCCCGGCCGGGTGGGCCGCCCGTGCGCGTGTCCCGGCCGCGGCCGCCCGCGCTGATCAGCGTGATCGCGATCGTATGCTCGGAGGATGACGACTTCCGCGACCTCCGGAACCGGCCCCACCGAGAACTCCCTGCGTCGCGCCCTCAAACGTGCGCGGGACGGCGTCGCCCTCGACGTCGCCGAGGCGGCGGTGCTGCTCCAGGCCCGCGGCGAGCACCTGCGGGACCTCGTCGCCTCCGCCGCCCGGGTGCGCGACGCCGGCCTGGAGGCCGCCGGGCGTCCCGGTGTCATCACCTACTCCAAGAGCGTCTTCGTCCCGCTGACCCGGCTCTGCCGGGACAAGTGCCACTACTGCACGTTCGTCACCGTCCCCGGCAAGCTGCGCCGCGCCGGACACGGGATGTTCATGTCCCCCGACGAGGTCCTGGACATCGCCCGCCGCGGTGCCGCACTCGGCTGCAAGGAAGCCCTCATCACCCTCGGCGACAAGCCCGAGGACCGCTGGCCCGAGGCCCGCGAATGGCTCGACGCGCACGGCTACGACGACACCATCGCCTACGTCCGCGCCGTCTCGATCCGCATCCTGGAGGAGACCGGCCTCCTGCCGCACCTCAACCCGGGCGTCCTGAGCTGGACGGACTTCCAGCGCCTCAAGCCCGTGGCCCCGTCGATGGGCATGATGCTGGAGACCACGGCGACCCGCCTGTGGTCCGAGCCCGGCGGCCCGCACCACGGCTCCCCGGACAAGGAGCCCGCCGTGCGGCTGCGGGTCCTGGAGGACGCCGGACGCTCCTCCGTCCCCTTCACCTCCGGGATCCTGATCGGCATCGGCGAGACGTTCGAGGAGCGCGCCGAGTCCCTGTTCGCGCTGCGCAAGGTCGCCCGCGCCCACCACGGCGTCCAGGAGCTGATCATCCAGAACTTCCGCGCCAAGCCGGACACGGCGATGCGCGGCATGCCGGACGCCGAACTGGACGACCTGGTCGCCACGGTCGCCGTCGCCCGGCACATCATGGGCCCCGCCGCCTGCCTCCAGGCCCCGCCCAACCTCGTCGACGGCGAGTACGAACGGCTCATCGCGGCCGGCATCGACGACTGGGGCGGCGTCTCCCCGCTCACCATCGACCACGTCAACCCCGAACGCCCCTGGCCGCAGATCGACCAGTTGCGCGAGCGCTCCGCCGCCGCCGGGTTCGAGCTGCGCGAACGGCTCTGCGTCTACCCGGAGTTCGTCACCCGGGGCGAGCCCTGGCTCGACCCGCGCCTGCTGCCGCACGTGCGCGCCCTCGCCGACCCGGCGACCGGCCTGGCCCGCGAGGACGCGGCCGTGGAGGGGCGTCCCTGGCAGGAACCGGACGAGGCGTTCACCGCCTCCGGCCGCACCGACCTGCACACCGCGATCGACGCCGAGGGCCGCACCGGGGACCGCCGCGGCGACTTCGACGAGGTCTACGGCGACTGGGACGCCCTGCGCGAGGCGGCGGCGCCCGGCATGGCACCCGAGCGCATCGACACCGACGTCCGCCAGGCCCTGCGCACCGCCGCCGACGACCCGACGCGGCTGACCGACGCCGAGGCCCTGGCGCTGCTGCACGCGGACGGCCCGGCGCTGGACGCCCTCGCCCGGATCGCGGACGACGTCCGCAGGGCGGCGGTCGGCGACGACGTGACGTACATCGTCACCCGCAACATCAACTTCACCAACGTCTGCTACACCGGCTGCCGCTTCTGCGCCTTCGCCCAGCGCCGCACGGACGCCGACGCCTACACCCTCTCCCTGGACCAGGTCGCCGACCGCGCCCAGCAGGCCTGGGAGGTGGGCGCGGTGGAGGTCTGCATGCAGGGCGGCATCCACCCGGACCTGCCCGGCACCGCCTACTTCGACATCGCCAGGGCGGTCAAGGAGCGCGTCCCCGGCATGCACGTGCACGCGTTCTCGCCGATGGAGGTGGTCAACGGCGCGGCCCGCACCAACCTGTCGATCCGCGAATGGCTGACCGCGGCCAAGGAGGCGGGCCTGGACACCATCCCCGGGACGGCCGCGGAGATCCTGGACGACGAGGTCCGCTGGGTCCTGACCAAGGGCAAGCTGCCCACCGCCACCTGGATCGAGGTCGTCAGGACCGCGCACGAGCTGGGCATCCGCTCCTCGTCGACGATGATGTACGGCCACGTCGACCAGCCCCGCCACTGGCTCGGCCACTTCCGCACCCTGGCCCGCATCCAGCAGGAGACCGGCGGCTTCACGGAGTTCGTCACCCTCCCCTTCATCCACACCAACGCCCCGGTCTACCTGGCCGGCATCGCCCGCCCCGGCCCCACGGCCCGCGACAACCGGGCGGTCACCGCGATGGCCCGCCTGCTGCTGCACCCCTGGATCTCCAACATCCAGACGAGCTGGGTCAAACTGGGCGCGGACGGCGCCGCCGAGATGCTCCGCTCCGGCGCCAACGACCTGGGCGGCACCCTCATGGAGGAGACCATCTCCCGCATGGCGGGCTCCTCCTACGGCTCCTACAAGTCGGTCAAGGACCTGATCGCGGTCGCGGAAGCGGCGGGCCGCCCCGCCCGGCCGCGCACCACGGTCTACGGCGAGGTCCCCGAGGAGCGGCAGCGCACGGCGACCGCCTCCGACGGCCACCTGCCGCAGCTGCTGCCGGTGCTGGACTGAACCGCGCGCGAGGCGGCCCACAGTACGATGAGCCGACGGTTCCCGGGGCCGAACAGCTGAGTAGCCGAGGAGATGCGTGCCCATGCCTGCCCGAATACCTTCGTGGGCCTGGGTCAGCGGCCTGACCGCCGCGGCGGTCGTCGCGGTCGGGGCGCTGGCGGCCCAGGCGGACCAGGGCGGGCACCCCGTCGCCGCCTCCCCGCGCCCCAGCGCGTCGGCCTCTGCGGGCAGGCACTCCCCGGCGGCGCCCCCCAGGCACACGGCCCCGCCCGCGCCGCCGTCCGACTCCGGCACGGGCCGCCGCGTCGTCTACTCCCTGGGGCAGAAGCGCGTCTGGCTGATGGACGTGCGCGGCATGCCGACCCGGACCTTCGCCGTCTGGCCCGGCACGGTCAGCCCCGACCCGGGCGCCTACGCGATCTCCCAGCGGGTCGCCGACCCCACGAAGGGCTCGGACGGGGTGGAGATCGAGCACATCCTGTACTTCGCGGGCAAGTCCGGTGTCTTCGTCGCCTTCAGCAACGCCGTGGACGGCTCCTCGCCGCCGCCGGTCGCCGAGGGCATCAAGACGGGCGGCGTCCGCACCGGCAAGCAGGACGGCGCGGCCCTGTGGGCGTTCGCGGACAAGGGGACGCGCGTGGTCGTCGTCCCCTAGTGCTGTGACCGGGAAGGTTCACCGGCTCGCGACGCCCGGCACGGCACCTCGCCGCGTTGTCGCATCACCCGAGTACGTCCAGTACGCGGGTCATGCTCCGCCTTGCGATGCACCGCACCGGACGCCGCGAGCTTCCCGGCAAACCTTCCCGGCCACAGCACTAGCGAGGGGGTCGTCCCCTAGCGAGGGGAAGGACGGCACAGGCGGGACCGGCTGGGCGCCGAGGCGCCCCGGCACGCCGGGCGGCAGGCGGCTGCCCGGCGGAGCGCGGAACGCCTGCGGGTCTGCGATCCCGTGGCCGGAAGCCTCCAACTCCCCCTGGCGGTCGGCAGGTTCGGGGGCGCCGGCCGCGGGGCCGCCGTGGCGGGAGCCGGCCGGGCTGCTGAGGGCCGGCGGGGCGGACCCGGCCGGGCACCGGGTGGCGCGGTGCGTCACGGCCTGCGGCCGGGGCGAGGGGCGGTGTCCGGCCGGACGGGCCCCCGCCACAGCAGCTCCACCGGCCCCCCCGGTCATCCCCTGAACACACCGTTCCCGTTCGACTACAGTGCCGAGCGTCGTACGGACGGACGGTGCCGTGAGGGAGGTCTGGGTGGGTACGACGGCCGGGATCGTCTGGGGGCGTGCCGAGCAGCAGGACTTCCGCGGGCGGGTGCGGGGCACGCTGCTCGGCGTCGCGCTGGGGGACGCGCTCGGCGCGCCGGTGGACGGGCTGGGGTACGAGGCGGTCCGGGAGGCGCACGGGCCGGAGGGCGTCGTGGACCTCGTCGCGGCGCACGGCCGGCGCGGCACCGTCACGCACCTCACCCAGCTCACGCTGTTCTCCGTGGACGGGCTGATCCGGGCGCAGGTGCGGCGGGACACCGGGGCCTGGCACCCGCCGACCGACGTGCACCGGGCGTACCTGCGCTGGGCGGCGACCCAGCGGGACTGGGGGCCCGACGAACGGCGCGAGGAGGACGGCTGGCTGGCCCGCGAGGAGTGGCTGTACGCCCGGCGGGAACCGACGCGGGCGCTGCTCGGCGGCTTCGGGGACGAGACGATGGGGACGCTCCAGGCGCCGAAGAACCCGGGCGAGGCGGGGCCCGAGGCCGCGGCGCGGTCGGCGCCGTTCGGGCTGCTGGTCGGCTGGGAGCCCCAGTTGGTGGTGCAGCTCGCCGTGGAGTGCGCGGCGCAGAGCCACGGGCACCCCACGGCGTGGCTCGCGGCCGGTGCCTACGCCGTGATCGTGCACGCGCTCGCCCGCGGGGACGGGCTCGACGCCGCCGTGCAGAAGGCGCTGGCGCTGCTCGCCGTACGGCCGGGCCACGAGCCGGTCTCGGACGCGCTGCAGCACGCACTGGGCGCGGTGCGCCAGGGCATGCCGGGTCCGGCGCGGGTGGAGGAGCTGGCGGGGGAGGGGGCCGCGGAGGGCGTCCTGGCCGTCGCGGTGTACTGCGCGCTGGTCGGCGAGGACGTACGCCACGGGCTGTGCCTGGCGGTGAACCAGAGCGGTCCCTCGGGGGCGGCCGGGGCCCTCACCGGCGGACTGCTCGGTGCCCTGCACGGCGAGACGGCCCTCCCGCCGGCCTGGCTGGCCGAGCTGGAGGGCCGTCCGACCCTGCTGGTCCTGGCGGACGACTTCGCGATGGAGATGACCCAGGGGCCCGCCCTGCACGGGCCCGCCGGGTCGGCCCCGGGCTGGCTGGCCCGCTATCCCAGGGGCGCCTAGAGCGGCCGGTCACGAGGGCTGGGTGCCGACCACGTCGTCGCCCGCGCCCGCCGGGGCCGGTACCGCCGCTGCCGCCGCGGTGCCGCCGTCGCCGTCCCCGTCCGTGTTGACCCACTCGATGACCGCGAGCCGCTCGGGGGTGTCCTCCGGCCTGACGTAACCGATGACGATGTACAGGACCAGGGAGACCGCGAGCGGGATCGACACCTGGTACTGGAGCGGGACGCCGCCGTCGACGTTCCAGTTGACCGGATAGTTCACCAGCCAGAAGGCCAGCAGGCCCAGGCCCCAGCTGGTGAGCGCGGCCGTCGGGCCCGAGCGGCGGAAGGGGCGGAGCAGGCCGAGCATCATCGGGATGGCGATCGGACCCATCAGACCCGCGACCCACTTGATGACGACCGTGATGATGTCCTTGAACGTCGGCGAGTCGACCTGGGTGGCCACCGCCATGGACAGGCCGAGGAAGACGACGGTGGTCACGCGGGCGGCGACCAGTCCGCTGCGCGCGCCCCAGGCCCGCGCGCGCCGCGACAGCACGGGTGCCACGTCCCGGGTGAAGACGGCGGCGATGGCGTTGGCGTCCGAGGAGCACATGGCCATCGTGTGGGAGAAGAAGCCGACGATGACCAGGCCCAGCAGGCCGTGCGGCAGGAGCTGTTCGGTCATCAGGGCGTAGGAGTCGGAGCCGTCGGGCTTGTTCGCGTGGACCAGCAGCGGTGACATCCACATGGGGAAGAAGAGGACGACCGGCCAGACGAGCCACAGGACCGCCGACAGCCGCGCCGAGCGCTCGGCCTGGCGGGCGCTGCCCGTGGCCATGTAGCGCTGGGCCTGGTTGAGCATGCCGCCGTTGTACTCGAAGAGCTTGATGAAGAGGAACGCCAGCAGGAACACCGTGCCGTACGGGCCGACCAGCGGCTTTCCGTGGCCGTGCAGGGCGGGCTCGTCCCAGGCGCCGAGGAAGCCGATGCCCTTGTCGTTGAGCTTCAGGACGACGGCCACGAACATCGACACACCGGCGAGCAACTGGATGACGAACTGGCCCAGTTCGGTGAGCGCGTCCGCCCACAGGCCGCCGATCGTGCAGTAGACCGCGGTGATCGCGCCGGTGATCAGGATGCCCTGGTTGAGGCTCATGCCGGTGAAGACGGACAGCAGGGTCGCGATCGCCGCCCACTTCGCGCCCACGTCCACGATCTTCAGCAGCATCCCGGACCAGGCGAGCGCCTGCTGCGTGGAGAGGTTGTAGCGGTTCTTCAGGTACTCCAGCGGGGAGGCGACGTGCAGGCGGGAGCGGAGCCGGTTGATGCGCGGCGCGAACAGCTTCGATCCGATGGCGATGCCCAGGGCGATGGGGAACGACCAGGTGACGAAGGAGGTGACGCCGTAGGTGTAGGAGATGCCCGCGTACCCGGTGAACAGCACCGCGCTGTAGCCGGACATGTGGTGCGAGATGCCGGACAGCCACCAGGGCATCTTGCCGCCGGCGGTGAAGAAGTCGCTGACGTCGCCCACCCGTTTGTGCGACCAGACGCCGATCGCGACCATCACGCCGAAGTAGCCGATGAGCACGGCCCAGTCGAGACTGTTCATGTGCCCCCCTTCCAGGGTCCGCCTTGTGAACTCCGCTCATCCGGTTGGCACTTCGCCTGAGCGGGGTAGGGGCGAGGAAGGCCGCGAAGTGCCCGCTCATCGTGGGATCGGTGACGTGGGCGCGACAAGAAAGCGGAAGGTCAAGAGCGGGCAAAAATATTCGACTTGCTGACCTTGGTTCATCCATGTGAACTGACCGGGAGGGTGGGCGACGGGTCGGGGAAGGCCGGTCGGCAGGCCGGCGAGGGCCGGCAGGGTGGGGGAGGGTGGGTCGGCAGGCGGGGGCGGGTCGACCAGTAGGCGGTGGCGGGCCGGCCGGCGGTGGTGAGTCGGTCGGCGGGCGGTGACGAGCCGGCGGGCGGTTCGGGGCGGGCATGGCGGAGCCCCCTCGGCAAGGACGGCGAACTGGTCGAGGGGGCTCTGCGTGCGGCGCGCGCGGTCCTGCTGCTCGCGCCTGCGGTACTGCTCTTCAGTTGTGGTGGTGCGGGGCGTCGCGTGAGGACCGGAGGACCTGTCCCTCTCAGGCCTTGACCGACGCCACGAAGGAGTTCCACGCGTCGGCGGGGAAGCCGAGCACCGGGCCCTCGTGGACCTTCGAGTCCCGGACCGCCATGGTCGCGACGACCGGTGACTTGACCTCGACGCACGCGCCGTTGCCCGTGGAGTACGAGGACTTGGTCCACGTCTCCGTGGCGCCCTGACGAATTGCCATTTCTGCTCCGGATTGCGAGTGAGGGGTGGAATTGCGGTCACCGCACGACGCGTTCGGGGAACCCACAGCGCGGTTTGCGCCAACGGTGTTGCTCGATGGCGTGATCGACGCTACCCGCCGGGCCCGATGGGTGAGGCGGCCCTTCACTCGACCGGATGGCATATTCCAACGGCTCTTCCGTCGCCAGTGGTCGACGGTGTACCGTGCCCCGCTCTCAGCGCGCGTAGTCCTTCGCGGCCTTCTCGATGAACTCGCGCGACTGCTCCACGTTCAGCGCCTGCGCCCGCAGGTGCTCGTACATCACGCTGTACTTCTGCACGTCGTTGGCCTTCTCCAGGTACAGGTCGCTGGTGACGCCCTCGATGTAGACGACGCTGGAGTCGGCCGTGTCCGGGAACTCCAGGATGGCGTACTGCCCGTTCAGACCCGGGTGCGCGCCCATCTCGAAGGGGATCACCTGGACCGTCACGTGCGGCAGTTGCGACTGCTCGACCAGGTGCTCCAGCTGCTCGCGCATCAGCGAGCGGTTGCCGACGGCCCGGCGCAGCGCGGCCTCGTCGAGGACCGTCCACAGGCGCAACGGGTTCTCGGCGGCGGAGATTCGTTCCTGCCGCCGCATCCGTACCTGGACCCGCTTCTCGATGTCCGCGGGCGCGGTCTCCGGCAGCGCCCCGGCGATCAGGGCCTCCGCGTACTGCCGGGTCTGCAACAGGCCCGGGACGACCTGCGGGTCGTACACCCGCAGACTGGCCGCGTCCGTCTCCAGGCCGATGTAGACGCTGTACGGGATGTCGCCGAAGGAGTGCCACCAGCCCTGCTGGCGCGAGTCCTTGGCCATCTGCATCAGCGAATCGACGACCCGGTGGTCCTCCACCTCGTAGACCCCGCACAGGTCGCGGACGTCGCGCTGGCTGATGCTGCGCCGGCCGTTCTCCAGGCGGCTGATCTTCGACTGCGACACCAGCAGTCGCTCCGCCACCTCCTCGGCCGTCATGCCCTTGAGCTCGCGGAGCCTGCGCAGCTCCTGGCCCAGCCGGCGCCGCCTGACGGTGGGATTGACATTGGACGCCACGGGACGTGCACCTCCGGCTGCATGCCTCTACTTTGCGTATCTGCTGCTGAGCAGATTGCCACCAAGGTGCTTGCCGCCGCTGGGAAACGCCGGATATGCGGCGCGATCCGCGCTGCCCGCGCGCCGGTTCGGCGCCGCGGTGAACGGCCGGGCGGGACACGGGACCTGACGGCCCCGCGCCCCGCCCGGACCAGCGGCTCCCGAACCGGTTCAGGGGACTGCGGTGCGGCGTTGTGACTGTTTGCGGTGCTTGCGGTGCTCGTGGTGCTCGTGGTGCTTTTCAATGCTCGTGGTGCCGGTTCCGGTGCTCATGGAGCTTGGGGTGCCTGCCGGTTGCGGTGCCCGGGCGTTCGCGGCTTGTGGTGCTCGGGGTGCGGTGCGGCGCGGGGCCGGGCGTACCGTGCCCTGCGGGATCGTGCCGTGTGACGTTTCTGCTGCCGCGTCCGCGTTCGCCGCCGCGACGGCCCGGTGGCCGTTTCCTGCTCAGTGCGCCACCGCGCGCGCCATGGAGCCCGCAGCGCGCTGCGGCTGCATCGGAACGCCGTGGGCCGGTTCCGGCGCGGGCCTGCCGCCGGCCGTGGCCTGCCGTCCGCCGGCCGAGGCCGGGCCGCGGCGCGGCTGGGCCGCCACCCCGTTCTGCACGTCCATCACGGCGTGCGCCACGAGACCGCCCATCGGATCGTGCCGGATCAGGTCCCGCAGCCGGGAGCGGGACGAACGCCCCTCGTTGCCCGGATACAGGTGCTTGCCGAGGCCGACCGCGTGGGCCAGCGCGGCGAGCGCCGCGGTCCGCGGGTCCGGCGGTACGCCGGTGCGGATCGCGGAGTCGAGCCGGGCCCTGATCTCCCGGCTGATCACATTGTCCGTCGCCTGGTAGCGCGTCGTCGGCAGCACCCCGCACATCTGGCCGGCCACGGCGTGCACCATGCCGCACCTCTCCAGGTGCGAGAGATAGGTCTGGCGGAGCCCGAGACGGGGCCCGCCGATCCAGTGGACGGCCCGTACCGGAGCGCCGCGCCTTCGCAGCAACTCCAACGCGCAGTCCAGAGTCGGATCTCCTGTCGGCCGTGGCACCACCACGGCGATACGATCCCCGTCCGGGGCTATCCGTCCGGCCAGCGCCAGCTCCACTAGCTGCGCTCCGGCCAGACCCAGGTCGAGCGACTGCGGCTGCGCAGTGGTACCCGTGGCCGGGTCCAGTGCGAGCAACAGAAGCTCCTCCGGAAGTGTTCTGCGGCTCCTGCCCATCCATGCCTCCCCGCGTGGATGAATGACAGGGTGACCCCTCTCACATTGGTCTGTCGAGGGTGCGTGACCGGTTCGTAGTGGAACCAGTAGGTATGTCGTTCTCGTCTTCCGCTTGGGTTTGGTCCGCACACAGGACACTGGTACATGGTTCGGACAGCGGTGCGACCGCGTGATGCAGGCGGTCGTGGGGCCACTGCTCCGGCCGGTCGGTACGGCTGTCGTGCGGGCGGCGGTTCACGGTTCGTAGCGGCACGCGGGGCGTGCGGCACATGGAGGAGGCATCGGTGGCGGGCGAGTCCCCCGACAGGTCGAAGCAGCGCGAGTCGTCGGCAGAACCGACGTCGGGGAGCGCGGGTCCGGTTCCCGGGGCCAGGAGCGAGGCGCGTGATCCTCGCCTCGCGCCGGCGGGGGGGTCCGGCGAGTCCGGTACGACGTCCGGCGCGTCCGGTGGGCCCGGCGGGTCCGGTACGGCGAAGAGCCGGGGTGGCGTGGACACGGCCACGCGGGTGCTCTCGGTGCGGAACGTCGTGACGGACGCGCAGGACGATCCGGAGTCCGGGGAGTCCCAGGAGTCCGGGGGCGGGGCCGCGGAGGCGGTCCGGACGGCCGGGAAGTCCGGGGGCGCGGGCGCGGCGGTCTCCGGCGCGGCGGGCGCCGACGAGAACGAGGACGAGAAGGGGCGCGGCGACACGGAGGACGCGGAGAGCGGGGGCGGAGGCGACCGTGCCGCCGCCCCGGGCGACGCGCGCCTGCGGGCGGCCGTGGCCGCGTGGGTGGACTCCGAGGGAACCGAGGAATCCGGGGACCGGAAGGACTCCGACGGCCGCAAGGACGCCGGGACGGCCGCGGAAGCGGGCGAGACGGAGGAGCCCGACGCGTCCGACTCCCAGGGGGAGTCCGAGGCCGACACCGACGGCCAGGACCGCGAGCCCGCGGCCGCTCCCCAGCGTGCCGCGGACGGCAAGGACGGCGAAGGCGACAAGGGCGGCAAGGACGGCAAGTCCGGCGAGGCCGGCAAGACGGCAGAGCCCGGGGCCCCGGCCAAAACGCCCGACGCCAAGACGACCGACGCCCAGGCGTCCGGCTCCAAGACGCCCAGCTCCAAGACGCCTGAGTCCGAAGCGGCGTCCGGGCCCGAGGCCGAGCCCTCCGTCGACACGCCCACCGCCGTCTTCAAGGCGCCCAGGCCCGCCGTCGACCAGCCCACCACCATGCTGAAGCTGGGCGGCGCACAGAGGGGCGACGCGAAGAACGCGGCGAAGAGCGGCGCGGAGAACGCGCCGAAGACCGGCGCCAAGGCCGCGCCGAAGACCGACGCGGGCAACGCGGCGAAGACCGGCGCCAAGGGCGGCACGGCGGCCGAGGGCGCCGCCAAGGGCCCCCGGCAGGCCGACGGCGGCTCCGCCCCGAAGCCCGCCCCCGGGGCCGGTGAGTCCGAGGCCGAGCGCACCAGCAAGTTCGTCGCGCTCAAGCCCCTCGACGACGCCCCGAAGACCGCGCCCGGCGCGCCCGCGGCCCCCGCCGCGACCCCCACCCCCACCGCCCGCAACCACCGGCCCGGCTTCGAGCCCACCACCCAGCAGCCGCTGCCCCCCAAGCCCCCGCTGGACCTGCTGGCCGAGCTGACGAACACGCCGCCGCCGCCGGAGACCCCGCTGCGCACCACCGTGCGCCGGGTGAAGATCTGGACCCCGCTGGTCCTGCTCCTCCTGGTCGTCTTCGCGATCGTGCAGGCGCTGCGCCCGCTGCCCGCGCCGGGCCTCGCGCTCACCGCGAAGGACAACTACACCTTCGAGGGCAGCAAGCTGACCCTGCCGTGGCCGGGTGAGGGCCAGGGCTGGATGGACGTCGAAGGCGTCGGCACGATGGACCACTTCGGCGAGCAGAAGCCGGCGCCCATCGGATCGGTGGCCAAGACCATGACGGCGTACATCATCCTGCGCGACCATCCGCTGAAGGTGGGCCAGGAGGGTCCGAAGATCAAGATCGACCCGCAGGCGGAGAAGGAGGGCGGCTACGACAAGACCGGTGACGAGTCGACGCTCAACACGGTCAAGGCCGGCCAGACCCTCACCGAGAAGCAGGCGCTGTCCGCCGTCATGATCCCGTCCGCGAACAACATCGCGCGGCTGCTCGCGCGCTGGGACGCGGGGTCCGAGGCGGCGTTCGTCAAGAAGATGAACGCCACCGCCAAGGAGCTGGGGATGGCCAACACGACGTACACCGACCCCTCCGGCCTGACGAAGACCACCGTCTCCACCGCCGAGGACCAGGTGAAGCTCGGCGACCAGGTCGTGAAGAACCCGGCGCTGGTGGCCATCACCAGCGCGGCGAGCTGGACGGACCCGTCCGGCAAGAACTGGCCCAACTGGAACGAACTGCCGTACCGGATGGGCGCGATCGGCATCAAGACCGGCAGCACCACCGCGGCCGGCGGCAACCTGCTCTTCGCCGCCCGCAAGAAGGTCGGCGGCCAGACGGTCACCGTCGTCGGCGCGATCCTGGGGCAGCGCAAGAGCCCGATCCTGACGACCGTCAACCAGGTCAGCAAGACCGCCCTGGAGGCCGCCAAGGGTGCGCTGACCTCGGCGAAGATCCTCAAGAAGGGGGACGTCGTCGGGTACGTCGACGACCGGCTCGGCGGTCACACGCCGGTCGTGGTCACCGAGGACGTCACCGCGGTCGGCTGGGCGGGTTCGCAGGTGAAGGTGTCCTTCGCCCCCGACCAGGTGCCGCACTCGGCGAAGGCCGGCACCAAGGTCGGCACGCTCACCGTCGGTGAAGGCGGCGCGGGCGGTGCGGTCAGGGTCCCGGTCGCCCTGCAGACGGACCTCAGCGAGCCCGGCTTCACGGACAAGCTGACCCGCCTGGGCTGACGTGCTCCCGGCACCCCGTGTGCCGGGGCTTCCCGAGCCCGCGCGCACCCCGTCGCAGAGCCCCACCCGGGCGCTCCCCGGCGGGGTGCGTGCTAGCGTCACGAATCGGGCACGTCACCGGTCGTGGGACGAGGCCGCGAACAGAGGACGGGACACGGGGAGTGCCTTCAGGTGGCCACTGCGGAGCCGACACGCGCCGACGACGCCGATCCGGGCCCGCGCGGCCCGCGAATAGGTTCGCATCCGACGGGCACGGACGGCGACCGGACGCATCCGGACGGTGAGGCGGCCTCCGGTGCCGGACGGTGGCCGCGCGCCCGGGCCGCCGTCATGGCGCTGCGCGAGCGGATGCTCGCACACCCCGTTCTCTCGATCACCGGCCTGGCCGGTGTGCTGCACATCGTGTGGTTCTTCACGTTCGCCAACAGCGGCGGCGACCTCGCCGCGCAGGACGCCTGGGCCGAGTTCGTCGGCCGGCATCCGGACTCGGCGTACAACCTCGCCTGGTACGGCGGTATGCACGCGGTCTCCTACAGCATGGTGTCGCCGTACCTGATGTCCGTGCTCGGCGTCCGGACGACGATGATGATCGCCGGCACGGTCTCCTCCGGTCTGCTCACCCTGATACTCCTGCGCAGCCGCGTGGTCAGGAACCCGCTGTGGGCGGCGCTGGCCGGGGTCTTCGGACTGCTGTGCAACGCGATCTCGGGCCGGGTGACGTTCGGTCTGGGCACGATGTTCGCGCTCGGCGCGGTCGCCGCCGTGTTCTGCTGGCCGCACCGCTGGCGCCGCAGACGCTGGGCGAAGGCACTGGTCGCGGCCCCGCTGGCCGCGCTCGCGACCATGGGCTCACCGGTGGCGGGACTGTTCGTGGGCCTGGTCGCGGTCGCCCTGTTCCTCCAGAAGCGCCGCCCGGGCGCCTGGGCGCTCGGTATCGCGCCCAGCGTCGTGGTGGCCGTCTCGGCGCTGCTGTTCCCCTTCTCCGGCACCCAGCCCATGGGCTTCGGCTCGGCGTCCCTGCCGCTGCTGTACGCCGTCCTCGCCGCCGTCCTCGTCCCCCGGGAGTGGAAGACGGTGCGGATCACCTCCTGGGTGTACGCGCTGTCGGTGGTCGGGGTCTGGGTGATCAGCTCCCAGATCGGTTCCAACATCACCCGGCTGGCGATGCTGTTCGCCGGGACGGCGCTGGTGGCGGCGCTGCCCTTCACGGTGCCGCGCTCGCGCAAGTGGTACACGGCCGTGCTGGCCCTGGCCGGCTTCGGCGTCTGGATCGGCGTCAAGACGGTGGACGACATCGTCCACACCGCGCCCGCCGCCTCCTGGTCGCGCGAGCTGGCACCGCTGGTCAACCAGTTGCAGAAGGCCGGCGCCGAGAAGGGCCGGGTCGAGGTGGTCCCGGCCAGCTCGCACCGCGAGGCCTCCGCGCTCGCGCCCTACGTCAACCTCGCCCGCGGCTGGAACCGCCAGGCCGACATGGAGCGCAACCCGCTCTTCTACGACGACACGCTCAACTCGGCCAACTACCACGAGTGGCTGCAGCGCTGGGCGGTCCACTACGTGGTGCTGCCCAAGGGCGAGCCCGACGGCGACGGCGGACAGCGCGAGCGGGCGCTCGTGCAGCGGGGCATGCCGTACCTCAGCCAGGTCTGGGGCGACGCCAACTGGCAGCTGTTCAAGGTCACCGACCCCACGCCGCTGGCCGAGCCGAACGCGGTCGTCGACCGCGCCGAGCAGGGCGAGCTGACCATCGAGGTCCGCAAGCCCGGCCGCGTCCTCATCCGCATCCCGTACTCGCCGTGGCTGAGCCTCGTCGACGACCACGGCAAGAGCCTGAAGGCGCCGCAGGAGACCGAGGCGTCCAAGCACCGGATCAAGGGCACGCCGAAGACGTTCGACAACGTCAACGGGTGCCTGGCGGAGACACCGCAGGACGCCAGGGGCGACAAGTGGACGACGCTGCTCGCGCCGAAGACCGGCACGTACCGGCTGGCGGCGCCCTACCAGCTCCCCCGGGGCACCCCGTGCCCGGACGAGCTGAAGCCGGCGAAGTGAGCAGCGGGCCGCAAAGCCGGCACCGGGGCCCGGCCCGGCTCCCCCGGCCCCGCCTCACCCGACGGGAAAGGCCGCGTCGCACACGGGGTCCTGCGGCCCCGCAGCGCCCCAGTCCGTGAAGTACACCTCGCGGCACGGCCCCGCCTGCGTGAGGCCCCGCGCGGCGATCCACTGCTCCACCGCCCCGAAGGCGGCCAGGATCTGCGGATGGGCCACCTGGGCCTTGGTGATCCGGGTGTACGCCAGCCGCCGGGCGGGCTCGACGCGCACCGCCGTCTCCCCGGACCGCCCCCCGGCCGCCGCCCACGCCCGCGCGGCCCGCTCGTCGGCGACCGGCACGCAGGACTCCGCGGGACCGTCGCTCTCCATGGACACCTCGGCGTGGTAGACGACGTACGGCGCCGCCGTGACGCCCCCGCACGCGCGCGCCGCGGCTTCCAGCCGGGTCAGTGACGCCCCGATCCAGGCGGGCAGCTCACCCGCCAGCGTGTGCCGGGTCTCGGTGATCACCACCTGCTCGGGCACGTCCACCGTCTCGACCACGAACTTCCCGTACATGTCGCTGTCCCTCCCGGACAGCCGTGCACCGAGGTACTCGGCGAGGGTCCGCTGCCCGGCCACCCGGCTCTCGACGTCCGCCCAGTACGCGGCGAGCACACCGGCCGCCCCGGCGCCGTCCGTGTCCACCGCCGCGACCACCTCCGCCACCCGGGCCAGCGGCATGTCCAGCTGGCGCAGCAGCGCCACGAGCCGGGCCCGCTCGCTCTGGGCGGCGCGGTAGTAGCGGTAGCCGCTGGCCTCGTCGACGTGCGCCGGTGCCAGCAGCCCGAGGCGGTCGTACAGCCGCAGTGCCTTCGCCGACAGCCGGGAGCGCGCCGCGAACGCGCCGATGGTGAGCAGTTCTTCGTCGTCCCCGTCCACCGTGCCATCCTCCGTCACCGGACGGTCCGTCCCGCCCGGCGATCAGAAGACCGGCCCGTGCCCCGGGGGCAACGCCGGCCTGGGCTCAGCCAGCCCGGGTTCAGCCGCCCCGGGCTCAGCCGAGCTGGGCCTCGACGGCCGCGACCAGTTCGGGCGCGTCCGGCTCGGTCTGCGGCGAGAACCGGGCGACGACCTCGCCGTCCCGCCCGATCAGGAACTTCTCGAAGTTCCAGCGGACGTCCCCGCTGTGCCCGCCGGCGTCCGCGAAGCCGGTCAGACGCGCGTAGAGCGGGTGCCGCCCCGCCCCGTTGACCTCGACCTTCTCGGTCATCGGGAAGGTGACGCCGTACGTCGCCGAGCAGAACTGCGCGATCTCGCCCGCGCTGCCCGGCTCCTGCCCCATGAACTGGTTGCAGGGCACCCCGAGCACGGTGAAGCCCTGGTCCGCGTACCGCTCGTGGAGCTTTTCGAGTCCGGCGTACTGCGGGGTGAGCCCGCACCTGGACGCCACGTTCACGACGAGGACGACCCGTCCCGCGTACTGCCCGAGGTCCGCGGAACCGCCCTGGAGGGCGCCGATCTCCACCTCGAGGGGAGAACCCTGGGGAGCCGCGCCGCCGTTGCTGCTGTCAGTGGTCATGTACGGATGCTAGGTCCTGTCGTCACGTTCCCGTCGTCGCCCGGCCCCTGGTGCCGTGACCGGCTCCCCGCCGGACCTCGTGGCCCGGTCGGCCCCCGCGTCCTCCTCGGCCCCGGCGTCCTCCTCGGCCCCGGCGTCCTCCTCGGACCCCGCGTCCTCCTCGGACCCGGCGTCCTCGGCGGCGGCCGCCAGGAGGACCTGGCCCGCGCCCGTGCGGGAGTACAGCACCGACCGCCCCGCCCGGCGCCGCTCCACCAGTCCCGCGTCCAGCAGCACCCGCAGATGGCGCCCCACGGACCCCAGCGCCTGCCCGGTCACGGCGGTCAGCTGGGTGGTGCTCAGCGGTGAACCGAGCAGCGCCAGCACCTGCGCCCGCGAACCGCCCAGCAGCGCCCCCAGCGCGGCGGGCACGGCCGGGCGCCGCTCGCCCGCACCGGCCGCCAGGACCCCCGCGCACGGGTAGACGACGGCGTACCGGTGCTCGGACTCGTCCCACGCCACCCAGCCGTGCTGCGGCGTCACCGGCACGAACAGCAGCTGGGCACCGGAGATCTCGCGCGGCGGATACTCGTGCAGGTTGACCTGGAACCGGTTCTCGCCGAGCCAGCGCGTCCCCGGCCGCAGGGCGTCCAGCACGGCCGCCCAGCCGCCCCGGCTCATCTGCGCCGTCCGCGCCACGACATCGGCCTCGAGGACGCGCCGCCGCCGGTCCCAGGAGGGCCGCACGGCCCGGGTCCAGACGTACTCCAGCAGTCCGGCCGCCCGCTCGGGCAGGTCGTCCCGCTCCAGTTCCGCCGGGACGGCTCCCGCGAGCGAGGTCCGCAGGTGCGCGCGGGCGGCGGCCGGGTCGGCCGCCCGCACCCGTGCCACCCCCTCGGCGAAGGACTCCCGCTCCCGCGGCGTGGGCGTGAGGAAGTCCGCGATCCACTCCCGGCCCAGCCCCGCCCGCACGAGCAGCGCGGTCACCGGGTCACGGGCCAGCAGCGCCCGGTAGGCGGGCAGGTGGGCCCGCAGCCAGGCCTGCTCGCCGGGGTGCCCGCCGGCGTACCCGCCCGCCCCCTTGTGCAGCAGGATCAGGCTCGCGAAGGCCTCGGCGAGCGGCGACAGCACGAACCGGCTCCCGGCGAGCGTGTCCGCGTTGACCTGCCACCAGCCCACGTGCCGCCCGCCCTCCCGCCGGGTGCGGAGGTTTCGCACCCGCGCGAAACAATAACGAGCGCCCGCGCGCCCGCCGCAGACTCCGGCGCATGCGCAGTTACCAGGACCTGTTCCGCACCCCCGAGTTCACCCCGCTCTTCTCGTCCGCCGCCGCCCAGACCGCCGCCCAGACGATGAGCGGCCTGGCGCTGGGCACCCTCGTCTACCGGGCCACCGGCTCACCGCTGCTGTCCGCGGTGAGCATGTTCGGCCAGTCCCTCGCGCAGGTGCTGGGCGCCACCCTGTTCCTGTCCGGCTCCGACCGGCTGCCGCCGCGCCGCGCCCTGACCGGTCTCGCGCTCGCCTTCACGGCCGGCACGGCGCTGCTCGCGCTGCCGGGCCTGCCGCTGGGGGCGCTGTTCGCCGTCGTCCTCGGCCAGGGCCTGGTCGCCTCGCTCGGCGGCGGAGTCCGCTGGGGCCTGCTGCACGAGATCCTCGCGGACGGCGGCGACAGCGGTTACCTGCTGGGGCGTTCGGTGTTCAACATGATGAGCGGCGTCATGCAGATCACCGGGTACGCCGTCGGCGGCGCCCTGGTCACGGTCGTCTCCCCGCGCCTGTCGCTGCTGCTGTCGGCCGCGCTGTACGCGGTGGCCGCCGCCACCGTCCGCCTCGGTCTGAGCCGGCGCCCGCCCCGCGCCCAGGGCCGCCCGTCGGTCGCGGCGACCTGGCGCACCAACGCACGCCTGTGGTCCGACCGGCCGCGCCGCCTGACCTACCTGGGGCTGTGGCTGCCCAACGGCCTGGTCGTCGGCTGCGAGGCGCTGTACGTCTCCTACGCCCCGGGGGCCGCGGGCACCCTCTTCGCGTGCGCGGCCCTCGGCATGCTGGCCGGTGACCTCACGGTGGGCCGCCTGCTGCCGCCCGCCCCGCGCAGGCGGGCCGCCACGCCCCTGCTGCTGCTCCTGGCCGCCCCGTACCTGCTCTTCGCCCTCCACCCGCCCGTACCGGTGGCCGCCTGCCTGGTGACGGTCGCCTCCGCCGGGTTCGGCGCGAGCCTGGTCCAGCAGGAACGGCTGATGACCCTGACCCCCGCGGACCTGAGCGGTCACGCCCTCGGGCTGCACTCGGCCGGGATGCTGACCCTGCAGGGCCTGAGCGCGTCCCTGGCGGGCTCGGTGGCCCAGGTCACCTCACCCGCGGCGGCGATGACGGTGCTGGCGGCGGCGTCGGCCGCGGTGACCCTGGCCCTGGCGGCGGCCGCCCGGCGCACCCCGGCGACGGCCGGGACCGAGGCGGAGGAGCCGGGCGAGGCCGGTGAGGCGGGTGAGCGGACCCGGCCGGCCCCCGCCCCCTGAAGGCCGCCCGGGACTCCCCCGACCGCGCGATGGCTCCGCCCGCCCCGGGATAGAGTCGCCTGATGAACCGGCCGTGGGGGTGACCGGTGATGCTTGGCTGTACCGGTGTCCTGGGGAGGGGGCCTGCGGAGCATGAGTCGTCGCTCTACTGGTTTGGTCGGTGTCTGGGCAGAGGCGCAGCGGCAGCAGCAGCGCCAGCGGGAGGCCGACGACAGGCGGCGCCGGGAACAGGTCCGGCAGGCGCAGGCCTACCAGCGACGGGCCGCCCAGGACCACCGGCAGTACCGGCAGGCGGAGGCCCGGCGGCGGACCGAGGAACTGGACGCGCGGGTCGCGGCGTTGCAGGGCCTGCTGGCCGCCGGGGTCGGGGCACCCGCCTTCACGGCCGCCGCGCTGCGGCGCCCGGAAGAGGTGGAGCCGTTCGCGCCGGGGCCGCTCGCCCAGCCCGTACCCATGCCGCAGCCCCACCAGTACCAGGCGCAGGGCGGCTGGACCGCGGGCCGCCGCGCCCAGGCGGAGGCCGACGCGCGCGCCCGGTTCGAGCAGGACTGGTACGCGGCGCAGGCCGCGGAGGCCCGGCGCCGCGAACAACTGGCGGCCTACCGGCGCGAGTACGAGCAGTGGGCCGCCTCCCGGCTCGCCGAGGTGCGCCGGCACAACGCGGGCGTCACCGAGGTGGCCGAGGGGGTACGGCGCCGTGACCCGGACTCGGTGGTCGAGTACTTCTCCGCCGCCCTGTACGCGTCGACGGCCTGGCCCGAGGGCTTCCCGCGGCAGCTCTCGGCCGCCTACGACGCCCCGGCGGGCCAACTGGTGCTGGACTGGGAGCTGCCGGGGTACGACGTCGTCCCCGCCGCCAAGTCCGTCCGCTACGTGGCCGCCTCGGACGAGGACAGGGAGAGCGCCCGTCCGGTGACGCAGTGCCGGGCGCTGTACCGCGAGGTCGTCGCCCAGTGCCTGCTGCTGGTGCTGCACGAACTCTTCGCCGCCGACCGCGCGTTCGGCGCGCTGGAGTCCGTGGCGCTGAACGGCTTCGTGGACGCCCACGACCCGGCGACGGGCCGGCAGGGCCGCATCCCGCTGGCGACCGTGATGGCGCCGCGCTCCACCTTCGGCGGGCTGCACCTGGAGCAGGTGGACCCGGTCAGCTGCCTCACCGACGCGCTCAGGGGCCAGTTGACGGCGAGGCCCGACCAGCTCGCCGCCGTACGCCCCGGCAGGCGCCCGGAGGACGTCGGCCACGGCGGCCGGGTCGTCACCCACGGCGGCGAGGGCGACGAGGAGCCGGACCTGTACACGATGGACCCGCTCGTCTTCGAGTCCCTCGTCGCCGACCTCTTCCGTGCGATGGGGATGCAGGCGGTGACGACCCAGCGCTCGGGCGACGGCGGCGTGGACGTGGACGCGCTGGACCCCGCGCCGATCACGGGCGGCAGGATCGTCGTCCAGGTGAAGCGGTACCGCAACACCGTGCCGCCCACGGCCGTACGCGACCTGTACGGCACCGTCCAGGACCAGGGTGCCAACAAGGGTGTCCTGGTGACGACGTCGAAGTTCGGGCCGGGCTCGCACACGTTCGCGGACGGCAAGCCGCTGGAACTGGTCTCCGGCAGCGAACTCGTCGACCTGCTGCACCGGCACGGCCTGCGCGGCCGGCTGGGCGACCCCCGCCGGACGCCGGCGCCGGAACCGGCGCCCACCCTCCCGTCCGGCACCGCGGCCCCGGCCTGCGACGACTACAACATCCTGGGCATGTCCTGGTCCGGCGGTGTCGCGCTGGACGTGTGCGCGCTCGTCTGCCGCGGCAACCGGGTCCTCGACGACGACCACTTCGTCTTCTACAACAACCCGCGCACCCCGGACGGCTCCGTCGGCACGGTCGCCGCCACATCCCCGGACAAGGCGGCCCTGCGGGTCTCCTTCGACGCGCTCCCCGCCCACTGCGACCGGCTGGTCCTCGTCGCCGCCGTCGACCCGGAGGCGGACCCGGACGCCGACCTCTCCGGTTTCACCGACGCCCGCATCCGGCTGCTCGACCCGGCCCTGACGGAACTGGGCCGCCTGGAGGTCTCCGACGGCCGCCCCGGCGAAACCGCCCTGGTCCTCGGCTCCTTCCGCCGCAGGTCCACCGACGACTGGGACTTCGTCCTCGGCGGCAGGGGTTACGCCGGCGGCCTGCTCGAACTGGTCGAGGACCACGGGATAGAGGTGGAATGAGGTGACGGCGCCGAGGCGGATGAGGCGACGGCGCCGAGGCGGATGAGGTCACGGCGTAGAGGTGGGGTGCCGGTGAGGGGGCGCCGGTGAGGGGTGCCGGTGTCCCTCTCTCCCCGCCCCGGACTCACCCGTCCGGCGGTCTCCCGCTGGTGGGACGCCCTGCCGCCGCACATGGTGGACGCATCCGACCGCAGGAAGGCCGACATCATGACGCAGCAGCCGGCAGCACCGGGCCCGCACCCCGAGAACCACGCCGCGGACCGGGGCGGAACGAGTCCCTGGGCGGCGGGCGGCACCGTCTTCGCCGGGGTGGTGCTGCTGGTGGTCGGTCTGCTGGACATCCTCAAGGGCATCTCGGCCCTCGCGTCCGACACCCTCTACGGGCGCATCGGCGACTACGTCTACCGCTTCGACCTGACGACCTGGGGCTGGGTCCTGCTGATCGTCGGCATCATCGCCGCCGCCACCGGCCTGGGCCTCCTCACGGACGCGCTGTGGGCCCGCGTGATGGGCGTCTTCATGGCCTGCATCAGCCTCATCGCCAACTTCCTCTGGCTCCCGTACCTGCCCCTGTGGGCGATCATCTCCATCGGCCTGGACGCCTGGGTGATCTGGGCACTGACGGCCCACAGGGCGTCGCGCACCGCCGCGCTGTGAACCGGTCCCGACGTCTGCCGCCCCTCCGCACTTGAACACTTTCGGTTCAGAGGGGAACCGTGACCGGGACGCTCTTCCTCGGCGAGGTCCTGGTCGGCGCGGAGGGCGGCGTTCTCCCGGTGCTCCTGACGGCACTCGGAGTACCACTGGCGGGGCTGGCGGCAGTCGTGTGCAGTGGTGACATCGTCGGCAGGAGCCGCCGGTACGGATGGCTGTGGCCGCACCCTTCCCGCCGGACGTGCGTCCCCGGCGCGCCTGGCGCGTGAGGCTGCGGGCCGTCGCCGATGCGCTCTGGAACTGGCGACGTCCCTGGATGCCCGCTGTTCCGGGAACGGGAGGCCCGGCACCCGCAGGAGTGGACCGGTGCTTCCGCTCAGTGACCCGCGGTGAGTTCGCCGCTGAGTTCGCCGTGGAGGCGGGCGCTGGACGTGTTCAGGCCGATGATCTCGACGTGCTTGCCCCGCTGGGCGTACTTCGTCTCGATGGCGTCGAGGGCGGCCACGGAGGAGGCGTCCCAGACATGGGTGCCGCTGAGGTCGATGACGACCTTGTCGGGGTCGTTCGCGTAGTCGAACCGCGTGACGAGGTCGTTGGAGGAGGCGAAGAAGAGCTGACCCGTGACGGCGTACACGACCTGGGTGCCGTCGGGGTCGGTGACCGAGGTGACGCCGGTGAGGTGGGCGACGCGGCGGGCGAAGACCACCATGGCGGTCAGGGAACCCACGACCACGCCGATGGACAGGTTGCCGGTGGCGACGACGACGATGACGGTGATCACCATGACGGCGGTCTCACCGACCGGCATCCGCCTGAGCGTCGTCGGCTTGACCGAGTGCCAGTCGAAGGTGCCGACGGAGACGAGGACCATGACGGCGACCAGGGCCGCCATGGGGATCGTGGAGACGACGGGGCCGAGGACGATGCACAGGATGAGCAGGAAGAACCCGGCCAGGAACGTCGACAGGCGGGTGCGGGCCCCGCTCTTGACGTTGATCATGGTCTGGCCGATCATGCCGCAGCCGCCCATGCCGCCGAAGAAGCCCGTGACGATGTTGGCGATGCCCTGACCGACCGCCTCGCGGGACTTGTCGGAGGGGGTGTCGGTGAGGTCGTCGACCAGCTTCGCGGTCATCATCGACTCCATCAGCCCCACCAGGGCCATGGCGAAGGCGTAGGGCGCGACGACGGTGAGGGTGTGGAGCGTGAACGGCACGTCCGGCAGCCCCGGCACCGGCAGGGAGGACGGCAGCTTCCCCTTGTCGCCGACCGTCGGCACGGCGATCCCGGCCGCGACGGTGATCACGGTGAGGATCACGATCGCCACCAGCGGCGCGGGCACCGCCTTGGTCAGCCGGGGGAACAGCACCATGAGCACCAGGCCGCCGACGACCAGCGGGTAGACCGCCCACGGCACGTCCCGCAGATTCGGGATCTGCGCCGTGAACAGCAGAATGCCCAGCGCGTTGACGAAGCCGACCATCACACTGCGCGGCACGAACCGCATCAGCTTGGCCACGCCCAGCGCGCCGAGGACGATCTGGAAGACACCGGCGAGGATGACGGTGGCGATCAGGTAACCCAGGCCGTGCTGGCGGACGACGGGCGCGATGACCAGGGCGACGGCACCCGTGGCGGCGGAGATCATCGCGGGCCGCCCGCCGACGAAGGCGAGCACCATGGCCATGGTGCACGCGGCGAACAACCCGACCTTCGGGTCGACGCCGGCGATGACGGAGAAGGAGATCGCCTCCGGGATCAGGGCCAGACCGACCACCAGGCCGGCGAGGGCCTCGGTGCGGAACACGGCGGGCGACAGCCAGGCGGGCCGGCCGGGGCCGCGCAGCAGCCCGGCGGGCGTGAAGCGGGAGGAGGGAGAGGAGGGAGAGGAGGGGGGAGAAGATGGCAAGGACGCGGTACCTGTCGTGCTCGGGCGCACCCGGGCGGCGGCCTGGCGGGGCGCGGAGGGAAGCGGCGGGCCGTACGGCAGGCCGCGGTCGGTCCGCCGTACGCGGGCCGGAAGTCTTCGAGGCGGGGCGGTGACCGGCGGCGGCTGCGCGCGCGGCCCGGCCGGTGTCAGGGGCGGACGATCACGGCGGGCAGGCGTCGGCGCGGGGCGCCATCGGCTCGCGCACGCGTCTCTCCCGCAGGGCTCGGCAGTCTCGACCGGGGGCGGCATCGATCCCGGTACCGCACACAGGCAGAGGCCGGTCCAGCCGACCTCACCACCGGCAACTCTACCGCAACGTTAGAGTTGAGACCGGGGCCGGACGGTGTGCGGCGCCACCGGGGAAGACCCAGGGACCGGAGCGGGAACGTGGACGGCAAGCACATGCACATCGGCGAGGTCGCCGCGCGGACCGAGCTGTCCCTGCGTACCATCCGGCACTACGAGGAGGCCGGTCTCGTCGTCCCCTCCGCCCGCTCGCAGGGTGGCTTCCGCCTGTACACGGAGTCCGACGTCGCCCGCCTGATGGTCATCCGCCGCATGAAGCCCCTCGGCTTCACCCTCGAACAGATGCGCGAGCTGCTGTACGCCACCGACCGCCTGGACTCGGCGGAGGACCTGCCCGCCGGTGAACGGGAGGAATACGTCGAGCGGGTACGCGCCTTCGAGTGCACGGCCGCCGAACGCGTACGGGACCTGCGGACCCAGCTGGCCCGGGCGGAGGAGTTCGCGGCGACCCTGCGCGAACGCCTCGCCTCGGCGACGCCCACCACGTGATCCCTCTCTTCGCTCAACTCCGCTTCCGGGGGACGCCGTTGGCGCCGACCCCGGATGTGAGGCGGAGGGACCTCGGGCGTCGCCCAGTGGTAAGTCCCGCTCTTCGCCAGGTTCCCCTGTGCGGAGTCCCCTCGGCAGGTCGCACCATGCCCGATCTGCTGGACCCCGATCCGTACACGATGTGGCGGCACGCGCTGGCCGGAGCCGACCGGGTCTTCGCCTCACCTCCGGCGCTCGACCGCCCGGTGGACGGGTGCACGTACTGCACCCCGGAGCCGGAACTGCGCCTCCTCGGTGGCGATCCCGCTGCCGTGCCGGAAGATCTCCTCGGGCATTTCATGCGTGAGGTCGCCGGCCACTGGGAGACGGACCAGTACTCCGTCCTGTGGCGCCGTCTCATGCCGCGTGCGCTGCGCCACTGGGGGCCGAAGGGCGAGGGCGCCGCCGATCCCTCCGAGCAACTCGCTCACCTCGGCCCGCACGGGGCCAGGCTCATGGACTGGCCCGCACCCGAACGCGCCGCCGTGGAACAGGCCTCCCGGGCGCTGCTGGCGATCGCCCTGGTCGATGGACGCCCCCCGGCAGACACGATCGAGCTCCTGCAAGGAATAGCCGAGGCAACGGGCGGTATGGAGCCGTGGCTCCGGCACATCGCCGGACTCGCCGGCCCCGAGGCGGACGCCGGACTCGTCCGCCTCGCCCTCGACTGGGCGACCGGCCTCCTCTGGAAGGAACACCTGTTCGCGTGGTGGTACGACGGCGACCCCCAGCAGATCGCCACCTGGCTTACCACCCAGCGAGCCCGCATCGCCGCTTTCGCCACGCGGCATCCGCGCTGCAAGACCGCGGCCGACGCCCTGATCGCGATCGACCATTTCGAAGCCGGTGACCACAGCCCATGGCTCTACCCCGCCGCGAACAAGTTCCTCACGCCGGCACCGGGAGCAGACTGAGGAGACGGCGTGGGTCAGCGCCGGCCGAAGCCCTCCCGATACGAACGACGTCGGTCACGTGACTGCCCTCTCCAGCAGCGAGCCGGGCCGGCCACCGGCGCGAGCTGCGATGCCGCGCCGCCCGGACTTCGGCGGCGGGATCCCCTGCGGCTCTCCGTTCCAAGGGAGTTGCCGCCCGTTCCGGCACGGAATCGGTTCCCGCCGCCGACTGCCCGGACCTCCTCGTGCACGACACCCAGCGGTAGGTGATCAGCCACGTGCACCGGCTGCTCAACCGCCGACGCCCCGCTGCCTGACAGACTGTCAGCAAGCCGTCGCTGACAGGGGGCCGATGTTCGTAGCCATGATTCTGGTGCTGGCCATCCTGGCCATGGGAGGGGCCGTACTGGGGGTGCATGCGCTGCTACTCGGCCGGATGCCTGGCCGATGGCCCCCTCGGCTGGTGCGGCAGCCCAGGCTGTGGGGCGCCGGCGCCCTGCTCGTATTGGTGAGCTGGGATGCCCGCTCCCTGTCGCTGCTCGCGGTGGGCGTCGGACTCATCGCGTTGGGACACGTCGTGAAGCCCGCGTGTTGATCGGTCTGCTGCCTGTGGAGAGCGGCTGCCGCCCACCCCTGCTACCGAAACGGCCCGGACCGTGATCGGTCCGGGCCGTTTCCCCTGGTGCCCCCGGCAGGATTCGAACCTGCGACACCCGCTTTAGGAGTTTTCTCCGAAGGGGCCTGTGACCTGCGGAAACGCTCGCTACAGGGCGCCTGGCCTGGGAAAACACTCCTCCGTGGTTCTCGTGTGTTCACGGGGTTTCCCGGCTTCATGTGTGCTGGATCCGTTCCGGTCGGGGCCGGTCGACAGAGGGCGAGTTCGGAGACGCCGGCGCGCGTGGCACCAGGAGTAGCGTGGCAGGTGCGAGGCGGTCCCGTTGTCGCACCTGCCCTACAGACGGGTGGTCCTCATGACCAGCTCGGATACACCTCCTGTTCCCCGGCGTCTGCCCAGCGGTGTCCACGAGGCCGTTCGGCCGGGTTGTGCGCTTCTCCGGCTGGAGACGACCGCATCACGTGAAGGTGTCCTCGACGGTGCGTGGTGGCCGCGCTCGCGCGACATGGGTGCCGAGCTGCCCGCCCTGCTGAGTGCCCTCATCGCCCACCTCGGCCCGGTGACCCGCGTGGGGCTGGACACCGCAGCTTGGGAAGGTCTCCCGACGCGCATCGTCGTGGACGACCGCGTGGTGCACATCGATTCCTTCCCGGTCGGTGACGACACGGTGCTGATCACCCGGGGCGACCGGGACATCTTCTCGCTCCTGGTGGTTCCGCCGGACGCGGCACCGGACGCCGCCCGCACCGCGATGGCCCAGGCGGTCCGGGCGGACAACATCAGCCAGGCGGAACAGATCCTCATCGACACCGGCAGCGGGCGAGGTTCGTCGGGCTGAAGGGGCACCGCCGGGTGCGACCGGCGCAACGGTTTCGGCCGGCGGGGCGATAGGTCAGCCGCGCCGCTCGACCAGCGCAGGTCTTCACGACCGCCCCGAGCCATCCACGCCGCGGTTCCCTCAAGAGAGACATTCCGCCATGGTCCTATTCCTGAGCGTGCTCATCGCCGCAGTCGCTCTGATCGCCATCGGGGCCGGCGTCGTCGGCACGCTCTGTTTGACCTCCGCCGGTGTACTGCCCCTCATCGCCGATCTGCTCTACCTGGCGGCCCGTTCCGTGTGGCGATCTCCTCGGCGCCCGGCCCGCTGAGGCCGCGCCCCTCCGGGCCTGGTCGCACGGAGCAGACGGGCGGAGCCCGTGTCCGTGAGCAGTCGTTCGGTCGGCGGGGAGGGGTGGTGCAGCCGCAGTGACGCGTGGGTCTCGGCGGCGTGACGTGACACGTCGAGGAAGACGCGCAGGCCGCTGATGTCGCAGCGGTCGACGGTGGTCAGATCGACGTCGATGAGGATGATGCCGTCCTGCAGGCACCGCTCCAGAGCGGCGCGCACCTGGGGCACGGTGGCGGGGTCGATCGCTCCGGCCAGGGTGACCAGTGCCCGCCTGTCCCGGTCGTGCCGGTAGATGTTCAGCTCTGGAAGAGTCATGGCGCCTCGGTTCGGATGTTGCTCAGATGCCCCGGTCCGCGGGTCCTGGCCGCGCCCCGCCCGGTCCGGGGCCCGGGTGAAGTCGGCGCGCGTCGCCGTGGAGTGAGCCGACGGTTCCGAGGCGCGGCCGGGCGGCGGTGGGGAGCCCGGATGATCACCTGTGGTGCGTGGTACGGCTGGGGGACGCTGGGGCCGCGGCGGCCGGGCCGGGGGGCGCTGTACCGGTACGCGGCGATCCTGTCGGCGTGCTGGAGGTCGAGCCGGTGGATCACGTACGCCGCCACTGCGACGAGGACCAGGAGGGCGGTGGCCGTCAGGGAGGTGCTCATGGCGGCCACCTCACACACCGATGATGAGCCGGCTGGCCGGCCCCGGTGGACCGGTCCGTCCGGGAGCGGCCGCGGACACCGCCGAGGCGCCGCCCTCGTACTCCCACGCCTCCTCCGCGTCCAGTGGCCGGTCGGTGGCTGAGACGCCGTGCCGAGCATCCTCCGCTGCGATCAGAGCGCTTGCGGTCAGGAGCGGGCCGTCGTACTCGGACGCGGCTGCCATCAGCCGGGCCGCCGACTCCGCCCCGGTCCCGGGCGGGACGACGAGGAGATCGAAGCGGCCGGTGCCGTAGGAGAGCAGCAGCAGCTTGTGCGGATCGATCTCCGGGGTGAACCAGCCGACCTTGACGATGTGCCCGCTCACGGGAATCTTGCGGGGGATGACCGGCCAGTGCTCAGGGTTGACGGCGATGCGGGTGATGCGGCCCCAGAGGGGATCCAACACGTCCGTGAGCGAGGGCAGTTCGCTCAGCAGATCCCGGGACCGAGGCCACCAGGCTCCGTCCAGGAGTCCCCGGGAGGTGCCGTCGGTCTTCAGTGCGAGACGCGCGGCCGGGGCTGCGACGGGCTCGGCGTGCGGCAGGGTGGGAAGCAAGGTCGCCGACATGATGCGGACCCGTCTCCGGGCCGCCTCCGCGGCGGCCCGGGTTTCATCTTTCGCCGGGGACGACCCGGCGTGGAAGCCGGTGTGCGGGATGCCCTCGGTACTGCCCACACTACTCCGCGTTTCGCTGCGGCGCGGAGCGGCGGCCGCACGGATGTGGAGTACCGGCGGGGTATCTCCCGCACTGTCTCAGCGCGTGCCGGAATTTCTGGGACTGTGTTCCGGGTTCCGGTCCTGCACCCCCGGTGCGCGGGGGTCGCTGTTCTGCGAGGAGCGTTCACCAGTGGGGCGGTTGCTTCGTGATCACGGGTCCGCGCGGCTTCTACTGCGCCACCGTCGGGCCGGACGGTGGCGGACCGGCGTGACCGCTCGCCGGGCGTGACACCGGCCTGTACTCCTCCCTGCCGTCCGGGTGGCCGCCCTGCTGGGGGACGGATCCGAGCCCTGTTCCCTGCCCCGGCGCAGGCACGTTGCCTCGGCTGGCACTGCGCCGAAGGAGGTGAGGCAGGAATGTGTAGAAGCGGTCGGGGAGGAACACCGCGTCCGCGACGATCATCGTGCCCGAGAAGAGCGGCAGTCCGAGAACCACGGCGATGGCGACGTGCATGCCCAGCAGCACGGCCAGGACGGGGTACTTGAGCCGGCCGAAGAGCACGAACGGAAAGGCGACCTGGGTGAGAACGGTCAGATAACCGACGACCGCCATCGCGAGCGGATACCGGTCCATGGCGTGGGACAGTTCGGGCCACGGCTGGAAGAGCTCCAGGTTCAGCACATAGTGCAGGGCGGTGCCGTCGTCCCAGAACGAGCCCTGCACCTTGTACAGACCGGCTGATCCGTACAGGAAGCAGACCTGCGCCGCGATCACGAGGACGCCGCAGTTGTGCACCACGGTGACCAGCGTCCGGCGGGCCGCACGCAGGTCCTCCGCGACAACGCTCCGCGTCCGCGCCCCGTCCGTGCGCGCCGCCTTGAACCGCTCTCGGCGTGCGTCCAGGGACCAGCGCCGACCGCACGCGGTGAGCACGAGGTAGAGGGCCATCAGGAGCAGGAGATTGTCGCCCCCGTCCGTCATGAAGATCGCCCTGGCGTGGAAGGAGACCACCACGGCGGCGAACAGCACGGACGTGGCCCGGGTCCGCCAGCCCAACATGAAGAGCGCGGACGTCAAGAGGGCCAGTACATAGCAGAGCTCGAAGTAGGCACGGCTGTCCGACAGGAGCAGGAAGCTCCACCAGCCTGTCTGGTCGAAGAGCTGTGCCGCCAGTGCGGGCGTCCACGGGGAGTCGGGACCCCAGATCTCGCACCGGTGGGGGAACTCCCGCAGGAGGAAGACCAGGTAGAGCAGCCCGTACCCGATCCGCAGAACCGACGTGGCGTACAGGGACACCGGTCGGCCGGTGAGAAGGTCCCAGACGCCCTCGGTCCGTGCGAGGAGCAGACGGCGGACGGTGGCGGGGACCCGTGCCCCGCCCGCGGACCCGCCAGGTACGGTCGTGGTGGCCGGGAGTTCGCGGACCTGCTCATTTCCCATGGGGGGTCACCTTCCACCAGGGCAGGAGCCGGTTCTCCACCGGCGTGGGCGGCCGCCGCCCGGCCGCTGTGCCGGGCGCGGCGACGGGTGCTGTGACGACCCGGAGCTGGATGAACTCGAACATGCCTCCGCGGTGACCGGCGACGCGGGCCGCGGCGATGTTGCTCAGATACTTCTGCATCATCGCGGCCCGCGGCGAGCGTGCCGTGTCGTCAGCGCCGTGTGTGTCGACGTAGGAGGTCCAGGCACGGCGCAGGAGGTTCTGAGCCGTGTGGCTCGGAAACGGGTCGTGTTCGACGGCGGCACGATCCAGGGCGGTCAGGTCGATCCAGGGGCTGACCCGCGTCGAGCCGTCGTGCCCGGTGTGCGCGGTCCTCGCCCACACCCTGTGATTGACGGAGTCGGGATTGGGTGCGAAAAGCCGCCAGTTCTGTTCGAAAAGGGGGTACACCCACGCATCGACCTGCCGGCTGTACCGCTGTGAGACGGGATTGGGGGGCGCCACATGGAGAAAGACGGCACCGAGATGAACCAGGGTCGTCCCCACGCACATGAGGACGGCGGTGTGCAGCCCCGCTCTCAGGGCCCTGGCACCACGGGTCCGCTCGCGGGGCGGTTCGGCGTCCTTTGGCCGTTCCCCCGGCAGCGGGCCGGCATCGGTCCGTCGGTATTCCCTTACGTGTGCTGAATCAGTTCCGCTCGACACCGCCCACCTTGCTTTCTCTGTGTTCGCTGCCTGGCGTCCGAGGATTTCCGCGGACCGGCATCGGCGGCGTGCGGCGGAATCGAGAGATCCCGCCGCACGCCGTCATCCGGTGTACGGGCTCGCGACCTGCCGACTAGCTTTCGTGACCTTCCTGACCGTCGGACTTCGGTGCGTCGCCGTAACCGTAATTGCCGTAGTCGCCGTAGTCGCCGTAGCCATGACCGTTGTTGTCGTCCGGCCGATCACCGTGGCCGTGGTCCGGCTTGCCCGGCGCGCCCTGATGTTCCTCGCCCGGCTTGCCGTGGTGGTCATGCCCGACACCGTGGTCCGGTCCGCCGTGCTCACCCGGCTTGCCGTGGTGTTCACCGGGTTGGCCGCTGCCGTGCTGACCCGCGGTGTTGCCCGAAGTGTTGCCCGTGGTGACGTTGTTGCCCGCGGTGTTGCCCGACGTGTTCCCGGTGGTCGCGCCGGCCGTCATGTTGACGCTCGGCCCGCCCAGGAGACCACCGCTGACCAGGCCGCCGCTGACCAAGCCTCCACCGATCAGACCGGTGGTGGTGCCGGTCGTCGATCCGGTCGTCGATCCGGTGGTGGTGCCGGTCGTGGTGCCGGTGGTGGTGCCGGTCGTCGTTCCGCCGGTGGTACCAGTCGTCGTGCCACTGGTCGTTCCGGTCGAGCAGGAGTTGAGGAAGATCCGGTTGGTGTCGAGTGTCACGGCGCCGTTGCGAGCCAGCGCCCGGCCCTCGATGTTGGTCCCCGTGGTGACGTGGATGTCCGTCAGAGCCATGATGGTGCCCACGAAAGTGGAGTTCGTCCCGAGGGTGGCCGAACTCCCAATCTGCCAGTACACGTTGCACGGCGAAGCGCCGTTCGTCAGGAGTACGCGGCTGGAGGAGGCCGTCGTCAGGGCCTCCGGAATCTGGAACACCCACACGGAGTTCGGGTTTCCTCCGGCGTCCAGGATCAGATCGCCGGTGAGGCCGACACCCGAGGAAGCGGTGTAGACGCCCGGAAGCAGCGTGGTGCCGTTGCCGATGCCCGCCGCGAGTGCGAAGTCCGTGGCCTGGCCAGCCGCGTTGTTGTACGCCGTGACCAGGTCGGACTTGGCCTGAAGCGCCACGGCGTCGGCGGCGTGCACAGCGCCGAGCACCTCGCCGGGCGGGAAACCGGTGATGGACGGGTTCGGGTGCGTCCCGAGGTCGTGACTGATCACCGTGGGACCCGTGTTGGTGACTCCCGCGCCCGCCAGAACGGAGAAACTCGCCGCCGTGGCCAGCGGTACCGGCGTGGCGATGGCGACTGCCTGGGCGGGTGACAGGACGACCATCGCGGCGGCGACCGTGGCGGCGAGGGCCGAGGCCAGCAAGCCGGGCACGGTACGCCGGCGAGCCATTTCAGGGATCTTCAGCTTCATCAGGAGGCCATTTTCTGTGGGGGCCGTGGCATGCCGGGCCCTAATCAAACGCCCGGGGAGCCTTGATCTGGTCGTGCATATTACGGAGGAATCTCACAGGTGCCGCAGAAAACGTGCGAGAGTCGCGATTTCCGGGCATTGAGCCGCCGAATGCAGGGCAATTTTTGGGGTGTTCATTTATCCGATCATCCACTGTGTTGGCCTGGTTCAGCCCCGGTCTCCGCACCTCCCGGCCCACTGCTCGGACCCGTCGGCCGAGGAGAATGACAAGGTCACAGTCCGTTTTGCTGTCCTGCGCACACGGGGGCGTGGCGGTGATCGACAGGCGTCTTCCTGCGGCAGCCTTCGGACCCGGCAGTGACGTGAGGTCGGAGGTACACACCGCTCATGGTGGCGAACACCACTCCCACGGTGAGGAGACGACGGCTGGGGGCCGAACTGCGCCGGCTCCGCCAGGAAAGCGGGCTGACCAGTGTGAAAGTGGCCAAGCGGCTCATGGTTTCACAGCCCAAGATCAGCCATATCGAGAACGGCCGCCGTGCCATAAACCTTCACGATGTACGCGCGCTCTGCGCCCTCTACGGGGTGACGGACCAGCAGACGCTCGGCTCTCTGCTGGGCATGGCCCAGGAGTCGAAGGCCGATCCAGTGGAGGCCGGTCTCTGTGAGTGCGTCGCGGGGGCTTCTCCCGGTGTCTGGGCTGGAACCCGGCCCCTCGTCCAGTTCCCTACATGAAGGCGAGTGCCCGGAATGTGTTGCGGACATCGGTCAGTGGCGCGCGGTCGCGGGTGTAGTAGAGCTTGTTGGTCAGGAGTACTGCCCACCGGCCCCGAGCAGGCGAGATCCACATCCCTGTGCCGGTGAAGCCGTAGTGGACCCACACGTCCTCTTCCACCGACGTACCAGCGGCGGGGTGCCAGAACAGTCCACGGGCCGGCTGGAGCCCGCCGGTCTGAATGGTCAGGGAGCATGCGGTCCACGCGGTCGTGAAGCCTGCGCTGGTGTGAGACGTGGAGCCGTCAAGCATGTAGCGGAGGAAGGCGGCGAGATCGTCGAGGACAGTGAAGGCGCCGGCGATGCCGCAGACGCCGCCCAGGAGGCGGGCCGAGAAATCGTGGGCGACCCCCTTGAGGTGGGTGTCGGTGTCCTGGTCGAGTTCGGTGGGCGCGCAGCGGGCGGCAAGGTCGGCCGGCAGGGGGCCGAAGCGGGTGGAGGTCATGCCCAGTGGGTGCCAGGTGCGGCCGGTGGCCAGTTGGTCCAAGGGCTGGCCGGAGAGGTGTTCGGCGAGGTAGCCCAGGATGAGGGCAGCCCGGTCGGTGTACTCGACGGCTTCTCCGGGTGTCCGATGAAGTTGTTCTTGGAGGACGCCTCGGCGAATCTCGTGGGGGTCGGTGCCGTAGAGGTTCTTCAGCTGCGCCCGCAGTGGGACGCCGGCGGTGTGCGTCAGCAGCTGCCGGGCGGTGACGGCTCCGAGTGGGTGCCCGGTGACCTCCTGCCAGAAGCTGCCGAGCGGCTGGTCGAGGTCGAGGGTGCCGTCCTCCCACAGGGCTCCGATGGAGGACCAGACGGCAAGGATCTTGGTGAGGCTGGCGGCGTCGAAGACGGTGTCGGTGCGCATCGGCACGTCCGGCTCATCGGGGTCGAGGACGCCGGTGGTGCCCTGGGCGAGGGTGCTGGTGGCGTCGCCGACGGCCCACACGGCGCCCGGGTACACCTTGTCGCGGACTCCTTCGTCGAGCAGGGCTTCGATGCGGTCGCGGTCGTACGTCATGGTCTCCCTCTTCGCCGGGGTGTCCCGTTGGTCAGCGTAGTGACCTTCGCGGAGCGGTTCGGGTAGTGACGTGTCGGGTCGTCTGGCGGTCGGTTCACGTGAGCTGTCGGCCGAGGTCGGTCAGGGACCGTGCGGTCGCCGAGAGGGGATGGCGAGCCGCGTTGGCGTAGCCCGCCTGTCGCAGGGCGGTCAGCAGTCCCGGTGTCTTTCTCAGCCGGTCGAGGTCGCGCGCGAGTGCGGCGGAGTGGGTGAAGTCGGTGGCCATGCCGGATGCGGCGAGCGCTTCGCTGAGGCCGGGTACGGGCTGGTAGAGGACGGGGAGCCCGCATGCCTGGGCTTCCAGTGCGACCAGTCCCATGGCTTCCAGGGTGGTGGACGGCATGACCAGTACGTCGTGTTCGGTGAAGGCTTTCCACAGCTGTGGGCGGCGGAGCCAGCCGAGGTAGCGGACTCGTACGCCGGCTCGTTGCAGCAGCGGGGCCAGCGCGTGGAACTGGGCTCTGGGCGCCGCGACGCTCAGCTCGATGCCGGGCACGGGAGCCAGGCTCTTGATCAGGGCCTCGACGCCCTTTTCGGTAGTCAGGCGTCCTGCGTACAAAAGCCGAAGGTGGCTGGTGGAGGTGCGTGCCGGCCGGGCAGGCGGGGCGGTGAGCAGGTGATCGGGGATGCCCCAGGGGATGTGGGTGATCTTGCGGCGTTCGATCTGCGGGGCGAGCTTGAGGAGGCGGTCGGCCATTGCGTTGGTGGGGACCACGATGGCGTCGGCGGTCCTGGCTGTTTCGCGCAGCACCCGGAGCTGGTCTCGGTGTGTCTCGGCGAAGAGCAGGTCCGTGCCGTGGACGAGGGCGATCCGGGGATGTGCGGGCAGCGCGCGGATGAGGGCTGGTGTGGCGCCGAACGCGAGGTGCTGCAAGTGGAGCACATCGATCTGTGTGGGATCGACCGCGGCTGTGAGTGCTCTGCGAAGGGTGGCGACGTAGCGGCTGAAGGCTGTTCCTTCCAGGCATTTGCCTGCCACGGGGAGCAGGTTGAGTCCGACGGGCGGTCGGGGACCGTGACCAGGTGGCGTGAGCATGAAGGCGCGGGCCGGGATGAGGGGTTCCTCGCCGGTGTAGAGGTCGAGGAAGAGCTCGACGCTGCCGCCGGGGCTTCCGACGGGGAGGTCCAGGAAAGTGGCGGCCATCGGGCCGGTGGCCGAGCGAGCGTTCACCGCGTGCCTTCGTCGATCTCCTCGTAGAGGCGTGAGATGTCGATGCCTTCCGTGGTCGCGTACTTGGCGGGCTGTTGCTGGTAGCTGGCCGGTGCGCCGAAGGTGGTGAGGAAGATGAGCTTGCCGAAGGTCATGCCCGGATACACGCGCACCGGTCGGGCGGCGCGGATCTCCAGCGTCCAGCGGATCGCATGGCCCTGGTGTCCGAGCGGAGCCGAGACGTGAACCCAGATGCCTAGGGACCCGGTGGTGCGGTCGCCGTTCAGCAGCTGCGCGTACGTCTCCGAACCGGTCCGCTCCAGCGTGATGCCGAGGTAGAGCAGGTCAGGGTGCAGAACCAGGCCGGCGTCGGGGATGTGCTGCTCGGTGAAGGGGGTGAGGGTTGCGGCGTCGAGGTCGCCGTCGCAGACGCGGATCGTGTCGCCGAGCCGCCAGTCGTAGGCGTTGGGGGAGACGCGGCTGGGCTCGTACGGGTCGATGGTGATCTCGCCGGCCTGGACGGCGGCGGCGATGGCGGGGCCGGTGAGGATCACGATGCCACCACCTGGAGCCGGGCGAGGTCTCGCCAGTAGGCGGAGGGCTGCGGTCCTGTGGCGGCCTGGTATTTGCCGCGGTAGAGGTCGACGGCACCGGTGGAGACGAAGAACATGATCTGCCCGATCTTCATACCGGCGTACACGCGCAGCGGCCGGATCGGGGTGAGCATGAGCGTCCACTGGCCGTGGAAGCCGATGTCGCCGATGGGGGCGGTGATCTCGACGAACAGGCCGAGACGTCCGACGGAGGAGCGGCCGAACAGCAGCGGCACGAACGTGTCGGAGCCGACCTCTTCGAGAGTGTGGCCGAGGTAGAGCTCGCCCGGCTGGAGGATGTGCCCGTCCGGGCCGATGGTGGTTTCGCGGGTGGGGTTGGGCCGGTGGGCGTCCAAGACGGGGCCTGTGTAGGTGATCAAGGTGGGCCCCAGACGCACGTTGTAGCTGTTGGGGTTGACCTGGTCGGCGGCGAACGGGGTGATGCGGAGGCGGCCATCGTGAGCGGCAACGGTGATCTCCGGGCCGGTGAGGATCATTACCTGCCTCCTTCGGCGGTGTCGGGAGCGGTGAGGACGTGTTGGACCACCTGGTCCAGACGCAGGCCGGCCTCGTGGGTGCGCTTGCCGAGGTAGGTGTCGGCGAGGTAGTCGGTGGTCAGCACGGTGGTGACGGCGTCCGGCAAGGGATCGGGTGCGGTGACGAGCGGGCCGGTCTGGGGGGTCAGAGTTGAAATCAGGCCGGGGAGGTCCCCCCGTGCCGGATCCGGCACGGGGGCGTGCACCAGCTGGTTACCGAACGGCTCGATGGAGAGCAGGTCGCCCTGGGTGAGGTTGCTGCCGAGGGGTACGGCGCGTAGCGCCGTCTCGTTGAGGATGACCGCGTCTGCGCCGAGCCCCGTACGCAGGCGGGCGGTGAGGTCCAGGAGCAGGCTGCGCCGATCGAGGGCCTGGTGGCGGTAGGCCGGAGTGATCGGGCCGAGGACGTCGGCCAGCTGCTGCTTGACGTCTTCGATGCGGGAGCGCAGATCCGCAAGCTCCGTCGGAACGACGCTCGGGGCCCGATCGGGGAAGGATGCGGTGCCCGCACCCCATCCCGTACCCACTGGCATGGCGATCGCATAGCCGCCAGCGAGCTCCCGGCCCTTGACGACCACGGTGCTGTCGACTCGGACCGGCCCGTACTGATCGCTGTGGCAGTGCCCTGCGAAGACCACGTCGAGGAAGGGACAGGCCGCTGCGAGTTCCCGGTCCTCTTCGAAGCCGGAGTGGCTGAGCAGGACCCAGCTGTCCACCTCGTGGTGGTGGGCGAGAGTCACCTCGCGCAGGGCCTGGAGGGGATCGGTGACGCAGTGGCCGGTTCGCTCGGCGGCCGGGATCGAGTGGAAGGCTTGCCGACCGATCACAGCGGTTACGCCGACGCACCGTCCATCGATGTCGGCGATGTGCAGGCGGCGGAACAGAGCGTTGCCGGTGTTGGCATCGACGGCGTTGGCGCAGACAGTGCGCCGGTGAAGGCCGGGTTCGAAGTGGTGGGGCCAGCCGTGGTTGCCAGGGGCCAGCACGTCGTACAGCCCGAGCAGGATTTCCTGCTCGATCGTGCCGCGAGCGAGGCGGTAATACCCGCTGCCTTCGAAGAAGTCGCCGCAGTCCACGATGAGCGAGGTCGGGCGCAGCGCGTGGAGGTGGGTCAGAAACGGTGCGGCGTTGTCGAAGGCGGAGTGGACGTCCGTCGTGGCAACGATCTGGCGCAAGTTCCGGCCGTCGGTGGTCATGGGGTGACCTCGCAGATGTCGGCACCCAGGGCGCGCAGCTTGCCGGACAAGTCGGCGTGGCCGCGGCGCAACTGGTCGAGGCCGCCGATGGTGGTGACGCCTCGGGCCGTGAGGCCGACGACCATGAGGGCGGACCCGGTGCGGATGTCGGTGGCTTCAACGCCTGCGCCCGTGAGTAGTTGGGGCCCCGTCAGGCGGCATTCGGTGGGAGAGATCTCCTCGATCTCGGCGCCCAGGCGGGTCAGCTGTGGCAGCAGGTTGCCGTGGCGGCCGGGATTGATGGCGTCGGCGAACAGATGTGTACCGGGCAGTCCGAGGGCGAGTGCCATGAGCGGTGGTTCGAAGTCGGCGTCCAAGCCGGCCGGGCTCAGGGAGGCGATGGCCCGCAGGTGACGACCAGTGGGGACTGCCTCCTGGGCGCGGACGGTAAGGCCGTCCGGCTCCGCGTCCACGGGGACGCCGAGCTGATGAAGGGCAGCCATGAACGCGCCTACGTCCTTGCCCTGCACGCCATTGATACGGGCAGTACCGCGCGTCGCGGCGATCGCGCAGGCCAGCGTGGCTGCCTCGATCTTGTCTCCGGGCACTGTCCAGGCAGCGGGAGCAGTCGGCGACGAGGAGGGCGGTGAGAGAGTGAGCACATGCTCGCTGGCGCGCGTC
Source organism: Streptomyces sp. NPDC006743 (assembly GCF_040703815.1). NCBI lineage: Bacteria > Bacillati > Actinomycetota > Actinomycetes > Kitasatosporales > Streptomycetaceae > Streptomyces > Streptomyces sp. NPDC006743. Next base: position 45,141 of record NZ_JBEYJA010000004.1, on the reverse strand, counting down.
TCCCAGCCCGCCGAACTCAGGGCGTCGAGCACGCTCAGGACTTCGGGCGAGAGGTTGGGCTGGCCCAGCCGTAAGGAGCGGCCGGTTGTGAGGGCGCGCAGTGTCGCGGCCACGGTCGCACCGCGAGAGCGGAAGGGCAGTGAGATGGAGACGGTGCCCGTATGAGAGGTGAGGGCCTCGATGCGGTACCCAGAGCCGTCCTGTCGGCTCCGGTCGCCGAACGCCTCGTACACCTTGAAGTGCAGCTCCATCCCGCGCGCACCGATCCGGCAGCCACCCGGCCAGGGCAGCTGCGTCTGGCCGTATCGCGCCAGCAGAGCAGGGACGAGGTAGTACGAGGCTCGGATTTGGGCTGCCTGTGCCAGATCGGGCAACCCCCCAGATGCCTCCGTCGGCAGGACCACATACGTGGTCGGTTCTCCGACGGGCTGCGCGCCATGCCACCCTGCCTGTTGCAGCAGAGCAAGCATGATCTGAACGTCCGTGCTGTTCGGCACGTTGCTCAGCCGAACCGCGCGACCGAGGGCCGCCGCGGCGGCCAGGAGCGGCAGAGCGGCGTTCTTGGAGCCGTCGACGCTCACGGTGCCGGCGAGCGGCGGCCCAGGGCGTACGGCGATCACCTCGGCGGCCACGCTGGGGGCGTGGGTGGTCGTCATCATCAACTCCTCTGGAGGGGAAGGAAGCAGGCGATTTCCTGGCCGGGTTTGCTGGGCAGGTCGATTTCGGCCCAGCAGCGCTTGCCGGTCTCGGTCGGTTCGGCGTGGTACCGGTCGGCGAGAGCAGCGACGAGGAACAGGCCCCGGCCGCCCTCGCTGTCCGCGTCGGGCAGTGCCGGCTGGGGCAGCACCGGGCTCGTGTCGCAGACCTCGATCCGCAGGACGGCCTCGTCGAGACAGACCACGAGTGAGACGGATCCGGTGCCGGCGTACTGGACCGCGTTGGTGACGAGCTCGCTGACCAGCAGTTCGGCCGCGTGCACCACCTCGGTGCCCAGTCCCGCGTCCCAGCCCGCTATCGCGTCCACGGCCTGGTGCCGGGCCTCGCTTGCTGCGGCGGGCGACGCGGGTAGGAAGAAAGCGAGCTGGTGCGCTTCCATGAGCGGCCTCCCGGGGTAGGTGGGGCCACACCAAGCAACCAGTCCGTCGCCGTGAGTGGAGAGCCCTGACGCGGGCGCTGCATGACTTATGCAGGAGCTGCATCACCGCCAACTAAGCCTGATCTATGCTCGATTGAGCAGGCAGGATCAGCGACGGCGGAAGGAGCCGTGGCAGATGGCCGACGCGCATGGGGAAGCGAGGCGGATCGGAGAACGGATCCGTCGGGCACGGGTGTTACAGCGGCGTTCACAGCACGACGTGGCCGCAGCGCTCGGGTATCACCAGTCCAAGGTGAGCCGTATGGAGAGCGGTCGCGGCACGGAGGACATCCGCGTATTACGCGCCATCGCTCAGGAACTGAACATCCCACCTCATGAGTTGGGCCTCGCTCCATCTCGGAACGTCTCCGCCGCCGATCAAGAAGCTGACGACATGCACCGCCGCACCTTCCTCGCCGCGAGCATCGCAGCGCTCGCGGCTCCGGCCGGCTCTTCGGCCTCGCACGCCGCCCTCGTCCAGGCCCTCCTGCCCGGTCCCGGTCCCGCGGGCACCGGCGGACCACAGGACACGGCAGTCCTGTACGAACGCGTGGGATCAGCACTCAGGCTTTTCCACACCTGCCACTACACGGAGCTGGAACGCACCCTCCCAAGCCTGATCGCCGACCTGCGGACGGCTGCCGGCGATGCGACGGACAGGGACCTCGTGTCCCGGCTCCTGGCCACGGCGTACCAGACGACGACGAGCCTGCTGCTCAAGCAGCACGACCAGGGCAATGCATGGCTTGCCGTCGGCCGGGCGATGGCCGAGGCCGAACGCTCGGGGGATCCGGTGGTCCTCGCCTCCAGCGTCCGTGTCCAGGCCCACGTGCTAGTCCGTGAGAAGCACGCCACGGAGGCCGTCACCCTGGTCCGGCACACCGCCGACCAGCTCACCGGTTCCTACGACCGGCGCTCTCCGAAGTACCTCGCTGCTGTAGGACTGCTACTCCTGCGCGGTGTGACCGCGGCCAGCAGCCGCGGGGATCGCGCGGCCACGAAAGAATTCCTCACCGAGGCAAAGGAAGTCTCGCGGTACGTCACTCTCGACCAGCCCGACGCCTGGGCCACCTTCAGCCCGACCAATGTCGCCCTGCACGAGCTGAGCGCACTGGTGGCCTTCGGTGACGCCGGCCTCGCCCCTCCAGGCGGCCCGGCCCCTCATGCGTCGGCACATCCCGGTCCCTGAACGCCGGGCCGCACTATGGGTCGAGACGGCCCGCGCCTACAGCCAGCAGGGCCGCCTCGCCGACGGCTACCAGGCCCTGCGTATCGCCGAGACCTGCGCCGCCCAGGACATCCGCCGCCCCGACGTCCGACACCTGGTCGCGGATATGGCCGCCCGCGACCGCCGACGTACTCTGCCGGAACTGCACCACTTCAGTCGCCAACTGGGAGCCCCCGCGTGACCGAACCGACCGCCCCGGACAAGAAGCCCTTCCTGTACGTCGCCGTGTGCGCTGCAGGTGTTGCCCGCGACGTCGGCAAGCTCATCACCGCCGCCCAGGAGGCCAACTGGGACGTCGGCGTCATCGCCACACCACAGGGGCTTGGCTTCATCGACGCCACGGCGATCGAGGCACAGACCGGCTACCCGATCCGGTCCGCCTGGCGTTCACCGGGAGACCCGCGCCCACTGCCCCCGGCGGACGCGATCGCCGTGGCTCCCGCCACCTTCAACACGATCAACAAGTGGGCCGCCGGGATCTCCGACACTCTCGCCCTGGGCATCCTGTGCGAGGCGTACGGCATGGGCATCCCGACCGTGGCCCTGCCCTACCTGAACTCCGCCCAGGCCGCCCACCCCGCCTACCAGCAGAGCCTGGACCGGCTGCGGGGGATGGGTGTCCTGATCGGTTCCTGCGAACCGCACCGACCGAGGGCCGGCGGCGCGGCGGAGCGCTTCCGCTGGGAGGAAGCTCTTGAACTGCTGGAGCCTCTGGTCGGCACGGCGCGGTGACTCCGTCCCTCACTTGGCAAGAAGGTGTATCCCGATGGCTGACGGCCTCGAGACGCGAGGCCGTCAGTGCCGGAATTACCGGTGTCGCGTGGGGGCCGCAGGCCCAGGCTGTGACGGGCTCGGCCGCGTCTGGCCGGAGTGTGCCGGTCGTGGTGTCGCCCACGTACGAGCTTGGGCGGCTCGTGCTCGATCGCTGGGGGCCTGCCGGGCAGCGAGGCGTTGGATGCGCCAGGTGAGGGTTCTGGCGGTGGAGCGGGCGTCGTCCAGGGTGCGCTGCCGTGCGGCGTGCTGGAGGAGCTGTTCGGGGTGGTGGCCGGTGGTCTCGGCTTCGGTCAGGGCGGTGGCCAGTGCGGGCCAGGCGGGGTCGTCGAGGACCTCTTGGGCGTGGTCGGGCAGGATCGCGATGATGCGCTGGGCGTGGCGTTCCATGGTGCGGGCGGGTGGCTGGCGCTGGGCCAGGGCGGCCAGCGGCTCGGCAGCAGCCTGTTGGTAGGCGGCTTGGAGATGGACCAGGGCGTGGTGGGCGGCGGCAACCTGCTGGTCGTGCCGGCGGCCTTGGTGCCAGCGGGCTGTGGCGATGACGACGAGGACGGCGATGTCGAGGAACATGGCCAGCCCGGAGCCGTCGCCGGTGACCGGTGCGGTGCGCAGGGCGCGGACTGCGCTCCGCAGGGCGCGGGCCTGGTCCTGCTGAGCGCGGATGCGGGAGCGGGTGGTGCGTTCGAAGACGATGGCGGCCTGCTGCAGGTGTGGCCGCAGGTGGCTGGGGGCGAGCAGCGGCAGGACGTCTATGGCTTCGCCGAAGGCCGCGATGTGGGCCTGGGCGGCTGCGTCGTCGCCGTGGTCGAGGTGGTGGGGGATGCGCTCGGCTGCGGCGGTGGCCTGGTGCCAGGGGTTGGGCTGGCGCCGGCGGCCCGGCTGGGTGGCGGGTGGGATCTCGATGACGGTGAGGCGTTCGCGGATCTTGGGGAAGGACAGGTCGGGGGCGAGTTTGGCGCCGGAGAACCAGATCGGCTCGCCGATGGTGTTGGTGTCGCCTTCCACGGCGACCTTGTACCCGCGTACGTCGCCGGACGGGAAGCGCTGGACGTCGATGAGGACGCCCTCGACCCCGTCGAGCAGGTGGAGGAACTCCTCCGGGCTGGTGGCGATGGACACCAGCTGGCGGACGGTGGTGCGCAGGCGCTCGCGGGAGGTCTTGGTCTTGCCGGCCCGGCGGGCCTTCTCCGTCTCGGCGCGGGTGGGGCGCTGGGCGGCGGTGCGGTCGCCGCGCACCACCCGCTTCAGGCCGTATTCCTTCTCGATGGCCGCGAGTTCCTTGTCCGCGGTCAGGTAGTCGTTCCAGTGGCGGGCGGTGCGCAGGTCGCCTCGGACCTTGGTGGCGGCGATGTGGATGTGGTCGTCCGCGTGGCGGACGGCGACCCACCGGCACCCATCGGGATCGCCTTGTGGCGCGATGCCGGTGGCCGCCACAATCCGGTGGGCGATGTCGGCCCACTCGGCGTCGGTGAGGTGCCGGTCGCCGGGCGCGGCACGTACCGAGCAGTGCCACACGTGCCGCTCGGGTGCTCGGCCCAGTCGGCGGGCTTGCTTGACCCGCAGGTCGAGGTCGGCCACGAGCCGCATCTTCGTGGCGCCGAAGTCGTCGGCGCGGCCGGGATCTGGAGCGAAGCCTCCCCAGGAGGCGACCAGGTGCGGGTCGGTGTGGTCCTTGGCCTTCTTCGTGTCGAACAGATACCGGATCAGGCCGGCGGTGCTCTTTCCGCTGCCGATCTTGGCGATCACCGGGCCGCCTTCGCGGAGACGGCGTGGTTCATGGTCTGCGCGATGTCGCCGATGGCGGCGCGGACGGCGTCCAGGGTGCGCTCGGTCTGGGCGAGAACAGCGGTGTCCCCAGGGTGCGGATCGCCTCCGGCGTTGAGGCGGTGGGCGATCTGGTTCACGTTGTTGCCGATGCGGGCGACCTGGGCCCGCAGGGCGTCGAGCTTGTCGAGGCAGTCGTCGAGCTGGGTGCGCTGCCCAGCCAGGCCCACGGTGAGATCGCCGTCGAGATAGGCCATGATGACGGCGCCGACGAGGTGGGCGCCGGCGATGCCCATCTTGCGGGAACGGGCGAGGATCCGGGTCTTCTCGTCGACGCTGTAGCGGACGTCGACACGCTCTTTACGCTGGACGCTCTCGCGGGTACGCCGGTGAGCGATACGACGCAGGGTGACTTCGTCGGCGAGCGCGGCGGGGGACTGCTCGGCCGCGCCGGCGGGCGTTTCCTCCTCGGGAACCCCCTGGTTCCCGAGGTCCTCCGCCACCCCCGGGGCGGAGGAGTCCGCGTTGGACCGGCCCTTGGACGGTCCAACGTCATACCTTGCTGCGCTGGTGGCGGTAGTGGTCATCTGCTGCGGCAGGCTTGGCACTTCGTGGTGCGGGTCGTGCATCGGGCGATTCTCCGTGCGTGGTGAGAAAGAGGTCATGGCTCCAAGACCGCTCGTCCCGCGGCGGGCTGTGCGGGGACGAGCGGGAGGAGTCGAGCGCGAGGGGGACGGACGTGCCTGCGGACTCAGTGGGCGCCGACGGGTTCCTTGTCGGGCTCGGGCTGTCGCCGGCGGGCGGCCTGGTCGAGTTCGGCCTGCACGTGCTCCTTGATCTGGGTCAGGCGGTCCTTGCCGACGCGGTACCCAGCGCCGCGGATAGCCGCCTCGATGTTGCGGCGTGAGGCGCGGCCCCCGCGTCCCAGTGGGGCGGTGCGGGCGATAGCGAGCAGCTCGTCGAAGGTGGCGTCGCGTTCGTGGCCGCCTTCTTTGGCGAGCGACTTCGGGCCTGGGGCACCTTGACTGCTGCCTCCGCTACGTTCGCGCGCTCGGCCACATCGGGCGAGCACCGCACCTTCTTCGGCAGGGAGGTCTCATCGGCCGAACGGGCAGGCGGTTCGGCACTGTGTCTGCCGTTGTGGCTGTCGCCGACCGTTTGGCTCGTTGTGGCGGCAGCCTCATGGCCGCGGGGTGTGGGGTGGCGGCGGATGACAAGATCGAGATGGACCGCGCCGGCTAGCGCGAGAGGGGCGATGGCGGACAGGGCGCCGACGGTGATGTCGTCCAGGTGCAGTCCGGCGGTGCGTGCCTGCTGGTTGAGGCGGATGGCGTGCAGGGCGTTGGCCCAGATGCTCGTGACCGTGGCGAGCCCGACGAGTGCCCAGACGTACAGGCGTGAGCGCCAGGGTGCGGTGCGCAGGATGAGCAGGGCGGCGACGCCGATGGCGATGAACCCGTCGATCACCAGCGGGAAGGCGTATGTGAGGACTCCGCGGACGTGGATGGCGACGGCCATCTGCCGCAGGGCGTCGTAGGACAGGGCGAAGCCGATCGTGCCGACCAGGGCGACGCCGAGGCGGATCGCGGCAGTCAGAGCCGCCACGGGAGTTTGGGTGGTGCGTGAAGGCAAGCGTGGTACTCCAGGAAGAGACGGCTGCCATAGCCACAGGGCAGGGCTGCCGGTGGGGAGGGGGCGGACTCGTCACACCCGTCGCATGCCTGGTCAGGGCAGGTACGGGAGCCTGGCGTGATACGGGAGGACCCGTCACAGGCACCTGACCCGTCACGGGGCTGACCTGCGATGCGACGTGTGCGACGGGTGTTTACGGGAGTACAGCCGACTCGTGACGGGTGGTCTCACCGCTGCCGTCGGGAGGCTGCTCCTCAGGGCAGTAACGGGCCCAGGCGTCGGTGAACTGCATGCGGGTGAAGCCCCGGGCCTGCCGTCCGCCCTCGAAGCGGAGGACGGCCGCCTGGATGCCGAAGTCCTTCAGGAGGATCCCCACGTAGCGCGGGGTCAGGCCGGTGTTGCGGTACTCCGCCCACGGAGCCTCCTGGTCCTTGAGTAGTTCCTCCAGCAGGTCCCGCGTGCGCACGGTGTCGGGATCGCCGTAGCACGCGAAGACGCGGCGGATGTCCTTCAGCAGGCGCGTCTTCACGTTGGACTCGTCGTCCTGGCCGACCTCGGCCGCGCACATCGCCGCACACGCCGCCCGTGCTCTCTCTGGCCAGGAGCCGCCTGCCAGTTCGGCGACGACCACCAGCGGCTCCCAGGTGTCCGCCGCCCGGTCCTGCACCGGCATCGGCGGCACCAGGTCGGCTGCGCTGTCCATCAGGGGGCGCAACCAGGCGGTCAGCCGGTCACGCAGGGCGTGCAGGGCGGGGATGTCGCGGCGGGAGCGGAACTGCTCCACCCGCTCACCTGCCTTGCGCCGCTGCATGCGGACTACCACGGCCCGGTCCATGACCGTGTCCGGCAGGTCCCCGATACCGGCGAGCGCGGCCATGGCGAAGGTGGGAAACGCCTGCGGCTTGTGCTCGGGGCCGGAGATGCGCAGGGCGGGCCGGTTGCGCTGGTGGCCGGCGTTGAGCAGGCCGCGCAGCTCCTCGTTCTTCTCGGCGGCCTTGATGCTGCCGAAGATGGTGTCGGCCTCGTCCACCAGCAGGGTGGGCGGGTCGTCACCGATGGCGCGGAAGACGACCGCTGGGCTTGTGTTCACAGTGATCAGCGGCTCCCGCACGGTCTCCGTGATCACATCCAGCAGGCGGGACTTGCCACACCGCTTCGCCGGCCCGACCACCGCCAGACGCGGTGCGTGCTGCAGCGCAGGCTGGATGTGCGTGGCTCCCACCCACAGCGTTACGGCGGTCAACGCCTCACTGCTGGGCAAGATCACGTACCGCGCGATGGCTTCCCGCAGTTCGTCCAGCAGCTGGGCGCCTTCGCCGGCCTGCCCTGGCTCGTCGTCCTCGGCGGCGGAGGCATCCAAGGCGGGGTCCTGGCCGGGGACGGCGACGGGCGGCCAGGCGGGTAGCGAGGATGCGGCGGGGGTGGTGGGAGACGTAGATTCGTCCACAGGCGTTCCTTCCCGGTGGGCCGGACGGGCAAGGCCCGGCCCACCGATTCGATCGTTCAAGGGCGATGGGGCGGGGACTCTGTGGCTCTCGGCGGTGGCTCGCCGAGAGCCGTTTCGCTGTCCCGGCGGCTTCAGGCCGTGAGGTCGTACGCGGACTGGGCGTTCACCCAGGCGTCCACCTCGGGCCAGCGGTAGCGCAGGTGGCGACCGACCTTGTGCACGTTGGGGCCGATGCCCCGGTACTTCCACTGGTAGAGGGTCTTCACCGGCACCCCGAGAAAGGCCGCGACCTCTGCAGGGCTGGCGAGCGGGCCACGGGCAGCTGCAGCGGTTGCAGGGTCATCGGTGCTACGGGGAGAAGAGGTCGGCATGTGGCTCCTTTTCGGTCTTGGACAACGGCCTGGACAACACAGCCACACCTCACGGAGAGAAGTCCAGAGTTGGTTCCAAAACTCTGTACTACTTCTCTTGGCGTGGCTGGGGAGGCGAAAACAGTAAGGGTGGATGAGCGGTTGCCAAAATCGCTTCCACGGAACCCGAAATTTTTTACGGCGAAGCCATCGGTAGAGGTGTCGGAATCCGATACCTCAGCAGGTCGGTGGTGTTGCGGAGTGCGCGGGTGTCATCCGATGCGCCCGGTGCACTGTTCGGCTGATACCTGCTTGAATCGCCCATACTCAGAGCGCGATGGGAAGGTAGCACGACATTCCAGAAGGGACGGCCCGTGATGTGCCGGAATTCGATGAGAGGAACGCCACTCAGTCGTGGGGTGACTTCTGTAGAGTTTAAGAACCAACTCTTGCCATAGCGCCCGGCCGCAAGTTACAGCTAACTGTTATGGCAACCCGACCTGTCGAAATAGGCCCCGCCGGCCTCCACACCGCCCGCGCCGTCGAGCACCTATGCCTCGTGCGCGGCCTGACCCAGCAGCAGCTCGCCGCTCGCTGCACCGCGCTGGGCCGCCCGATGACCAACACCGCCCTCAGCCGCACCGAACGCGCGCGCCGTCGCTGCGACATCGACGACCTCGTCGTCATCGCCACCGCGCTGGGCATCCCCGCCGCGACCCTGCTTCTGCCGCTCCCGTCGGTGACCAGCGGCGACCGGGAGGGGTGCTAGTTGGCGCGGGTCTGGATCGAGGACCGCATAGGGCACGCGGCATACGCACGTGCCGCAGCTGATGCCAAGCGGGCGGGCCGTACGCCACCCGGACGCTACCGGGTCCGCTGGTACGGCCCCGACGGCAAGCCGAAGATGAAGACCTTCGTCCGAAAGGTCGACGCCGAGGCGGAGCGGACGAGGATGGAGTCCCGTCTCAACGACGGCTCCTACCGTGATCCCGCAGCCGCACGCGTGAAATTCGCAGAGGTGGCGGAGTCCTGGCTGGCCGCGCAGATCCATCTCAAGCGTTCGACCCGGGGCCGCTATCGCGGAGTTCTCGACGTCCATGTGATCCCCAGATGGGGCACCACCCCGTTGGATCGCATCAACTTCGAGGACATCGCCGAGTGGCTCGCGGACCTGCTGTCCGGCGAGGCGACCGGCGGGAGGAAGCTCAGCCCCAGGTCGGTCCGCAAGGCGTACGTTGTCCTCAGCCGCGTTCTCGGCTACGCGGTGAAGGCCCGTCGTCTTGCGGTCAACCCGGCTGTCGGCGTGCCTCTGCCGAAGGCGGCGCCGGCCGACCACGTGTACCTCGACGACATGCAGGTCGACGCACTGGCCAACGCGTCGGGCGCCTACCGGGTGTTCATCCTCCTGCTGGCCTATACCGGTCTGCGCTGGGGTGAGGCGTCTGCGCTGACGGTGGGCCGCGTGGACCTCGCCTCCTGCCGGGCCCACATCGTCGAGGCGTACGCCGAGGACAACGGGAAGCTCTACCTCGACACCCCCAAGAACCATGAGCGCAGGTCAGTACCGATCCCGCGGTTCCTGGCAGAGGAGTTGAAGCCGCACGTTCAGGGGCGGGGAGATGAGGAGTTGCTCTTCACTGCCCCGCAGGGCGGACCGTTGAGGGCGCGGAACTTCCGTCAGCGGTTCTTCGCACCGGCGGTCGTGAAGGCCGGGCTGGGCCACCTCAAGGTCACCCCGCACAAGCTGCGGCACACGGCGGCCTCGCTCGCCATCGCCAGCGGGGCGGACGTCAACGTCGTGCAGACGATGCTCGGCCACAAGTCCGCGACCCTGACGCTCGACACGTACGGGCACCTCTTTCCTGACCGTCTCGACGAGGTGTCGAAGAAGATGCACAAGCGTCGCGCCAAGCAACTGGCCAAGGCGAAGGCCAAGCTGGAGAAGGCTGAGCGGAAGGCCCGCAAGGCCGCGGAGACCGTGGCCGTCCTGGAGGTCGATGCCGCGTGATGTGTGCCTAACCTGTGCCGGAGCGCCGTAAGCGAAGGGGCACCCAGCCGTGCTGATGCGGTGGGGTGCCCCTCGCGTCTTTCTCGGGTCAGGTCAGTCGCGGCCGGCGGCCTTCCTCCCAGGCCCGGTCAATCGCAGCAGCGGCCGCATTCCCAGCCAGCCGCTCGATCTCCTCGGGTACCTCGCGCTCGTCGAGGACGAAGAGCCTTCCGCCGACGAGGTGAGTGGTCGCCTTCCAGCCGAGACGTCGTCCCGCCTCCCTGGCAGCACGTCGGACGTCTTTGAGCTCGCCCATCTCCGCAAGATCGTCCGTGCCGAGGGCCAGCTGCCCGTAGTAGCCCTGGTACTCCGGCTTCAAAGCGCCCTGCATCAGCGACTCAAGCCGCTCCACCAGCTTCTCGTACCGGCGCCGGGCCAGCTCGTCCTTCGCGGGCATATCGCACAGCTCCCCACCTCTGCCCGCAGCCCGTGTGTGCCGTATGTGTGCTGCGAGCGCGAAGGCCCTCCCGTCCGTCGGACGGAAGGGCCTCTGACCAGGTGTTTCTCTGTGCCCCCGGCAGGATTCGAACCTGCGACACCCGCTTTAGGAGAGCGGTGCTCTATCCCCTGAGCTACGAAGGCGGATCGTGGTGGTGTGCGCCACTGGCGTCAGCGTACCGGATCAGGGCGCCGGCGGTGGGGTCAGGTCAGGGGGACGTGGGTGAAGCGGGAGGCGGTGCGGAGGTCTGTTTCTATGCGGGACGCGGTGTGGCGCAGGGCGGGGAGGAGGGTCTCGGTGCACTCCTCGCGGGTGTGGCGGGCCGCGTGCAGGGCGATGCCGACCGCCGCTACGGGGTGGCCCGTGCGGTCGTGGACGGGGACGGCGATCGCCCGCAGGCCTTCTTCGAGTTCCTCGTCGGCCAGGGCGTAGCCGTGCGGGCCGGGGTCCGTCAGGGCGCGGCCCAGGGCGGTGGCGTGGGCCGGGAGACGGGTGCCGACGGTGAAGTTGACGCTCATGATGCGGTGGGTGGCCGCGTGGGCCGTGTACTGGATCTCGTCGCCGGCGGGGGTCAGGACCGCCAGGGACGCCGACTCGTGCACCTGGGCCGCCAGGTCCTCCAGGTGGGGCTGGGCGATCCGGGGGAGTGAGGTGCGGGACAGCGGCGGGAAGCCGAGGGAGAGGACGCGGGGGGTGAGGGCGAAGGTGCGGTCGGGGCCGGGCGCCACCAGGCCCAGGTGCTCGTAGGTGATGAGGGCCCTGCGGGCCGTGGCCCTGGCCAGGCCGGTCGCCTGCGCCGCCTGCGTGAGGGTCGGCATCGGGTGCTCCTCCCCGAAGGCGGTCAGGACCGTCAGGCCGCGGGCCAGGGATTCGATGAACTCCCTGCCGAGTTCCTGCTTCGACGCCGCCGTCCAGGTCGCCAGGCCGCAGACACGGGCGACCGGGTGCTCGGGGGGCGGCGCCGTCCGCAGGTCCGCCTCCATCGCCGTGACCGTTTCGCGCAGCCGGGGGAGCAGGGTGGCGCGCAGGCGCTCCGCGGAGTGGCGGCTGGTGTGGCTCACCACGCTCGCCACGCAGGCGATCCGGCCGGTGGCCGGGTCCCGTACCGGTACGGAGACGGCCACCAGGCCCGGTTCGATCAACTGGTCGTCCCCTGCCCAGCCCTCCCGGGCCGCCCGGGCGGTGCGCTCCTCGAAGTCGCCTGCCGGGGCGGGGGGTGCCGGGGGGATCGCCGGGAAGGCCCGGTTCTCCGGGTCGGCCGTCCGGCGCTCGTGCCAGTGGTGCCAGTCCTCGGCCGTCCACTGGGTGGCGAAGAGCGGGCCCGGCGCGGTGCGTTCGGCCGGGAGCAGGTCGCCGATGCGGAAGCTCAGCGACATGGCGCGGCGCCGGGTCGCCTGGTGGATGAACCGGATGCCGTCCCGGTCGGCGACCGCCAGCGACACCGACTCGTCCAGCGCGTCGGCGAGGGCGTCGGCCCGCGCGCCCAGGAGCGCGGGCAGGCGCAGGGCGGCCAGGTAGGCGTTGCCCAGTTCCATGAGGCGGGGGGTGAGGACGGCGTCCCGGCCGTCGAGGCGTACGTATCCCATGCGGGCGAGGGTCGCGGTGATGCGGTCGACGGTGGAACGGGCGAGGCCCGTCGTGCGTTCCAGGGCGCTCGGGCTCAGGGTTCCGCCCGCCTCCGTCAGTGCCCGCAGCACCGCGACGCCCCGCAGCAGTGGCGTGATCGCCTCGGCGGGGACGGCGGCGGGTGTGGTGGATGTGGCTGAGGTGGTGGAGACGGTCGGTGTGGCGGGTGTGGCTGATGTGGTGGGGACGCCCGGTGTGGTGGTCCGTGCGTGCGCCGCTCCCGCCGCGGTGCCGGGTGCCGCCGTCCCGGGGCCGTGCGGCGTCGGGTTCGCGGGCGTCGTCGAGGGCGTCGCGGGCATCGGTCGGTTCTCCCGTGCGGGGCGGTGGTCCCGGCGTGGTCGTGGCAAGGGGGGCGGGCGCTGGCTGATGGCCGCGCGTGGACGGGGGCGGGGGCGGGTGGGGTGTTGCGGGTGCAGGCCTACGGTAGTCCGGTCCGTGGGTGGTGGGGCGGGGCGGTTACGGGGGTGGCTGCGGGAGCCGCTACCCAGCAGGGGGCGGGGTAGGGCGGGTCGGTGCGGGTGCGGGTGCGGGTGCGGGTGCGGGTGCGGGCCCGCGCCCGGGCCTCGGACTTCGCTCGCACCTCAGCCACGGACCAGGGGATTCGGCCCACGGAAGCGGACCGGTGAACCCGGCCCGCGCGCCGGGTCAGTGATCCCGGACCGCGCCCCGGGCCAAGCCCCCGGGCGTCTCCCCGCCCGGGGTGCTCTCACTGCCGTGTCACCCGTACCCGGTAGTTCCCGTCCAGGTCCGCCGCTGCCACGTCGATGCGGATCTTCGACTGGGGGTCCTTGAACGTCTCGCCGGGGGCGAAGGGGGCGTCGGAGAGTTCTGCCTGCACGTTGGGGCTGCGGGTGCAGCCGCCGGAGTTGCGGTGGGCGTCGTAGACGGTGACGGGGCCGCGGCCGGTGTCCACCCCGGCGTTCACCTTGTAGATGAGGATGCCCGGGCGGCACACCGTCTCGTCGTTGCCTTCGCGGGTGCGCAGTTCGAGGGCGTAACCGGTGCTGCCGTCGAGGGGGACGAAGACCAGTTTGGGGCCGCCCGCGCGCTCCAGCGGGGTCAGCGTGTACTCGGCCGAGCCGTGCCTGCTGGCGCAGCTCACCTGGTCGGCGTCCAGCCAGCCCAGCTTCCACTTGTGCCAGCCGAGCAGGTCGTTGTCGGCGCCCCAGTCCTCGCTCATGATGTCCCAGTGGCCGACCGCGCCGCCGCCCTCCTGGGTGTAGAGGTCGGGCAGGCCGAAGACGTGGCCGTTCTCGTGGGGCAGCACCCGGTAGCCGGTGCGGTCGTAGGTGCCGGAGCCGTCGTCCTGGCGGGAGTAGACGAAGGACGCGTTGGCGACGGGGACGCCGTCGGCGACCGGGGCGTCCGGGTTGCCCGCGAAGGTGACGGACAGGACGGTGTCCAGGGCCGAGGGGCCGGCGTTCGGGGTCATCAGCACGTTCAGCAGGTCGTAGTCCCGGAAGTTCACCGTCGGGTCGGCCGCCGCCACGATGTCCTGGACGAGCTTGCGGTAGCCCGGGTCGAAGGGGGCGCCGCGCTCGATCCCGTACTCCTTGAACGGCTTCGGCATGCGCAGCCATTGGGTGACCGGGGTCTCGGGGCGGTAGTCGAGGCGCCCGTAGGAGGCGGTGCGGAACCACTCCTGGGTCTGCGGGAAGAACTCGTGGAAGCGGTCGAGCGCGCTGCCGTCGCCGGGGGCGTCGGAGAAGTCGATCATGAGGGTCAGGGCGTGCACGGTGCCGGTGGAGCGGGCGTAGCCGCCCGCGGTGGGGACGCCCTCCGTCATCTGTACGGTGCGGGCGCCGCTGATCAGGCAGGGGGCCAGCGCGGGGACACGGGACAGGGCGGAAGCTCCGGCTCCGGGCGCCGTGACGCCGGCCGTGAGGTGTGCGGCCCCCGCGGTGCTGACGGCGAGGGTCAGCGCGGTGACGGAGGCGAAGGCGGCGGTACGGCGGGTGAACAGGGGGCGCGTGCGTATGGGCCAGGCAGGTATGAGCCGGGTACGGGCGAGCCGGGCGCGTATGCGGCGAGTGCGTATGCGGTGAGCGCGTGGGCGGGGAGTACGTGTGCCGCTCGGGTCGGTGCGGGGTGCGGGTGTGGCGGGCGTAAGCGTGGGCGTGGGAGTAGTAGAAGTCGGACCGGAGGGTGGGCCGGATATGGGGCTGGTCGTGCGGGGGGGTATGGGGCGGGTTTCGTCCCTGCCGTCCGCTGCGGGCTCCGGGGCGGCCTCGGGGGCGGCGGTGGGCGCGCCGTCCGTACGGTTCGTTCCAGCCGCCGTACCGGTGCCCGCCCCGCCGGTGTCTGTCCCCCCGGAGGCCGCAGAGCCGGCGTTTGCCCCGCTGGCGCCCGCCGTGGCCGCGGAGCTGGTGCCTGCCCCGCCGTTGCCCGCCCTCGCGGTACCTGCCCCGCCGTTGCCCGCTCTGGCGATGCCCGCCGCGCCGCTGCCCGTCCTCGCGGAGTCCGTCGCCGCGACCGCCCCGGTGCCGGTGCCTTTCGCGCCGGTGCCCTTCGCGCCGGCGTTCGTCCCGCCGAGGTCCGTGCCGCGGGTCCGGTGCGTACGGTCTGTCCGGTGGCGGGGCGGCTGCGGCTGCGGCGGCATGCGTGGACCTTTCGCTCCAGGCAGCCGCCGGTCTCGCGCCGCGCGGCACCGGTCCGCACCGGTTCGCGCCAGGCGGTCACCGGTCTCGTCTCCGGCTGCACCCTTTCGATCACCCTGTGTCGGGGTCGCGGCGGGCGCGCGCTGGAACGGGCCGGTCGTGGGACGCGCGGCCCCGTCGTGGGAAAGGACAGAGCCAGTTGGGTGTGATCCAGGTCACGAAGAATCTTTTAGGGGGCGGGAAATATCCGGGGACCTCTTCCCCGTTTAGCCCTGTGTAGGAGCGAAACGGGGACCTGCTCCCCGGATCGCTCCCCTGGCACCGACACCGACCAAGACCGCCGGACCGGCCGATGATCGACCGGTCAGGCGGCCCGACGACCAGAAGGAGAAGCCGTGTCTGCCGCGACGATCGCGAACCCCGCAGCGCGCAAGGCGACGAGGCCGCGCGCCGACGCCCTGCGCAACCGGGAACGGATCGTCACCGCCGCCCGCGAGATGTTCGTCGAGCACGGCCCCGAGGTGCCGCTCGACGAGATCGCCCGCCGGGCCGGCGTCGGCAACGCCACGCTGTACCGCAACTTCCCGGACCGCGACGCCCTCGTCCGCGAGGTCGTCTGCTCCGTGATGGACCGTACGGCGGAGGCGGCCGAGCAGGCGCTGGCGGAGACCGGAGACGCCTTCGAGGCGCTGTCGCGCTTCGTGCACGCCGCCGCCGACGAGCGGATCAGCGCGCTCTGCCCGATGGTCTCCAGCACCTTCGACCAGAACCACCCCGATCTGGTGGCCTCGCGCCACCGGGTCGAACACCTCATCGAGGAGGTCATGGACCGCGCCAAGGCGGCCGGGCAGTTGCGCGCCGATGTGGGCGTCGGCGACCTGATGGTCGCCGCGGCCCAGCTCAGCCGCCCGCCGGCCGGCACCGGCTGTCTCACCCACGACCGCTTCGTCCACCGCCATCTCCAGCTGTTCCTGGACGGGTTGCGGGCCCCGGCCCGTTCCGCCCTGCCGGGTACGGCCTTGACCATGGAGGCTCTCCGCCAGGCCTGACCGACCGGCACCGCCTCGCCTCGACCGACCGGCACCGCCTCGTCCACCGACCGGACCGGCACCGCCTCGACCGACCGACTGACCGGCCGGCATCGCTTCGTCCGGAGGACGGGGACCTGCTCCCCGCCTCTGCCGGCCTGCCGTCCCTCCGCGCCGCCTGCCCGCCTTCCTTCCTGCTTCCCTCTCCCTCTCCCTCTCCTCCTCTTCCTCCTTCTCCGTCAGAAGTCTGTTCCGTCTTCCTCCGAAGGCCTTCGGACACCCGAAGACCGTCGGTGCGCCTTTCGACACCCTTTTTCCGTCACGAAGTCCTGAAGTGGGTACACCCATGTCCGAAACAGCCGCAAAGGCTCCCGGCGTCCTGGAGAAGTCCGGTGACGCCAACCGCTGGAAGGCGCTCGTCTTCATAGCGCTCGCCCAGCTGATGGTCGTCCTCGACGCCACCATCGTGAACATCGCCCTTCCCTCGGCCCAGAAGGACCTGGGTATCTCCGACGGCAACCGTCAGTGGGTCGTCACGGCCTACGCCCTCGCCTTCGGCGGGCTCCTCCTCTTCGGTGGCCGTATCGCCGACCTGTGGGGCCGCAAGCGCGCCTTCGTGGTCGGTCTGACCGGTTTCGCCGCGGCCTCCGCGCTCGGCGGCGCGGCCACGAGCGGTGCCCTGCTGTTCGGTTCCCGCGCGCTGCAGGGTGCCTTCGGCGCGCTGCTCGCCCCCGCCGCGCTGTCCCTGCTCGCGGTGATGTTCACCGACGCCAAGGAACGCGCCAAGGCGTTCGGCATCTACGGCGCGATCGCCGGCGGTGGCGGTGCCGTCGGTCTGATCCTCGGCGGTTTCCTCACCGAGTACCTGGACTGGCGCTGGACGTTCTTCGTGAACATCCCGTTCGCCGTGGTCGCCGCGGCCGGTGCGTACTTCGTCATCCGTGAGCCGGCCGGCGGCCGCAACCGCTCGCCGCTGGACATCCCCGGTGTCATCCTGTCGACCCTCGGCCTGGTCGCCCTGGTCTACGGGTTCACCCGCGCCGAGTCCGCCGGCTGGAGCGACGCGCTGACCATCTCCATGTTCGTGGGTTCGGCCGTGCTGCTCGTCGCCTTCGTGCTCGTCGAGTCGCGGATGCGGGCTCCGCTGCTGCCGCTGCGCGTGGTCACCGAGCGCAACCGCGGCGGTGTCTACCTCTCGCTGGGCCTGGCGATCATCGGCATGTTCGGCCTGTTCCTCTTCCTGACCTACTACCTGCAGATCGTGAAGGGCTACTCGCCGGTCAAGACCGGTTTCGCCTTCCTCCCGATGATCGCGGGCATGATCACCGGCTCCACCCAGATCGGTGCCCGGCTGATGACCCGGGTCCCGGCCCGGCTCCTGATGGGCCCCGGCTTCCTGGTCGCCTCCGTCGGCATGCTGCTGCTGACCCAGCTGAAGACCGACACCTCCTACCCGGCCCTGCTGCTGCCCGCGATGCTGCTGCTCGGTCTCGGCATGGGTACGGCGTTCATGCCGGCCATGTCGCTGTCCGCCCAGGGCGTGCAGCCGCGTGACGCCGGTGTCGCCTCCGCGATGGTCAACACCTCGCAGCAGGTGGGCGGCGCCATCGGTACGGCGCTGCTGAACACGATCGCCTCCTCCGCGACCGCGTCCTACATCAAGGACCACATGGCGGCCGCGGGCACCACCAGGACGGGGCAGCAGCTGGTGCAGGTGCAGGGGCTGGTGCACGGGTACACCAGCGCCATCTGGTTCGCCGTCGGCATCCTCGTGCTGGCCGCCGTGATCGCGCTGACCTTCGTCAACGCGGGACGACCGGGCACCACCATGGTGACCGGCTCCGGTGCCGCCTCCGGTGAGGGCGCCGAGGAGCACGTGGCGGTGCCGGTCATCGCCCACTGACGCACCACCCCGCCTCCGGGTGCCTGTCCTGGCGCCTCAGCGCAGCCAGGGCAGGTCCGCACCCGCTTCGTTCGGCTGGAGTCCCTCGGCGACGATCTGCATGATCTCGCCGAGGGACTTCTGCTGTTCGGGGCTGAGCCGCTCGAACAGGGCCTGCCGTACGGCGGCCACGTGGCCCGGGGCGGTGCGCCGCAGCACGTCGGCGCCCTCGTCGGTGAGGACCGCGAACTGGCCCCGCTTGTCGGAGGGACAGTCCTCGCGGCGGACCCAGCCGTTCTTCTCCAGGCGGGCGACGGCGTGCGAGAGGCGGGAACGGGTGATCTTGGCGTTCATGGCCAGCTCGGTCATGCGCAGCCGGCGGCGCGGCGCCTCGGCGAGCTGGACGAGGAGGCCGTAGTAGATGTGCGGCATGCCCGCGTCGCGCTGCAGCTGGCGGTCGAGGTGGTCCTCCAGGAGGGTCGTGGCGTGGAGGTAGGCGCGCCAGACGCGCTGTTCCCCGGCGGTGAGCCAGCGCTGGTCGTGGCCGGAGGCCTCCTGGGCGGAGCCGGGCGCGGAAACGGGTGCCGTGTTCATGTAGTCCACTCTACGAGGCCACTCATTGAAAGTTAAACAACCTCGGGCGTAGAGTGGTACGAGGAAGAGCTTTAAAGTTCAAGGAGTCAGCTTCCGGCTCCGGTGACTCGGGCTCGCTCCTCGGGGCGCCGGCCGCCCTTCCCCCGTCCACGTCCGCCGCCGTCAGAAAGCTGCCGCCATGACCACCGCCCCGGAGCGCATGCCCGCCCTCTACCTCAGTCACGGCGCCCCGCCGCTCGCCGACGACCCCGTGTGGCCCGGCCAGCTCGCCGCCTGGTCCGCCGCGCTGCCGCGGCCCCGGGCGATCCTCGTCGTCTCCGCCCACTGGGAGGAGGCCCCGCTCGCCCTCGGGGCCGTGGAGACGGTCCCGCTGGTCTACGACTTCTGGGGTTTCCCCGAGCACTACTACCAGGTGCGGTACGCCGCCCCCGGCGCCCCCGGACTCGCCGAACGGGTGCGCAAGCTGCTGCGCGGCCCCGGCCTGCCCGTGCAGGACGTGCCCGACCGGGGCCTGGACCACGGCGCGTACGTCCCGCTCGTCGAGATGTTCCCCGACGCCGACGTCCCCGTTCTGCAGGTCTCCATGCCGACCCTCGACCCGGTGAAGCTCATGGACATCGGCCGCAGGCTGGCGCCCCTGCGCGACGAGGGCGTGCTGATCGTCGGCTCCGGGTTCTTCACCCACAACCTCGCCGCCCTGCGGCACACCGGCGAGGGCGTGCCGAGCTGGTCCTCCGAGTTCGACGACTGGGGCAGGCGCGCCCTGGAGGCCCGCGACTGGGACGCCCTGCTGGACTTCCTCGACAAGGCCCCGGCCGGGCGGTACGCCCACCCGCGCACCGAGCACTTCGCCCCGCTGTTCGTGACCATGGGCGCGGCGGAGGCCGCGGGGGAGCTGGACGCCCAGCGGTCGGTGATCGACGGCTTCTGGATGGGAATGGCGAAGCGGTCGGTTCAGTTCGGCTGAGGTGGCAGGCCGGGCGGGACGTCCGTCCGGTCGGGGCGTCGACCCCTCTGCCCTGGGTGTCCCTCCGGCCTAGGCCCCCCGGTCGGGGCGTCGGTCCGGCCGGTCGGGGCTTGCGTCCGAGCGGTCAGGGCTTCCGTCCGGCTGAAGCGTCCGCCGGACCCGGGTGTCAGCCCCTCCGGGCCGTGGCGGGCGGTGTCCGGGAATCTCCCGAGATCCCGGCTTTGCGGCAACCTCCGGGCGGCGCCGCCCGTCCATGAAGGTGGAGGGGCGGTCGAGGATGACGCTCTTCCGCTGCGGGGACTGCGATATCCGTGTGACGGGTGTCTCATGCCAGGCGACACCGACGGCGGTCGGGCCGCTTCGGGGAGGGTGCGACTCCCACCCTGACCTGCGGCTCCGCGACCCCTGCCGCAGCGCGAGACCCGGCGTGGCGGGACAGGGTACTGCATGATCAGAAAAATCGGCGGGCGGGTTGGGAATTCTGTCCGGTTTCAAGTCGTTGTTCCCATCGGATGCGGGGCACCCGAGGAGAGTCCCCCCAGAGAGTGCCGAGCGTCCTGGATCACCCGCTGACACACCATCGCAAGGGAGCACGCATGGCAACCCGTGCCGTCGCCCGTCGAAAGTCCGCCACCGGCGAGACGGCCGACGCGGCACGCAGTGTTCGCGCCCACGGCGGCGAGATCGCCGACCGCGACCTGGTCGGCATGTACCTCGACGAGATCGCGCGTACACCGCTGCTCGACGCCGCCAAGGAGGTCGAGCTGTCCCAGGTCATCGAAGCGGGTGTGTTCGCGCGGCAGATCCTCGACGGGTACGAGGAGTCCCCGGCCGAGGCCACGCGCGAGGAGCTGGAGGCCCTGGTCGCCGACGCCGAGCGGGCCAAGGACGTCTTCATCCGGTCCAACCTGCGCCTGGTCGTCGCGGTCGCCCGTCGCTACCCGCGGAGTGGCCTGCCCCTGCTGGACCTGATCCAGGAGGGCAACGCCGGCCTGGTGCGCGCGGTGGAGAAGTTCGACTACCGCAAGGGCTTCAAGTTCTCGACGTACGCCACCTGGTGGATCCGCCAGGCGATCACGCGCTCGATAGCGGACCAGTCGCGCACGATCCGGCTGCCCGTCCACCTGGTGGAGGAGCTGGGCCGTATCCGCCGCGTCCAGCGCGAGTTCAACCGGGAGAACGGCCGCGACCCGGAGCCCGCGGAGATCGCCGCCGAGCTGGGTTCGACGCCCGAGCGCGTCTCGGACGTGCTCGACTGGGCCCGCGACCCGGTCTCGCTGAACATGTCGGTGGACGACGAGGGTGAGACGCAGTTCGGCGACCTGCTGGAGGACACCTCCGCGGTCTCGCCCGAGCAGTCGGTCCTGACCCTGCTGCGCAGCGAGGAGCTGGACGACCTGATCGGCCGCCTCGACCAGCGCACGGCGTCGATCATCAAGATGCGGTACGGCATCGAGGACGGCCGGGAGCGCACGCTGACCGAGGTCGGCAAGGAACACGGCCTGACGCGCGAGCGCATCCGCCAGATCGAGAAGCACGCGCTGCTCGAGCTGAAGAAGCTGGCCCGCGACACGGGCTTCGACGCCGCGGCGTGACACCCGGCCGGACGGGAGTGCCCCCGCGCGGGGCACCCCCCGGCCGGCGAGCGAGGCACGGGAGCCGGGCCTGTCGGGGCCGCCGGGGCGCGTATGCCACCGGCCCACTCCGACCGCGTACGCCTGGTGGCGAAAGCCCGCGCAAACATGGCCGTGGAGCGTCGCTTCAAGGGGCGGCGCGCCGGGAACAACCCTTCCGGGCCCGGAGTCATGGCCCCGAGCGGCACTCCACGGCACGACATGGCATCGCATCGCGCGGCAGGCCGGGCGGTGCCCACAGACCACGTCCCGACGCACTCCCCCCGGCGCCGGGACCTTCCCAGAGCCGGGCTTCGGCGCCTTCCCCCGGGCGCCGGAGCCCGGCTCCATCGTCTGCCGGGGAGGGCCGGGGAGGGCCGGGGCCGGTCCGGACGACGGCGGGCGGCCGCCACCGGGTACGGCGGCGAGCGGGGCCCCATGGCTGCCTGTCCCACGGTGGCCTCTCTCACGGGGCCTCTGCTGCCTCTCCCCCCGGGTGGCCTCTCCCGGCCTCTCCCGCGGCGGCCTCCCGTACGGCGGTCTCTTCCGGCTTCTCCCGCGGCGGCCGCTCCTACGCCGGCCTCTTCTTGTACGAGGGAGGGGGACGGCGGCCTCTTGGACGAGGGAGGGGGACGGCAATGGACTGGCCCGTACGGCAGGCAGGAAAGCTCCTGCGGAGCCCGGTCGGTCGGGCATGCGGGGCATGCGGGGGAGGCGGGGCACCCCGGACCTGAACCCCGGGGTGACCCGCCAGATGGCAGATTCTGCCACACCGGCATAATCTGCCGAGGTGACGAGTCCCACCCCCGCTGACCGTAAGTCCCTTTCGGGGCCCCTTACCCAGCCTGCCTCCCCGGCCCTCTCCCTGACCGAGCGCCGCAAGGCCGCCACCCGTATGGAGATCGCCCTGGCGGCGGCCCGCCTCTTCATGACCCGGGGACTGCGTGCCACCCGCGCCGAGGACATCGCCCAGGCGGCGGGGGTCGCCCCGCGGACCTTCTACCGTTACTTCGCCACCAAGGAAGAGGCCGTGGCGCCCTGTTACGCGGCGGGCGCCGAGCGGTGGAGGGACGCGGTCCGGGACGCCCCGGCGCAGCTCACGATCCCGGAGGCGCTGGACCACGCGGTGCGGCACTGCTTCACCCCCGGTTCAGGGGTCTCGGCGATCTCCTGGCAGTGGGCGCGCACGCTCATCCGTCTGGCGGGGACCAGTCCGGCGGTACGCAAGGTCTGGGCCGCGGTCTGCCAGGAGTCGGAACGCGAGCTGGCCCGGATCCTCGAACTCCGCTCGGCACCCGAACTCCGCTCGGCATCGGAACACCGCCCGGCTGCGGAACCACCCGCCCCCGTGCCGGGGCACCAGCCGACGCCGGCCTCGGAAGCACCCCTCCCGGCTCCCGGACTCTCCCTGACCGGCCCCGGCCTCCGCTTCTCGGCGGCCGTGGCGAGTGCCGCCGTGCGCGTGGCCGTGGAGGCCTGGGCCACCGGGGAGGCGCCGCCCACCGGCCCGGACGGCCCGGCCGCCCTGGCCCTGCGCAATCTGGCGGCCCTGCGGGACTTCCCCTGGACCACCCACCCCGCCCCTGGGTCTCCGTGAGTTCCCCTGAGTCCCTCTGAGCCCGCCCGCCCCCGGGCCCACTCGTCCCGGCCTACGCCTCGCCCTCCGCTGCGCCGCCCTCCGTCCCGGCCCCTGCCGCCCGCGTCATCCGCGCCCCCAAAGCCCGTACGCACTCCACGAGTTCCCGTGGCTCCCGCACCGTGAACTCGAAGCCCAGCATCGCCAGCCGCACGGCGAGCCACTCCACCCGGTCGCCGACCGTGGAGCGGACCCGGCAGCCGCCGTCCGGCAGGGGCTCCGGTGTGCCGAGCCAGCCGGGCAGCCGTGCGGCGACCGTCTCGGCGGACTCGGGAAAGGTGACCACGAAGGTGTACGTCTCCTGCCGCCGCTGCATCGAGCGGCGCAGGTACTCCGCCGCGCTCCCGGTGGGCAGCTCGCGCGGGGCGAAGCGGGCACCGGTCGGGAAGGGCTCGCTGACCCGGTCGACACGGAACGTCCGCCAGTCGGCCCGGTCCAGGTCGTAGGCGACGAGGTACCAGCGGCGTCCGGTCGACACCAGCCGGTACGGCTCGGTCAGGCGCCGGGTGCCGGTGCCGTCACCGGCGCGGTAGGCGAAGCGCAGCCGCTCCCGCCCGGCGACCGCCGAGGCCATCACGGTCAGCGTCTCGGGCGTGACCGAGGCCCCGTCTCCGCTGGTGAGCGGTGTGGTGGCGGCCTGGAGCGTGGAGACGCGGTGGCGCAGCCGGGCCGGCAGCACCTGCTCCAGTTTCGCCAGCGCCCGCACCGACGCCTCGTCCATCCCCTCGATCGCGTGCCCGGCCCCGGCCCGCAGTCCGACCGCGATGGCCACGGCCTCCTCGTCGTCGAGCACGAGCGGCGGCATCGCCTTGCCCGCGACCAGCCGGTACCCGCCGTCGGAGCCCATGGTCGCCTGCACCGGGTAGCCCAGTTCGCGCAGTCGGTCGACGTCCCGCCGGACGGTCCGCCGGGACACCCCGAGCCGCTCGGCCAGTTCGCCGCCGGGCCACTCGCGGGGTGTCTGGAGCAGGGACAGGAGCTGGAGGAGCCGTGCCGGAGTGTCCGTCGTCATACGTCCGAGGATGCCGCAGATCTAGGACACGATCTGACCTATTGCCCGATTAGCTTGTCGGCATGACCTCCAGCGAAACCCTCGTCAGCAGCTCGGTGCGGACGGCAGACCGCCGCCGCTGGTTCGCGCTGGCGATCGTGATGACCGCGGCCTTCATGGACCTCGTGGACGTCACGATCGTCAACATCGCCATACCGTCCATCCAGAAGGACACCGGCGCGTCCTTCAGCCAGATCCAGTGGATCACCGCCGGTTACGCCCTCGCCTTCGCGGCCGGGCTGATCACCGGCGGGCGGCTCGGGGACATCCACGGCCGCAAGCGGCTGTTCCTCCTCGGCATCGGGGGTTTCACCCTCGCCTCCGCGCTGTGCGGCTTCGCGGTGAACCCCGAGATGCTGGTCGCCTCCCGCATCCTCCAGGGCGCCATGGCGGCGATGATGGTCCCGCAGGTGCTGTCGATCGTGCACGCCACCTTCCCGGCGCACGAACGCGGCAAGGTCTTCGGCCTGTTCGGCGCGATCGTCGGGCTGGGCGCGGTCTCCGGACCGCTGCTCGGCGCGCTTTTGACGGAGTGGAACCTGTTCGGTCTCGAGTGGCGGCCGATCTTCCTGATCAACCTTCCGGTGGGGGTGGCGGCCCTGCTGCTCGGCAGCCGGTTCATCACCGAGTCCAAGGCGCCGCGCGCGCTGAAACTGGACCTGGTCGGCGTCGCCCTCGTCACGCTCGGTCTGCTGATGCTGCTCTACCCGCTGACCCGGGGCCGTGAGCTGGGCTGGCCGCTGTGGGGGTACGCGTCGATGGCGGGCGCGCTGGTGGTGTTCGCGGCGCTCGTGGCCTACGAGCGGCGCAAGGCGGCGCGCGACGGCTCCCCGCTGGTCGAACTGTCGCTGTTCCGGGTGAAGAGCTTCGCGGCGGGCATCGCCGTGCAGACGGTCTTCGGGGTCGCGCTGGGCGTGTTCTTCCTGGTCTGGACGCTGTACATGCAGATCGGCCTGGGCTGGAGCCCGCTGCGGGCGGGGCTGACCGGCGTCCCGTTCTCCCTCGCGGTGTCCGTGGCGGCGGGCATGTCCGTGCAGAAGCTGGTCCCGCGCTTCGGCCGCAAGGTGCTCCAGGCGGGCGCCCTGCTCATGGCCGCCGGCGTGCTGCTCTACATCTGGGAGTCCGGCCGCTACGGCCTGCGCATCGCCCCCTGGCAGATGGCGCTCCCGCTGGTCGTCATGGGCGTGGGCATGGGCCTGATCGTGGCTCCGCTGACGGACGCGGTCCTCTCCGGAGTGCCGCGGGAGCACGCGGGGTCGGCCTCCGGTCTGATCAACACCGTGCAGCAGATGGGCAACGCGCTGGGGCTCGGTCTGGTGTCGGTCGTGTTCTTCGGTGTGATCGGTGACCGGCTGGCCCCGGCACAGGTGGGCCCGGCCTTCGTCGACGCCTTCCAGCACGCCCTGTGGTGGGTGGCCGCGGTCCTGGGCGTCATCTTCGTCCTGATGGCCGCGCTGCCGAACCGGCCGGCCCAGCACGTGGAGGGCGCGGCGGGCACCGAGGGTGCGGACGGGTCCGGCGGCGCGGGCGGCGGCGAGGGCCTCGCGTCCGGGTCCCGGGAGCGGGAACTCGTCGGCTGAGCGGGGAAGGACGGTCTGCGGGGTCCGGTACCGGGGAAGGTACCGGGCCCTTCGCCGTACCCGGGAGATGCGGTGTGTCCCGAGGGCCGCCGCCGGAGGCCCCATGAGGACCGTCACCCCTTCCCCCCTCCGTGGCCGCCCGAACGTGCCCGGGTGTGCCCGAACCTGTTTACTTCGCGGACGTCCAGGCGTAGCCTCCGAGAGAAGCCACAAGTTCGGGCATCGACCGGAGGCAAACGGACATGTACGCAGCGGAGCGGCAGCAGGAGATCCTCCGGCTCGCCCGTGACGGCGGCCGGGTGGACGTCGTGTCGCTCGCCGAGGAGTTCCAGGTGACCGCGGAGACGATCCGCCGCGACCTGAAGGCCCTCGACCGGGCCGGCCTGCTACGCCGGGTGCACGGCGGAGCCATCCCGGCCGGCCGCCTCGACTTCGAGCCGGACCTCACGGAGCGGGAGTCCACGGCGGCCGACGAGAAGGACCGCATCGCCAAGGCGGCCCTGGCCGAACTCCCCGCCGAGGGCACGCTGATCCTCGACGCCGGTACGACGGTGGCCCGCCTGGCCGCCGCCCTGCCCCTGGAGACCGGCCTCACCGTCGTCACGCACTCCCTGCCCATCGCCGCCCGCCTCGCCGACCACCCCGGCCTCCAGCTCCACCTCGTCGGCGGGCGCGTACGGCACCGTACGCGCGCCGCCGTGGACGCCTGGGCGCTGCGGGCCTACGGCGAGATCCGCGCCGACGTGCTGTTCGTCGCCGCCAACGGCTTCTCCGCCGAACACGGTCTGACCACCCCCGACCTCGCCGAGGCGGCGGTCAAGCGCGCGGCGATCGCCGCGGCCCGCCGCGTGGTGCTGCTCGCCGACTCCACCAAGCACGGCCAGGAGCACTTCGCCCGCTTCGGCGGCCTGAGCGACGTGGACCTGCTGATCACCGACAGCGGGCTGAGCACCGAGGACGCCGCCGCCATCGAGGGCGGCGGCACGGAAGTGGTACGCGCATGATCGTCACCGTCACCCCCAACCCGTCCCTGGACCGCACCTACGAGGTCCCCTCCCTGGACCGCGGCGAGGTCGTCCGGGCCACCGGCGAGCGGGTGGACCCGGGCGGCAAGGGCGTCAACCTCTCGCGCGCCGTCGCCGCCGCCGGACGGCGCACGGTCGCCGTCCTGCCTCTCGGTGGTGCGCCCGGCGCACTCGTCGCCGAACTGCTCGACGCGCAGGGCATCGAGGTCGCGCCGGTCCCCGTCGCCGGGGCGACCCGTTCCAACATCGCCCTCGCGGAGGCGGACGGTGTCCTGACGAAGATCAACGCGCCCGGCCCCGAACTCACCCGCGCCGAGCAGGAGTCGCTGCTGGAGACCGTACGGGGCCGGTCGCGCGGCGCCGACTGGATCGCCTGCTGCGGCAGCCTGCCGCGGGGGCTCGCGCCCTCCTGGTACGCCGACCTGGTCGCGCGGGCGCACGCCGCCGGTGTGCGGATCGCGCTGGACACCTCGGGACCCGCACTCCTGGCGGCGCTGCGCGAGGGACCGGACGTGGTCAAGCCCAACGCCGAGGAACTGGCGCAGGCCGTGGGCCGCCCGCTGGCGACGGTGGGCGACGCGGTCAAGGCGGCCGAGGAACTGCGCGGCCTGGGCGCACGGACCGTACTGGCGAGCCTGGGCGCCGACGGGCAACTGCTCGTCGAGGACGCCGGCGTCTGGTACGGCGGCGCGCGCGTCGGCACCGTCCGCAGCAACGTCGGCGCGGGCGACTCCTCGCTGGCCGGCTTCCTCATCGCCGGCGGCACCGGCCCGCGGGCCCTGGCCTCGGCCGTCGCCCACGGCGCCGCCGCCGTCCGGCTGCCCGGCAGTGTGATGCCCGGCCCCAAGGACCTGGACCCGGCGGCGGTCACGGTCACCGCCGAGGTGCCCGTGGACCGCGCCCTCACGGAGCCCGTGTCATGACCGCCCCCACCGCGGCCTCCGCCGCCGTCCGAACCCCGCTCACCGCTCCCGGCGGCAGCATGCCCGTCCGCCGCGGCCGCACCCCCGCCCCCGCGGCGGCACCCTCGCCCCCGCCCCCCGTCCCCACCCCCGTCCGCGCCCATCCCGCCGCCCGGGCGATACGCGCGCTAAGGAGCCCGCGATGAGTGACATGATCACCGCGGACCTGGTCGACCTCGACCTGTCCGCCGACACCAAGGAGGCGGCGGCGCGCGCCCTCGCCGAACGCATGGTGGCCCAGGGCCGGGTGACCGACCTGGACGGCTTCCTCGCGGACGTCGCCGCCCGCGAGGCGCAGATGCCGACCGGCCTCGACGGCGGCATCGGCATCCCGCACTGCCGCAGCGCGCACGTCACCGAGCCGACGCTCGCCTTCGGACGCAGCGCCGCCGGGATCGACTTCGGGGCACCGGACGGCCCCGCCGACCTGATCTTCCTGATCGCCGCTCCCGCGGGCGCCGACGACGCCCATCTCACCATCCTGTCCTCACTGGCCCGGCAGCTGATGAACACAGGGTTCACCGACGCGCTGCGGTCGGCGGGTGACGCGGCGACGGCGGCGGCGCTGATCCGCGGCGACGAGAGCCCGGCGGCCGACGCCGGGACGGACGCGAGCGCACGGAATCGTACGGCTGCCGAGAGCCGCACCACCGACTCCGGGACCTCCGAGACCCCCGGGACCCCCGGGACCCCCGGGACCTCGGGGGGCACTGGAGACTCCGTCGCGGCGCCGGCGGCGGCCTCCGCCGGCGCCGCGACGGGCACCTCCGCCACCCCGTCCGCCCCCGGGACGGAACCCGCGCCCCCGCCCGCGCCTCCGTTCCGGATCGTCGCCGTCACC
Organism: Streptomyces sp. NPDC006743; assembly: GCF_040703815.1. Lineage (NCBI taxonomy): Bacteria > Bacillati > Actinomycetota > Actinomycetes > Kitasatosporales > Streptomycetaceae > Streptomyces > Streptomyces sp. NPDC006743. The sequence goes on along the minus strand of NZ_JBEYJA010000004.1, from coordinate 16,926 downwards.
TCCTGCCCCACCGGTATCGCACACACCTACATGGCGGCCGAGTCGCTGGAGAACGCGGGCCGCGAGGCAGGCGTCGAACTGGTCGTCGAGACACAGGGCTCGGCCGGGTTCACCCGGCTCGACCCGGCCGTGATCGCGGCGGCCGACGGCGTGATCTTCGCCCACGACGTCCCCGTACGGGACAAGGACCGCTTCGCCGGGAAGCCGACCGTCGACGTCGGCGTCAAGGCGGGCATCAACCGGCCCGGCGAGCTGATCGGAGAGGTGCGCCGCAAGGCCGCGCGGGGCGAGGTGAGCGCGGCGGCGGCACCCGGCGGCACACCGGTCGAGCGGGCCGGTGAGGCCGGCGAGGGCTACGGCACCAAGCTGCGCAAGTGGCTGATGTCCGGCGTCAGTTACATGGTCCCCTTCGTCGCGGCGGGCGGCCTGCTGATCGCTCTCGGCTTCGCGATCGGCGGGTACAGGATCAACAAGGCGCCTTCGGTCATGGACCACTTCGTCTGGACCCAGTCCGACAGCTGGGCGGCCCTGCTGTTCCAGATCGGAGGTGTGGCCTTCGCCTTCCTCGTCCCGGTGCTGGCCGGCTACATCGCCTACGGCATGGCCGACCGGCCCGGCCTGGTCCCGGGCTTCGTCGGCGGCTCGATCGCCCTCACGATCAACGCGGGTTTCCTGGGCGGCCTGGCGGCCGGTCTGATCTCGGGCGGCGTGGTGATGGCCATCCAGAAGGTCCGCATCCCGGCGGCGCTGCGCGGCATCATGCCGGTGGTGGTGATCCCGCTGATCTCCTCGGCGGTCGTCGGGTTCCTGATGTTCGTGGTCATCGGCAAGCCCATCGCCACCGCGCAGAAGGGCATGACCGACTGGCTGAACGGCCTCACCGGCAGCAACGCCGTCCTGCTCGGCGCGCTGCTCGGCCTGATGATGTGCTTCGACCTCGGCGGTCCGGTCAACAAGGTCGCCTACACCTTCGCCACCGCCGGGATCGCGGTCTCGGACCCGAGCGACTCCGCGATGAAGATCATGGCCGCGGTGATGGCGGCGGGCATGGTGCCGCCGCTGGCGATGGCCCTCGCCACGACCGTGCGCGGCCGGCTCTTCACGCACACCGAACGCGAGAACGGCAAGGCCGCCTGGGTGCTGGGCGCCTCCTTCATCTCCGAGGGCGCCATCCCGTTCGCGGCGGCCGACCCGCTGCGCGTGATCCCCGCCTCGATGGTCGGCGGCGCGCTCACCGGCGCCCTGTCGATGACCTTCGGCGCCACGCTGCGCGCCCCGCACGGCGGCATCTTCGTCGTCCCGCTGATCGGCAACCCGTTCTTCTACCTGATCGCCGTCGCGGCCGGTGTCTGCGCCACCACCGCGCTGGTGGTGGCCCTGAAGACGCTGCGGGCGTCCCGGCAGGGCGGTGCGGACGCGGGCGCGGCGGACGGCGACGACGAGGGCGGGCGGGCCGCGGCGGCACACGGCAAGCAGCCCGTGGCGGCCTGACCGCGCCGACCGCATCCTGCCCATTTGAGGCGCTGTGAGTAGTTCACGTCACCTGCGAGATACGTCACGGTCCGGGGCCGACGTCCCGGACCGTGGTGTTCACTTGAGACATGCCTGAGCACGTCCCGTTCCTGGTCTGGTTCGGTGTGGTCCTGCCCGCCGTGCTGATCCTCCTGTGCGCCGTCGGCCTCGCCGGTTACCGCTTCGGTCTCCGGTTCGAGATCCGCCGCAGACCGCACCCGGCCGCTCTGCGCGCCCTGCCCGCCCAGCGCGCCTCCGGCCCCCACCGGGAGTACGTCGAACTGACCCCGGCGGAGCGGGACGCCTTCGCCGGTCTGGTACGCCGGCTCAGCGACGGCCGCTGACGCCGGCTCGCCGGCCGGGGCGCGGCGCCCACCGGCCGAGGGCGTGGCGCCCAGGGCGACCGCACCGCCCGCCGTCGTCCGCGCCGCCCGCCGTCGCCCGGGCCACACCGCCCGCCACCGTCGGCCGGGGCGCCCGACCGCTCAGGAGACCTGGGCCGCGCGCCGCTCCATCGCGTCCCGCGCCGCTTTCTGCGTGGTGTACACCTCGCACATGTGGCGGCCGTCGGGCGTCGCCGTGTGCTCCACCTCCCACAGCGAGACCTCCACGCCGTCACGCAGCAGGAAGGCGTGCTCGTACAGCGAGTAGCCGAGGCCGGTACGCCCCGCGCGGCAGGGGCGGCCAAAGGCCTGCGTGATCCGGTGTCCGCACGCCGTCTCCAGCAGTGCGGCGGTCTCGTCGCCGGGCCGGTCCGCGTTCTCCGCGCGCCGCAGGAGCCGCCGGGCGTGGTCGGCCGCGTCGCCGGGGGCGTACGCGTGCCGGGCCTCGGGCAGGGCCGAGAGCTGCACCAGCACCGGCTGCTCGAACTGCGGGGCGTCCGGCGGCAGCGGCAGCCGTCCGGTGGCCGTGCCCAGCTCCTCCTCGTCGAGGTACACCTCGTGCTGCGGCTCGCCGCCGGGGGCGGTGTTGTGCACCAGCTCCCAGAGGGTGAGCGCCGATCCGTCGGCGAGCAGCCAGGTGTGCCGGTACGTCTCGCGGTGCAGGCCCGCGCTGTGGTGCGCGGAGTGCAGCGAGCCGTCGTACGCCAGCGCGCAGTCCAGGGCGCGGATCGTCTCGTCGGGCAGCTCGAAGGAGTTCAGCGCGCGACCGAGGAGCCGCGCGAGCTGCTCCTCCGGAGACTCGGGCGACCGGTGTGGTTCGTACGCGGTCGTCTCGTACGGAACGCTCAAGGTTTCTCCCGGCGTTGCTGCATGTCACCTTGTGGGTGCATACCGTAGCCCCTCGGCAGGACATCATGTCCGGGAACCGAGAAAACGTACGGCGGAAAAACGGCCGGGCCGCACGAGAAGTTCCCGTGCGGCCCGGCGTTTCGTCAAAATCCGCTGCTCAGCGGCCCGTTGGTGCACTCGGCGGCGCCTTGCCGGACCAGTGTCCGGTGGGCCCTCCGGGACCCGTCACGGGCTCGGGAGCGGTCAGGCGGCGCTTCCGGCGGTCCACTCGCTCCACGACATGTTCCAGCCGTTGAGGCCGTTGTCCGGGGCGACCGTCTTGTCGGGGGAGTGCTTCACGATCACGACGTCGCCGATGAGCGAGCTGTCGTAGAACCACTTGGCGGGGGTGTCGCCCTGCGCGCCTCGCGCGTCCCGCAGACCGACGCAGCCGTGGCTGGTGCCGGAGTTGCCGAAGGGCGGGTTGCCCGGGTTGTACCAGTAGTTGCCGTGGATGAAGGTGCCGGACGTCGTCAGACGCATCGCGTGCGGCACGTCCGGGATGTCGTACTCGCCGCCCAGGCCGACCGTCTGGCTGTTCATACGGGTCTGGATGAACTTCTCCGAGATCACCATCTGCCCGTTGTACGTGGTGTGCTCGGGGCTGCCCGTGGAGACCGGGATCGACTTGACGGTCTGTCCGTCGCGGACGACCGTCATGGTCTGCGTGTTGACGTCGACCGTGGAGACCTGCGAGCGGCCGATCGTGAAGCTCACGGTCTTCTTCTGCACGCCGTAGACGCCGTTCGCGCCCTGCACGCCGTCCAGGTCGATCTTCATCGTGACCTTGGAGCCGGCCTTCCAGTAGTCCTGGGGGCGGAAGTCGAGCCGCTGGGCGCCGAACCAGTGGCCGACCACCTGCTGACCGCTGCTGGAGGTCACCGTGATGTGCGACTGCACGGCCTTCTTGTCGGTGATCACCTTGTCGAAGTTGAACGACACCGGCATGCCGACGCCCACCGTCGTGCCGTTGTCCGGCGTGTACGTGCCGATGAAGCTGTTCTTCGTGGTGACCGTCGTGAAGATGGAGTTCGCGGCGGCGACGCGGCCGCCGTCGTCCTTCGCCGTCGCCGAGATCCGGTACTTCGTCCCGCGGTCCAACTGCTCCTTCGGCTTCCAGGTGGAACCGTCGGACGAGATCGACCCCGGCACGTCCTTGCCCGAGCCGGCGACGGTCATCTTCACCTCGGTCAGCTTCCCGTCGCTGACCTTCACGCCGGTCGCGTTGATCGACGCTCCGGTCGAACCGTCCTTGGCCGAGATGTCGATCTTGGCCGTGGACGTCTTGACGGTGTCCTTGCCGCCGCCGCCCTTGCCGTCGTCGTCGGCCTTGGCGTCGCCGCCGCATCCGGTGAGGGTGAGGGTGCCGACCACCAGGGCGGCACAGGCCCCCAGTATGCGCCGCGCTGCTATGTCCGGCGTTGTCACGGGCTGCTCCAGGTCGTGTGAAGTGAGTGGGTGGCTGCAGTGCGTGGATAGAGAGGCGGCCGACCCCTCGCGGGGTTCCCGCGGGCTCGGCCGAAAGACCGTCACGTGACAGAACCGGGACAATCGACGCCGCCATGAGACCTCCGGACGGCCCGACGGCCCGCCCGGCAGGCGTGGTTGCCCTGTATGTCCTGCACTGTCCCCCCCTGTCGCCGGGCCCGTCTCACCGCGCCCGGATCACTGCCTCCCGTACAACTCCTGGTAGGCCGGCCATGTTCCGCCGGGTCCGTCCACCGACTCGGCGGCGCACACCGCGCGTACGATCGCGCGGGTCACGACGTCCGCTCCCGCGGCGAGCACGTCGTTCAGGGCGAGGGGCCCTTCGCGGACGAGCGAGCCGGAGGAACCGGGTGCGGGCGGGGCGATGCCGGGCGAGGCGGGTCCGGGTGACCCGGTGCCGGCTGAGTCGCTTTCGGGTGAGCCGGGGTCGGGAACGAGCGGGCGCGCCCCGGTGGCCAGCGCGAACACCGTGTCCCCGTCGTTGAGCAGGTGCACCGGCCGGACGGCGCGTGCGATGCCGTCGTGCGCGGTACCGGCGAGTTTCTGAGCCTGGGCCTTCGTCAGGTCGGCGTCGGTCGCGACCACCGCGAGCGTCGTGTTCAGCGGGGGCGGAGCACTGCGGGCGGCGGCTTCGGCGAGCCGCCGACGTGCCGCCTCGTGCACCCGCGCCTCGGGGTACTCCACCCGCCCCTGGAACAACTCGCCGTACAACACCCCGGTTTCGGGGTCCACGGCCGATCCCGCCGCGTTGGCCACGACGAGCGCCGCCACCGTGACACCCGAGGCGAGCACCGTGCTCGCGCTGCCCACCCCGCCCTTGACCGGCCCCACGGCCGCTCCCGTCCCCGCACCGACGCACCCCTGGGCCACCGGGGCGCCCGGCGCGCTCGCGGCGGCGGCCTCGACCGCGGCACGTCCGGTGGCCGCGTCCGGCCGGGCCCGGAAGTCACCTCCCCGGCCCAGGTCGAACACACAGGCCGCGGGCACCACAGGCACCACGTGGGAGGGGTCGGGCCCCACCCGGACCCCGCGCCCGCGCTCCTCCAGCCAGGCCATCACCCCCGAGGCGGCATCCAGCCCGTACGCGCTGCCGCCGGTCAGGACGACCGCCTCCACCGTCCGCACCAGATTGCGGGGGTCCAGGGCGTCGGTCTCCTTGGTACCGGGCCCTCCGCCGCGCACGTCCACGGCGGCGACGGCACCGCCCTCCGGGGCCAGCACGACCGTCGTCCCGGTGAGCCACCCGCCGCCCGTGCGGGTCGCATGGCCCACCCGCATCCCGGCCACATCCGTCAAAGCGTCCACTGTCATGCGCGTCAGTCTCCCCGCCGGCCGGCCCGATCGCGGGCGCGGAGCCCCGGGGACCGCCGAGGACGTCAAGCCGCCTGGTGCGCCGTCCGGTCCCCGCCCGGCCCGGCCCCGCCCGCCCCGGCGGTCATCCGCGCGCTCAGGACCACACCGGTCGTCACGGCGAGGGCGGAGACGAGCCCTGCCGCGAGCACCGCCCACCGGCCGAGGAAGGTGCAGCAGATCACCAGCAGGGCGGTGGTCGGCAGGACGAGCTGCTGGGCGATGCCCACCTTGAAGTGACGGGCGTGCAGCGCCCAGACGGTGATCAGGTACAGCGCGGTCGGCAGGGTCACGGCGGCGGACGCCTCCAGAGCCGACAGGTGGCTCTTGCCGGCGGCCTGCTCCACCGCCACCTCCAGTCCCGCGCCGATCGCCGCCGCCGAGGCGAAGATCAGGTAGTGGCCGTATCCCCACAGGAACGACTCGTGGTTGGAGCGCAGATGGCCGTGGATCGGCACCACGAAGTAGATCCACCAGGCGGAGAAGACGATCAGCAGGCCGCCCGCCGCGATCGGCAGCAGCTCGCCCAGCGCGAAGTGCTCGTCCGCGGCCGACTTCACCGCGACCGTGGCCGCCGAGACCGTCTCGCCCAGCACGATGATCGTGAACAGTCCGTACCGTTCGGCGATGTGGTGGGGGTGCCAGGAGGTGGCATGCGCCCTCTCCGCGTACACCGGCACCGACAGCTCCGCGAACACCATCACCAGGAACACCCACGGCCTGCCCGGTTCCGGCAGGAGCACCAGACCCGCCCAGCCGATCTGGCACAGCAGCACGCCGGTCGCGTACCGGACCGCCATGCGGCGCTCCGCGCCCTCGGCGCACCGGGCCGCGCGCAGCCACTGGAAGGCCATCGCCACCCGCATGATCACGTAGCCGAGCCACATCAGGAAGAAGTCGTGCTGGGCGAAGGCGCGGGAGATACCCGCCGCCAGCACCAGCACACCCGCGATCTGCACCAGGGTGACGACCCGGTAGAGCACGTCGTCGTTGTCGTACGCCGAGGCGAACCACGTGAAGTTCATCCAGGCCCACCAGATGGCGAAGAACGCCATCGCGTAGTTCAGGATGCCCTGCCCGGCATGGCCCTCCGCCACGGCGTGGACCAGTTCGACGCCCGCCTGCGCGATCGCCACGACGAAGCACAGGTCGAAGAGGAGCTCCAGCGGTGAGGAGACCCGGTGGGACTCGTGTCGCCCGCGTGCGGTCAGCGGGCGCAGCGGCCGGGGGATGCGGGCGGGCTCCGGGGAGCCGGATCCCCGGGCGGAAGCGGAACTGGACGTCATGGCACACAGCACACCAGACGACCGCCGGAAAATCCCGCGCGGGGCGCGTTCGCCGGGGACCGTACCCTGGAGGCATGAGCACTGCCCCCGAGCCGCGTGACCCGAAGAGCGCGCTGGTCTTCGACGATCCGCTGAACCAGCAGTCCACCGACGACACCGACCGGGGCTGGGGCGAGCGTCCGGACGGCGACGCCGCCGCCGACCTCAAGCGCTTCCTCGACGAGAAGCCGCCGCACCACCTGTGACGCTGCGGCCCGCCGCACCGCCTGCGCCCACGAGGGCCGCCGAACCACCCGATACCAAGACCCCACCGGCCCGGTCGGCCCGAGGAGCCCGGTCGGCCCCGCGTGCCCGGTCCGCTCCGCCGGCACAGGACAACCCACCGGCCCGGTCCGCTCCGCCGCTGCGGTCCATCCGACCGGTCCGGTCCGCCCGTGACCGTTACACCCGCTCGTGCTCGCCGCCGCGCTGCGCGACCAGTTCGTCGCGGATCTCCTTGAGGACCTGCAGTTCGGTCACCTCGATGGCCGGCGTCTCCTGCGCGCTGTCCTTGGCCTTCTTCCGGGCCTCCTGGCGGGCCAGGAACTTGGCCATGGGCAGGACCATCAGGAAGTAGACCACCGCCGCGGTGATCACGAACTGCAGGGTGGCGCCGAGGACCGAGCCCCACATGATCTGGATGCCCTGGTCGCCCTTGCAGCTGGAACTCAGGCACGAGCTGTAGTGGTCGAGGTTCTTGGTGCCGATCGCCCCGACGACCGGGTTGATCACGCCCTTCACCACGGAATTGACGATGTTGCTGAAGGCGGCGCCGACGACCACCGCGACGGCCAGATCGACGACGTTCCCGCGCATCAGGAAGGCCTTGAAGCCCTGCCAGACGCTCGGGTCCTTCTTGGTACTCACGTCGGGACTCTCCTCGGGCATGCAGGTTGTACAACAAACAGCTCAGCAACCTATGGCTCACCGGAGGGCCACCGCCAATCGGGCCGTCGCGCCCGCCCCGGCCAGCCGCGCCGCCGTGGAACGCGGCACAGCCAGCGTGACCAGGGCATCGTCCGTGCCGCTTCCGCCGGCGGGCCCCTCGCCGGTACCCGTGGCCGAATCCATGTGCCCGGCCGCGCCGGGGCCGCCGAGGGGCTCCGGGGCCCTCCTCACCCGTGCTCCGGAGGCCACCACCCGGGCCCGGCCGCCCGTGGCCGGGTCGGGGACGGCGATCACGTCCACCCGGTCGCCGGGGCGCAGCAGCCGGACCGTCGCCGCGTCGGCGACGCGCACGGGCACGGTCATCGTCCGGTCCGTGTCCGTGGCGCGGGCGCCGTGGACGGAGGCGGACGGGCCGGCCGACGGCCGTGGGTGCCCGCGGGCGGGGGCGCCGCGAGGGGCGTCCGCGTCCGGTGTCAGCCGTGGACCCGCGGCCACCAGCGCGGCGGCCGTGACCGCCAGACCGGCCGCCACGGCCCGTCCGCGCTGCCGCAGCAGCCGGCGCAGCCGGTACCGGCCGCCCCGCACACGTACGGGGGCGAAATGCGGCACCTCGCACGGCTCCGGGGCCTCCGTGCCGGGCGGGCAGGAGGACAGCGGGCCGGGAGGCAAGCGGCCGGCGGTCGCCAACGGGTCACCGGCTGCGAAGTGGTCATCGGTCGCCAACCGGTCACCGGTCGCCGGTAGGGCGGCGGGGGACGCGGGGGGGCCGGCTGTGCGCCAGGGGGCCGCTGTCGCAGCGCGGTCCGTAGCCGGCGTGCTGTCCGCGGCCACCGAAAGGGACGACGGGCGGGGCGACGAGAGAGACACGGACGAGGATGAGAGAGGCGCGGACGAAGACGAGAGGAACGCGGACGAGAGGTGAGTGGACGAGAGGGACATGGGAGTCACCACCTGTGCTCGGGGCACCGGCGTGGAACCGGCCTGCGATGCCACGATGAGGCCTCACGCCGAACGCCGCCGGAGCCCGTGCGTTACCCGCTGGTTGTGGACAACTCCCTCACCCGAAGGAGAGGTTCCGCCTGCCTCGGACGAAAGACGGCCGTCCGGGCAGGCGCGGTGCCGTGCGGTGCACGCCTTCGCTACGGCAGCGCGAAGCCCGGGTCCATCCCGCCCAGGGCCGTCGCGCACAGGCAGTCGCGCTCCGCGGTGGGCGGCAGCGCGGCGACCGTGTCGAACAGTACCCCGCGCAGCCGCTCCACATTGGCGGCGAACACGCGCAGCACCTCCTCGTGGGAGACGCCCTCACCGCTCGCCGCGCCCGCGTCGAGGTCCGTGACCAGGGTCAGAGAGGTGTAGCAGAGCTCCAGCTCCCGGGCGAGTGCGGCCTCGGGGTGACCGGTCATGCCCACCACCGACCAGCCCTGCGCCTGGTGCCACAGCGAGTCGGCGCGGGTCGAGAAGCGCGGGCCCTCCACGACGACGAGGGTGCCGCCGTCGACGGCCTCCCAGTTCCGGCCGTGCGCCGCCTTCAGCGCGGCGGCCCGGCCCGCGGGGCAGTAGGGGTCGGCGAGCGAGACGTGCACCACGTTGGGGAGGGTGCCGTCGGGCAGCGGCAGTCCGTCGAAGTAGGTCTGCTCCCGGGACTTCGTGCGGTCGGCGAACTGGTCCGGCACGAGGAGCGTGCCCGGACCGTACTCCGGGCGCAGACCGCCCACCGCGCACGGGCCGAGCACCTGGCGCACGCCGACGGAGCGCAGCGCCCACAGGTTGGCCCGGTAGTTGATGCGGTGCGGGGGGAGATGGTGGCTGCGGCCGTGGCGGGGCAGGAAAGCGACCCGCCGGCCGGCGACCTCGCCGAGGAAGAGGGAGTCGCTGGGCGCCCCGTACGGCGTGTCGACGCGGACCTCGGTCACCTCGTCCAGGAACGAGTAGAAGCCGGAACCGCCGATGACACCGATCTCTGCGTTCACCATGCACCGCACACTAGCCGCCCGCCCGGCACACCGGCCGCCCGCCCGGAACCTCAGCCGTCGGGCCGCGACCTCAGCCGCCGCCCGCGACCTCAGCCGGCCTCCCGGCACACCGGCCTCCCGGCCTCCTGGCACACCGGCCTCCCGGCTCACCGCCCGCGACCTCAGCCGGCCTCCCGGCACACCGGCCTCCCGGCTCACCGGGCGCCCGGGCGAAGACGACGGGAGTCGGCTGCGGCAGTGGGGCGGCGGAGGGGACGCCGAAGACCCCGCCGTCCGGTGACGGCAGGGTCCTGGAAGCGGTGCGTCAGGCGGCGGAGCTGCCCGCGGAACTCGTGGACGACGAGGACGCCGACGAACCGGAGCCGGACGACGAACCCGACGAGGACGAGGACGACGAGTCGGAGGACCCCGAGGACGACGTGGCCGACGACTTCGACGACGACGCGGGGCTGCTGCTCGACGAGGAGCCGCGGCTGTCGTTGCGGTAGAAGCCGGACCCCTTGAAGACAATGCCGACCGCGGAGAACACCTTCTTCAGGCGGCCACCGCAGTTGGGGCACTCGGTGAGCGCGTCGTCGGTGAACTTCTGCACCGCCTCGAGGCCCTGGCCGCACTCGGTGCACTGGTACTGATAGGTGGGCACTGTCTTCCTCCTGGCACTCTCACTCGATGAGTGCTAACGACGATCCATAGTGACGTATTCCTCGGCGTCAGTCCACTGCGACGGGGTCGCGGTGACCGACGCCACGTGCCACCAGGCGGCTGTCGGCCCGCGCGGTGAGCCGCGACCGCAGGGTGACCAGGGTCAGCAGCGCGAGCACCGTACCGGCCATCGGGACCAGGAATCCGGCGCCGCCCCACAGGCGGTCCTCCAGCTGCCCGGCCACGGTGACCGCGGCGGCCTGGCCGAGCGCGACCGCGCCCGTGAGCCAGGTGAACGCCTCGGTCCTGGCGCCCGCCGGGACCAGGCTCTCGACCAGCGTGTAGCCGGTGATCAGCGCGGGCGCGATGCACATGCCGACCAGCAGGCCGAGCGCGGCGAGCAGCAGCACCGAGTGCGCGGTCCACAGCGCGGACGCGGCCAGCGCCAGGGCGGTGTAGCCGACGAGCAGACGGCGCTGCGGGGCCACCTTCCAGGCGATGGCGCCGCAGACGATGCCGGAGAGCATGTTGCCGGCGGCGAAGGTCCCGTACAGGACGCCGTTGAGGCCGGGCTCGCCGATCGACTCGGTGAAGGCGGCCAGCGAGACCTGCATGCCGCCGAAGACGGAGCCGATGCCCAGGAAGGTCACGACCAGCACCCGCACACCGGGGACGCTGAGGGCCGGGGCGTGCCGCACGCGCGCGTGCCCGCCGCCGGAGACGGGCGGCTGGGTGCGCTTCTGCGCGGCGAACAGCAGACCGCCGACCAGGGTCAGCGCGGACTCCGTGAACAGGCCGGCCGCCGGGGCGACGGCCGTGCACAGGGCGGTGGCAAGCAGTGGGCCGAAGACGAAGGTCAGTTCGTCGGTGACCGACTCGAAGGCCGCCGCGGTGGTCATCAGCGGTGAGTCCTTGAGCGTCACGCCCCAGCGGGCGCGCACCATGGGCCCGACCTGCGGCACCGAGGCACCGGTCGGCACGGCTGCCACGAACAGCGCCCACAGGGGGGCGTGCGCCAGCGCGAGCGCGGTCAGCGTCAGGCCCGCCACGGCGTGGACCAGGACACCGGGCAGCAGGACGGCGCGCTGGCCGTGACGGTCGGCGAGCCGTCCGCTGTAGGGCGCGAACAGCGCCATGGAGACGCCGGTGACGGCGGCGGTGGCGCCCGCAGCGCCGTAGGAGCCGGTGGTGTGCTGCACGAGCAGCACGATGGAGATGGTGAGCATCGCGAACGGCTGGCGCGCGGCGAAACCGGGGAGCAGGAACGTCCAGGCACCGCGGGTGCGCAGCAGTTGCCCGTATCCGGGTCGGGAGGAAGCCGTCGAGGTCTTCGCGGGGTCGGTGGTGGTGACCGCGGATCCCACGGCCCGTGCCTTTCTGCCGCCTGGTAGCGCGGGCCCTTGGGTGCGGGCGCGCCGAGAGCTGTCCTCTTGCGCGGACTGCGGTAGATGCCGGCGCCCCCTCGGGAGCGTCCCGACCGCCATACGGTCGCGCCAGCTCTGCGTCAGGCAGAGTTGGTTCGATCAGGGTGCGCCTTCATCCTACAGGGACGGAAGGCTTGTGCCCCTGTGAAAGCGAGCACCACTGGCGGCCTGCCCTGCGTTCGGCACAGGGGGGAGGCGCCGGGGTGAGGGATCCTCACGGACCCGGTCCCACGGCCGCGGCGGCCCCAGCAGGCCAGAGCCCCCTCATCAGGAACTCCAGGGCCCTCGCGAACCCGAGAGCCCTCCCGAACCCCAGAGCCCTCCCGAACCCTGCGGCCCACGCACCCCACGCACCCCCACGCCCTCACGGCCCCCCACTCGCCGTGGCGCCGTTCGGGCCCAGCCAGCTCGCCAGCTTGCCGCCCCGGCCGACCGCGCGCAGCCGCCGTTCCGCAGCCTCGCGGACCGGGTCGGTGGCGACCACGAGGAGTTCGTCGCCGCGCCGCAGGACGGTCGTCGGCAGCGGGACAAACGATTTTCCCTCGCGGACGACCAGGGTGACCGCGGATCCGGCGGGCAGCCGCAGCTCGGCCACCTCCACGCCGTGCATCCGCGAGCCCTCCGGGATGGCGACGGACAGCAGGTGGCCGCGCAGCCGCTCCAGGGGTGCCGACTCGATGCCGAGGTCGGCGGCCTCCTGGCCTTGGCCGAGCCGGAGCTTGCGGGCCAGCCAGGGCAGCGTCGGGCCCTGCACCAGGGTGTAGACCACGACGAGCACGAAGACGATGTTGAAGATGCGGCCACTGGCGTCGACGCCGTTCACCATGGGGATGGTGGCCAGGATGATGGGGACGGCGCCGCGCAGTCCGGCCCAGGACATCAGGGCCTGCTCCGGCCAGGGCACCCGGAACGGCAGCAGGCTCAGCAGGACGCTCAGCGGCCGCGCGACCATGGTCAGGATCAGACCGATGAGCAGGGCGGGCACGAAGTCGTCGAGGAGTTCGTGCGGCGTGACCAGTAGACCGAGCAGGACGAACATGCCGATCTGGGCGATCCAGCCGAGTCCCTCGGCGAAGCCGCGGGTGGCGGGCCAGTGCGGCAGTTTGGCGTTGCCGAGGACCATGGACGCCAGGTAGACGGCGAGGAAGCCGCTGCCGTGGGTCAGCGCTCCGACGGCGTAGGCGGTGACCGCGATCGCCATCACGGCGATCGGGTAGAGGCCGGAGGCGGGCAGGGCGACGTGCTTGAGCCCCCAGGAGCCGAGCCAGCCCACCGCGAGACCGATCGCGGCGCCGATGGCCAGCTCCAGAGCTATCTCGCCCACCAGGACGTACCAGTGCTCGACGGGTCCTGCCGTGGAGAAGGCGACGACCAGGATGACGACCGGGGCGTCGTTGAAGCCGGACTCGGCCTCCAGCGTGCCCGTCACGCGCGCGGGCAGGGGAACGCGCCGCAGGACGGAGAAGACGGCCGCCGCGTCCGTCGAGGAGACGACCGCACCGATGATGAGGGCCTGACGCCACTCCAGCCCCGTCAGGTAGTGGGCGCCGACGGCCGTGACGCCGACGCTGACCGCGACCCCGACCAGCGCCAGCACGGAGGCGGAGGGGAGAACCGGCCGGATCTCCTTCCACTTCGTGCCGAGACCGCCCTCGGCGAGGATCACGACGAGAGCCGCGTATCCGATGACCTGGGTCATCTCGGCGTTGCTGAAGTGGACGTGACCGAGGCCGTCCTGCCCCATGAGGATGCCGATCCCCAGGTAGACGAGCAGGCTGGGGAGCCCGCTGCGCGAGGAGATCCGCACCGCCGCGACCGCGACGAGCAGGACGAGGGAGCAGGCGAGCAGGAGCTGGTTGAGGTGCTGGACAGTCAGTGGCGGTTCCTTCCGCGAGTTCTCCGCGTTCTCCGGTTACTTCGTTACCTTACCTAACTCTTGACGCTTTCTTGACGCTTCCGGCGGCCTGATCGAACGCCCGTGCCTGCCTGGACCCGACTCCGCGTCAAGGGGCACAGGGTCCTGCGCCTATGGTTGCTCCAGCACTCCAGTACCGCCTGCCGCTCGCGTTAGGACAGCAAGGACAGCGATGCCCCCCAACACCACCGCCACAACGGGTGACAAGCCCGGCAAGTCCGGCAGGAAGAAGGGGCGAAAAGCCCGACTGATCGTGCTTGTCCTGGTGCTGGCCATCATCGGAGGCATCGCCTACGGGGCCTACTGGTCCGTCAGCACCGTCCGCGCCTCCTTCCCGCAGACCAAGGGCTCGGTCACGCTCCAGGGCCTGTCGGGCCCCGTCGACGTGAAGCGGGACGGCTACGGCATCCCGCAGGTCTATGCCTCGTCCCCGCAGGACCTCTTCATGGCGCAGGGCTACGTCCAGGCGCAGGACCGGTTCTACGAGATGGACGTGCGCCGGCACATGACCTCCGGGCGCCTGTCGGAGATGTTCGGCAAGGGGCAGGTCCAGAACGACGAGTTCCTGCGCACCCTGGGCTGGGACCGGGTCGCCGAGCAGGAGTACGACAAGAAGCTGTCGGCCACCACCAAGAAGTACCTCCAGGCCTACGCCCAGGGTGTCAACGCCTACCTCAAGGGCCGCGACGCCAAGGACATCTCCCTGGAGTACGCGGCGCTCGGCTTCACCAACGACTACAAGCCCGCTCCGTGGACCCCCGTCGATTCGGTCTCCTGGCTGAAGGCGATGGCCTGGGACCTGCGCGGCAACATGCAGGACGAGATCGACCGCGCCCTGATGACCAGCCGTCTGGGTCCCAAACAGATCAAGGACCTGTACCCGGACTACCCGTACAGCCGGAACAAGCCGATCGTCACGCAGGGCCAGTACGACGAACTCGCTCAGGCGTTCGAAGGGGGCGCGAGCGGGTCCGCTGGCTCCGGCGCGTCCGGCGGCTCCGGCAGCCCGCTCGGCGGCTCCGGCACCTCGGGTATCAGCGGCAGCGGAACCGGCACAGGAACGGGCACCGGCACAGGGACGGGCACGGGCACCGGCACCGGAACGTCGAGCGGTCTCACCGCCGGCACCACGGCGGGCGGCGGCTCGGACGGCGCCTCCGGCGGGTCGGGCGTGCAGAGCCAGCTCATGGGCCTGCGCGACGTCATGCAGAACCTGCCGACGGCCGTCGGCGTGAACGGCGACGGCATCGGCTCCAACTCCTGGGTCGTGGCCGGGAAGCACACCATCACCGGCAAGCCGCTGCTCGCCAACGACCCGCACCTGGGCGCCTCGCTGCCGTCCGTCTGGTACCAGATGGGCCTGCACTGCCGCGCCGTGTCCGGCAAGTGCCCCTACGACGTCACCGGCTACACCTTCGCGGGCATGCCCGGCGTCGTCATCGGCCACAACCAGGACATCGCCTGGGGCATGACCAACTCCGGCGTCGACGTCACCGACCTCTACCTGGAGAAGCTCAGCGGCGACGGCTACCTGCGCGACGACAAGACGGTGCCGTTCCGGACCCGCCAGGAGACCATCAAGGTCGCCGGGGGCGCCTCCAAGACGATCGTCGTGCGCGAGACCGAGAACGGGCCGCTGCTGTCCGACCGCGACGACGAGCTGGTGCAGGTGGGCAAGAAGGCCCAGGTCACCACCGCCGCACCGGACCGCGGTGACGGGTACGCCATCGCCCTGCGGTGGACCGCGCTGGACGCGGGCACCACCATGGACGCCGTCTTCGCCCTCGACAAGGCCAAGAACTGGAGCGACTTCCGCTCGGCCGCCGCGCTCTTCGACGTGCCCTCGCAGAACCTGGTCTACGCCGACACCGACAACAACATCGGCTACACGCTGCCGGGCCGCATCCCCGAGCGCGCGAAGAACGACGACGGCTCGGTGCCCGCTCCCGGCTGGGACTCGAAGTACGACTGGAAGGGCTACCTCAAGCAGGCCGAGCTGCCCTACGAGTACAACCCGAAGCGGGGCTACATCGTCACCGCCAACCAGGCCGTGGTCTCCCCGGACAAGTACCCGTACACGCTCACCACGGACTGGGGCTACGGCACGCGCAGCCAGCGCATCGCCGACCTGATCCAGTCGAAGATCGACGGCGGCGGCAAGATCTCCACCGACGACATGCGCCAGATGCAGATGGACAACAGCAGCGAGATCGCCAAGCTGCTCGTGCCCATGCTGCTGAAGGTCGACATCCGCGACAAGGACGTCCGGCAGGCACAGAAGCTGCTGGAGGGCTGGGACTACACCCAGGACGCCGACTCGGCGGCGGCCGCGTACTTCAACGCGGTGTGGCGCAACATCCTCAAGCTGGCCTTCGGCAACAAGCTGCCCAAGGAGCTGCGGGTCAAGGGCCAGTGCCTGTGGGTGGAGCCGACCGGCAACACCGGGCCGGTGGACGAGACCACCAAGGTCCGCGAGTGCGGCGAGCGGTCGGCCGACCAGGCCCAGCCGGACGGCGGCGACCGCTGGTTCGAGGTGGTCCGCACCCTCGTGAACCAGCCGAACAGCGACTGGTGGAAGACGCCGGCCTCCGGCACCCGCCCCAAGGCCGACAACCGCGACCAGCTCTTCGAGCGGGCCCTGATCGACGCCCGCTGGGAGCTGACCTCGAAGCTCGGCAAGGACATCGACACCTGGAACTGGGGACGGCTGCACCGCCTGTTCCTGAAGAACCAGACCCTGGGCACCGAGGGACCCGGCTTCCTGAAGTACGTCCTCAACCGGGGCCCGTGGAAGCTCAGCGGCGGCGAGGCCGCGGTCAACGCCTCCGGGTGGAACGCCGCCGGCGGCTACGGGGTGGTGTGGGTGCCGTCCATGCGGATGGTGGTCAACCTCGCCGACCTCGACAAGTCGAAGTGGATCAACCTCACCGGCGCCTCCGGGCACGCCTTCAGCGCCCACTACACCGACCAGACGGACAAGTGGGCCAAGGGGGAGCTGCTGCCCTGGTCCTACTCGGCCGGCGCCGTCGGCAAGAGCACGAGCGACACCCCGCCCCCGGGGCCAGTGGAAAGGCCGCCTCCTGGGCCAGTTGAGAGTCCACCTCCCGGTCCGGTGGACAGTCCTCCGCTGGGACCGGT